>NZ_MUNF01000307.1 GCF_002154555.1 Streptomyces murinus
CCCCCACCCCCGAGACAGAGGGCTGGCACCTCCTGCGCCGCCCCGAGGACCTCGCCTTCCCCCTCCACAGCGCCGCGGTCCGAGCCTTCTTCGAGGGCCGCTACATCTGACCCCCACCCGGCTGCCCAGTCGCAACGCCCCTTACCGGGAAGGGGCGTTGGCCATACCGTGAGGCTTCATGAGAAGACAGTGGATCCTCACCCTGGCCGCGGTCGGGGCCGTTCTGCTGGCAGCCGGGGGGTACGAGGTGGGAGTGCGGACCCACGGTTCGGCGGCCCCGTCGTGTGCCGCGTCCCGACACGCGGCGGAAGGCCTCGTCGACGAGTGGACGAAGCAGGAGCCGCACACGGATGACGCGCAGCGGCTCCTCAAGGCGCGGGCGGTGGCCGACGCCATCCTCCAGAACCCGCACTGCTTCACCCCCGAGGTCGACGCCCGGGCGCAGGCCGCCGCACAGCAGCTCGGCCAGAGCGGCATCACGGACGATGTGCGTCTCGCCGCGGGCGAGTTCGTCTGCGAGGCGCTCGGCAGATCACCGTACGACTGCCGAGCATGAGCGTCCCCACCGACGATGCGGACCCGCATCCGGAGAGGATGCTCCTGACGATCCACCCGATTCCACCACCGGCTCGGACCAGCCGGGCCGCTGACACGGAGCGACGGAGCGACGGAGCGACGGAAACCACCCGGGCAATCCCGCCCGAACAAGCCGTGCCTGGCTCACCCGAGTCCCCGTACCCGCACCGGCCACTCCGGCTCGCTCACCCCGTCCTCGCCCTCCCGGGTGACCGCCACCTTCCCGCCCTGGTGGCGGGACACATAGCGTTCCATCTCCGGTACGTCCCAGCCGTCGCCCGCGTCCCGTATCACCAGGCCGCCGCCGGTCCGGCCGGGGGCCGGGGCCCAGGTCTCCAGTTCGAGGCCGGAGTCGCCGCGCACCGGCAGCACCGCGCCCGCCCGTGCGAACACCGGTATCCGGGACAGCGGCGCGTCCACCAGGACCTGTCCGGGGCCCTCGTAGACCCGTTCCGTCGTGGTGTCGTACCAGCGCCCCCGCGGCAGCCGCACCACGCGCCGGTCCGCGCCCGCCTCCAGCACCGGTGCCACCAGCAGACTGTCACCCAGCAGAAACGTGTCCTCGCAGTCGCGCAGGGCCCGGTCCTCCGGTGCGCTCCACCACACCGGCCGCACATAGGGCGCCCCGGTGCGCCGGGCCAGATGGGAGAGCGTCACGAAGTACGGCAGCAGCCGCCGGCGTTCGAGCAGCGCCGCCCGCGCGTGCTCCAGCACCTCCGACCCGAACTCCCACGGCTCACGCCGCCCGGCCCGGAGACTCGCATGCGTGCGGAACAGCGGGAGATACGCGCCGAGTTGGAACCACCGCAGATACAACTCCGGTGACGGACTGCCGTCGAAGCCGCCGACATCCGGGCCCGAGTACGGCACCCCGCACAGCCCGAGCCCCAGCACCAGCGACAGCGACGCCCGCAACCCCGGCCAGCCCGTCGCCACATCGCCCGACCATGTGCCGCCGTACCGCTGCATCCCCGCCCAGCCCGACCGCGTAAGCAGGAACGGCCGCTCCTGGGGCGCCAGTTCGCGCAGCCCCTCGTATCCCGCGCGCGCCATGCACAGCCCATACACGTTGTGCGCCTCGCGATGGTCCCCGCCGCGCCCCTCCAGCGCGTGCCGGGCCGAGCGCGGCAGCGTCGGCTCGCCGAAGGCGTTGAAGGACACCGGCTCGTTCATGTCGTGCCAGAACCCGGCGAACCCCTGCTCAAGACGCTCCTCGTACAGCCCGCCCCACCACTGACGCACCCGCGGATGCGTGAAGTCCGGGTACACCGACTCACCGGCCCACACCACCCCCCGCACCGGCCGCCCCGAGGCGTCCCGCACGAACGCGTCCACCGCCGTGCCGCCGTCGTACACCGGGTCCCCCGGCGCCGCCTTCACCGCCGGATCCACGACCGAGACCAGCCGGATCCCGTCCCGCCGCAGCTCCTCCGCGAGCACCGGCAGCTTCGGGAACCGCTCCCGGTCCACGGTGAAGACCCGGTGGCCGTCGTAGTGGTCGATGTCCAGATGCACGGCGTCCAGCGGCAGTCCGCGCTCCTGATAGCCCGCGACGATCCGGCGCACCTCCTGCTCGCTGCCGAACCCCCACCGCGCGTGCTGATGCCCGAGCGCCCAGGCCGGCGGCAGCGCGGGCGCCCCCGTCAGCGAGGCCCAGGTGAGCAGCACCCGCGCCAGCGGCCCCACCATCACCCAGCAGCGCAGCGGCCCGCCGTCCATCCGCAGCTCGCAGCGCCCCGCCCGGTCGTGCCCGGACCCCGCGCCCTCCTCGCCCTCGCGCAGCACCGCCGTGCCGTCCCACGTGGTGTCGTAGAACATCAGATGCGTCCCCGCGTCCGCCACCACCAGCTGCACCGGCATGGTCAGATACAGCGGATCGTCACCCGGTGCGAACGAACCTCCGGGATCGGTGTTCCACAGCCGGTACGACCCGTCGCGCAGCCGCGGCCCGGACGCGCGCCCGCCGAGCCCGAAGAACCGGGCGTCCGCCGCCACCTCCGCACGCTGCATCCACCGCCCTGCGCCCCCCTCGACCGGCTCCCACCAGCGCGGCGGCAGCTCCCGGCGCAGCACCACACCACCCGGCGTGCACACCTCCACCGCGCCGTGCCGCGAGACGACGACCGTCACCCGCTCGGCCACCACCCGCCAGCCGCCGTCCTTGTCCGGCTCCAGGACCGCCCGCGGATCCGGCTCGGGGCCGCTCCCCGCCAGCGCGTACGACGGCCCCGGCGCCGTCCCGTCCCAGCCCCAGAACACCGCGCCGTTCACCGCCACCATGATCCGCAGCTCCGACCGGCTGAACCGGATCACCCCACCGCCGGGCCCCGGCTCGGCGCTCTCCACCTGACCGGGCACCCGCGCCCGCTCCGCCCCCCGCCGGGGCAGCCCGGCGGCGTCGATCCGCCGTCTGCGCCACGCCGCCCGCACCCCCCTCGCAGCTCGTCCCGAACCGATCACACGCACCGAACGCACCAGGTCACGACCGTCCATGCTGCTCACCCTGCCACCGAGCGCCCCGCGCCCGCGTGCCGTTCAATTTCCGTTCACCTCTGCCGGACCCGCCGTTTCACCGGCCGGACGAGTTTCACCAGACGTCATCAGACGGATGACCAGACGGATGATATGAAGCTCACCCTGGTGCGGAAGTCGATCACATGGCATCGTCCCTGTCAGCCGCGTCACGCGCACACCCAGCCGTGCGCGGACCGACGCACACGACGCGTACAGTCCGGGAGCCGCCCCATGTCGACCGCGAACCCCCAGCCGCTCTGGCAGCCCGATCCCGCGCGGATCGCCCAGGCACGCATCACCGCGTTCCAGGCGTGGGCCGCCGCCCACCACGGGGCCCCGGCCGACGGCGGCTACGCCGCACTGCACCGCTGGTCCGTCGACCATCTGGACGCCTTCTGGAAGGCCGTCACCGAGTGGTTCGATGTCCGCTTCTCCACCCCGTACACCCAGGTCCTCGGCGACCGCGCGATGCCCGGTGCCCAGTGGTTCCCCGGCGCCACCCTCAACTACGCCGAACACGCCCTGCGCGCGGCCGAGGACCGCCCCGACGAGCCCGCGCTGCTGTACGTGGACGAGACCCACGAGCCACGCCCCGTCACCTGGGCCGAACTGCGCGGCCAGGTCGGCTCGCTCGCCGCCGAACTGCGCGCCCTCGGCGTACGCCCCGGCGACCGCGTCAGCGGCTACCTGCCCAACATCCCGCAGGCCGTCGTCGCCCTCCTCGCCACCGCTTCCGTCGGCGCCGTGTGGACCTCCTGCGCCCCCGACTTCGGCGCCCGCTCCGTCCTCGACCGCTTCCAGCAGGTCGAACCCGTCGTCCTGTTCACCGTCGACGGCTACCGCTACGGCGGCAAGGAGCACGACCGCCGCGAGACCGTCGCCGAACTGCGCCGCGAACTGCCCACCCTGCGGGCCGTCGTGCACATCCCGCTGCTCGGCACCGAGGCACCCGAGGGCGCCCTCGAATGGTCCGCCGTGACCTCCGGCGACACCGCGCCCGTCTTCGAACAGGTCCCCTTCGACCACCCGCTGTGGGTGCTCTACTCCTCCGGTACGACCGGCCTGCCCAAGGCCATCGTCCAGTCCCAGGGCGGCATCCTGGTCGAACACCTCAAGCAGCTGGGCCTGCACTGCGACCTCGGCCCCGAGGACCGCTTCTTCTGGTACACCTCGACCGGCTGGATGATGTGGAACTTCCTCGTCTCCGGCCTGCTCACGGGTACGACGATCGTCCTGTACGACGGCAGTCCCGGCTACCCCGACACCGGCGCCCAGTGGAAGGTCGCCGAACGCACCGGAGCCACCCTCTACGGCACCTCCGCCGCCTACGTCATGGCCTGCCGCAAGGCCGGCGTCCACCCGTCCCGCGACTACGACATCTCCGCCGTCAAGTGCGTCGCCACCACCGGCTCCCCGCTGCCGCCCGACGGCTTCCGCTGGCTGCACGACGAGGTCGGCGAGGACCTCTGGATCGCCTCCGTCAGCGGCGGCACCGACGTCTGCTCCTGCTTCGCGGGCGGCGTACCCACCCTGCCCGTGTACACCGGCGAACTCCAGGCCCCCGCCCTCGGCACCGACCTCCAGGCCTGGGACCCCGCGGGCGAACCCCTCGTGGACGAGGTGGGCGAACTCGTCGTCACCCAGCCCATGCCGTCCATGCCGATCCGCTTCTGGAACGACCCCGACGGCAGCCGGTACCACGACAGCTACTTCGACACCTACCCCGGCGTCTGGCGCCACGGCGACTGGATCACCCGCACCGGGCGCGGCACCGTGATCATCCACGGCCGCTCCGACTCCACCCTCAACCGGCAGGGCGTCCGCATGGGCTCCGCCGACATCTACGAGGTGGTCGAACGCCTGCCCGAGATCAAGGAATCCCTGGTCATTGGCATCGAACAGCCCGACGGCGGCTACTGGATGCCGCTGTTCGTGCACCTCGCCCCGGGCGCCAGCCTGGACGACACGCTCCTCGACAAGGTCAAGCGGGCCATCCGCGAACACCTCTCGCCGCGCCACGTCCCCGACGAGATCATCGAGGTGCCCGGCGTCCCGCACACTCTCACCGGCAAGCGCATCGAGGTCCCGGTCAAGCGCCTCCTCCAGGGCACCCCGCTGGAGAAGGCGGTCAACCCCGGCTCCATCGACGACCTCACGCTGCTCGCCTTCTACGAGGAACTGGCCCGCAAACGCGGCTGACACCCGCCCCCGTGTGCGGACGGCCCCGGCCCCACCGATGACGACGGTGGGCCCGGGGCCGCCCCATGCCCAGGAAAGTCGCAGGTCAGAGCGCTCGCACCGGGCATTGTCAGTGCCGACGGTTACGGTGAGAGAGCATTGATCGACCGCGCACACATGGGGGAAACATGGCGCACACCGACCACCGGACCATGCGCAGCGTCCTGCGCCGCGAGATCG
>NZ_MUNF01000308.1:0-2870 GCF_002154555.1 Streptomyces murinus
GGCTGGGACACCGCGGTGTCCGTCAACGAGGAGACCGTCGACAGCACCCGGATCCCCGGCCGGGCCGCCGTGCTGTCCCCCGTGCTGCTGCTGGTCATGTACGGGCTGGTCGCCACCGCCGCGCAGTCCTTCGCGGGCGTCGGCACCACCGGTATCGGGCTCGGCAACGCCGATCACCACGACGATGTGTTCTCGGGGCTCGGGGAAGCGGTCTTCGGCAGCGGCGGCACCGGGCTGTTCCTGTCCCGGCTGCTGATCCTGATGGTGCTGACCTCGGCGCTGGCCTCCGCGCAGACCACCATCCTGCCGCTGGCCAGGACCGTCTTCTCGATGGCCGTGCACAAGGCGGTGCCCGCCCGGTTCGCCCGGGTGCACCGCAGGTTCCTCACCCCGACCTGGGCCACGCTCGGCATGGGCGTGGCCTCCATCGCGCTGCTCGTCCTGCTGTCGTCGTTCAGCCGCAACGTCCTCGCCGACTCGGTCGACTCCGTCGGCCTCGCGATCGCCTTCCAGTACGGCCTGACCGGCTTCGCCTGCCTCTGGTATCACCGCAAGGTCCTCACCCGCAGCCCCCACGACCTGATCTGCAAGGGCCTGATGCCGGGGCTCGGGGGGCTGCTCATGGTGCTGCTGTTCGGGTACGCCGCCTTCGTCGTCTACGCCGAACCGGGGTACGGCGCGAGCACCGTCGACCTCCCCGTGGTCGGGCGGGTCGGCGGGGTGACCGTCCTCGGGCTCGGCACCCTCGCGATCGGCTTCCTGCTGCTGCCGGTCGTCACCCGGGGGCACAGCACGGCGCTCAAGCTACAGCGCAGCCTGCTGCCGGGCCGGCTGCCCCCGCAGACCGCGTGCGAGACGGCGAGCCGCTATCTGCCCGCCGACAACGGGTCCGGGGTGGGCGGCGACTGGTACGACGTGATCCCGCTGTCCGGCACCCGGGTGGGCCTGGTCGTCGGGGACGTGCTCGGGCACGGGCTGCCCGCCGCCGCGACCATGGGCCGGCTGCGCACCGGACTGCGGGTCCTCGCCCGCCTCGACCTGTCCCCGGACGAGGTCCTCACCCGGCTCGACGACCTCGCCGAGCAGACCGCCCAGGAGCGCGCGCCCGCCCCGAGCAGCACCGCCCCGGTGCCCGGCCATGCCCCGCCCCCCGCCGACGAGGCGATGGTGACTTGCCTGTACGCGGTGTACGACCCGGTCTCCGGATGGTGCAGCATGGCGCGCGCGGGCGGTCCGCCGCCGGTGCTGGTGGCCGGGGACACGGGGGTCGCCCGGTGCCTCGACGTGCCGCCGGGGCCGCCGCTGGGGGTCGGCGGCCCGCCGTATCAGAACACCGAGCTGCGGCTCGCCCCCGGCAGTGTCCTCGCGCTGTTCACCGCCGGGCTGCTCCAGGCGGCCGATCAGCAGGACGCGGGGGTGCGCCGGCTCGCCGACTCCCTCACCGGCCATCGGGGATCCCTCACCGGCCCTCGGGGATCCCTGACCAGCCCTCGGAGGTCCCTGACCGAGCTGTGCGAGCAGACGGTGAGCGCGATGCTGACCGGCGCAGTGGACGAGGACGCGACGCTGCTGCTGGCCCGCACCCGGCTGCTCGACCGGACCCGGCTCGCCCAGTGGGAGCCGGCCGCCGATCCGGCCGCGGTCGCCGCCCTGCGCAGCAGCGTCAGCAAGCAGCTGGACGACTGGGGCCTTGACGAGCTGGCGTTCACCACCGAGGTCATCGTCAGCGAGCTCGTCACCAACGCCATCCGCTATGTCGGCGGCCCCATCCAGGTGCGTCTGATCCGGGACCGCACCCTGACCTGCGAGGTCTCCGACACTGGGCACACCACCCCGAATCTGCGGCACGCGGCGAGCGATGACGAGGGCGGCCGGGGGCTGTTCATCATCGCCCAGATGACCCTGCGCTGGGGCACCCGCTACACCCCCACCGGCAAGGTCATCTGGACCGAGCAGACCCTTCCACCGCCGCCGGCGCAGGGGTGATCAGCGGGCGGGGGGTACGGCGGCCCGCCGCGGCCAGTACGAGGGTCACGGCCACCGAGCCCGCCGCCATCAGGGCCATCCCCGTGGCCGGGGTGGTCAGTTGGGCCACCGCGCCCGCGGCCGCCGCGCTCACGCCCTGCATGGTCAGCATGCCGGAGGAGTGCAACCCGAGGGCCTGGCCCGCGAGTTCGCCGGGGGTGAGGTCCATCAGCCGCTCCTGCTGCACAAGGCTCGCGCCGAAGCCGGCGGAGGCGAGGGTGACACAGAGCGCGGCGAGCGGCAGCGGCGGATGGACGGCGAACGCCAGATAGGGCACGGCGAGCAGGAGCAGCAGCGGTGTCGCCAGCCGCCGGCGCACCCCGGGCGGCAGCAGCCGGCCCACCGTGACGTCCCCGGCGAACATCCCGAGCGCCCCGCAGGCGAACAGGGTGCCGGCCGCGTGCGGGGCGTACGACACGTACAGGGACTCGCAGCCGACGACCATGCCGTTCGGGAGCCACAGGCCCAGATAGGTGAGGCGGCGCGAACGGTCCGACCACAGGGTGGAGTTGGCGCGCCAGGTGGCCGAGGCGGAGGGGCGGCCCGCGCTGCGCGGCGGGCGGGCGGACAGGCCGAGGCGCAGCGCGAGGGCGGCCGTCAGGTACAGGGCCGCCGACAGCAGCAGGCAGACGCGGGGCGACAGCGCGGCCAGCAGGGCGCCGCCGGTGGCGAATCCGGCGATCTGGGTCAGGCCGCTCATCATGTTGAACACCGAACGCCCGGGCAGATAGCCGCCCTTGGCGAGGATCTCGTTCAGCAGGCCCCAGCGGACCCCGCCGCCGAGCGAGGCCACCAAGCCCATCGCGAGCAGCACGGCGAAGACCGCGCCGACCGGCAGTCCGGGC
>NZ_MUNF01000308.1:2914-3047 GCF_002154555.1 Streptomyces murinus
GGCGCCGAGGACTTGGGCCAGAGAGGGGCCGAACATGCTCACCGCGGACAGCAGCGGGGAGCCGGTGGCCCGGTAGACGAGGGTGCCGAGGGCGAGGCCGCCGACGGTACCGGCCGCCGTCTGGGCGGCCGAG
>NZ_MUNF01000309.1 GCF_002154555.1 Streptomyces murinus
GTCCACCTCGTGGCCCGCCGCCGTGTCGACGGCTACCGCGACGCCCTGCGCGCGGCGGGCCACGAGGTGGACGAACTCCTCATAGAACCGGGCGACTTCACCGAGGAGGGCGGCCGCAAGGCGATGTCCGCCCTGCTGTCCCGCCGCCCCGACCTGGACGCCGTCTTCGCCGGCTCCGACGTCACGGCCGCGGGCGCCCGCCAGGTCCTGCGCGAGTCCGGGCTGCGCATCCCCGACGACGTCGCCCTCGTCGGCTACGACGACTCCGCCATCGCCCGCCACATGGACCCGCCCCTGACCAGCGTCCGCCAGCCCATCGACAACATGGGCCGCGCCATGATCGACCTCCTGCTGACCGAGATATCCGACAAACGCCCCTCGGGACTGCGCCGGGGCGAACGACGGCACGCGGTACTGCCGACGGAGCTGGTGGTGCGGGCGTCGTCGTAGGGAGCCGCCTTGCGGTAGCCCCGACCCTCGTACAAGGCTTGAACCCTGGGATACCCGGAGTCCACCTGGAGAGTGACGACGTCGGTCGTCACTTCTTCGAGCCGGCCGAGGCCGAGGGTGCTCTCAGGGGAGCCCCTCAGGGGATGACGATCACCGGTCGCCGTGCGCGGCGGGCGAGGCGGCCCGCTACGGAGCCGAAGATGCGGCCCACGATGCCGTGCGTGGAGCCGACGACGATCGCGTCCGCCTCGTACTCCCGCCCCACCTCCTCGAGTTCATGGCAGATGTCACCGCCACGCTCGACGAGGATCCAGGGCACCTCGGACAGATAGTCCGCACAGGCGAGTTCGAGGCCGAGCACCTCCGTACGGTGATCCGGCACGTCCACGAAGACCGGTGGCTCGCAGCCCGCCCATACCGTGGTGGGCAACCGGTTGGCGACATGCACGATGATCAGACCGGAGTGGGAACGGTGCGCCATGCCGATCGCGTACGCGAGGGCGCGCTCACTGGAGGTGGAGCCGTCGAAGCCGACGACGACTCCGTGCCGGAAGGCGGGGTCGCAGGAATGACGTGACTCTTCGGCCGCCTGGGGATCGGTCGCCGTGGGATCGGCGACCGGTCGCTTGCGGTCCGCGGGTTCGGAGTATTCGTGACCGGCCATGGCTGTCTCGGCGTTGTGATCCTTTATGGGATGGGACGACAGTGTGCGGCGGAGCTGTGTCCGGGAAACATCTTCCCCACCCCATACCCCCAAGGGTACGGCGGCACGCCTCCCGAGCCCAGATCCCTTGCACGCTCCGTGAGCGGCACCCCGACATCCGTAGGGGTTCACCGGAGCATGCACGAGCCGCGCCCGTTACGCAATGCTCGCTGCCCCGTACAGGCGCTTTGCACAGCGTTCGCGGACGCACGGCCGGTGACCGACCGGTCGGCCGGGCGTTGAAGGGGGTGAGCCACCGCCACGGGGAGCCACCAGGAGCCACCGGCCGACACGGTTCGCCTCAGGGAGTACGAGATGTCCGGACCCCGGTCCCGCCATGAGGAGCCCGGCGCACAGGACAGCACGGGCGAGCTGATCCGCTGGGCCGCCTTCACCTGCGTCCTCGTCCCGGTGGTCCTGCTCTGGTACGGCACCTCGCTCGCCGGCGCCACCGGCACCGCGCTGGGCCTGGCCGCCGTCACGAGCGCGTGCCGGCTTCTGCTACGACGTTCGGAGCGCGGGGCGCGGCGCGGCGCACGCCGGGGTGCGGGCGGGCGCCGGGGGCGTGGATCACGGCGCGCCGGGACGCGGGCGGCCGGGCGGGACGGCGGCCGGGGCGAGGGCCGTAACGGCGCCCGGGGCGGCGGGCGTTGCGGCGTGCAAAGAGGTGGACGTCACACCCGGGAGCGGACACCGGTCGACTGACCGGTTTCCGCGCCTCCGAGCGCTTCTTTTCAGCCAACTTCTTGATATCGCCCAAGTGGGGTCCCCACCACCCCTCAACCCCCGTTCCACCTGCACGGAAAGGGTCCACGGGGCGCTGCGCACCCTACGCGGTTTGGCCACTGCCGGGAGGCGCACTTCCCTGCACGGCCCACGAGTGCAACGCTTCGTGATCGAATGCTTCACGCCAAGTTGTCATGTCGACAATGTGCCGCATTTGGAACTGGTCACCGTGTGTCCGCGGGACCCAGTAGATTTCGATCTTGACTGTCTTTACGGCGGGGGACTCGTGCAGGACCGAGGGGAAACGTGCAGGAGCGACACAACCGAGGAGCCGCGACCACCGAGGGGGGCTTAGCAGTATGAGCCACGACTCCACTGCCGCGCCGGAAGCCGCTGTCCGGAAACTGTCCGGGCGTCGCCGCAAGGAGATCGTCGCGGTGCTGCTGTTCAGCGGCGGCCCCATCTTCGAGAGTTCCATACCGCTGTCGGTGTTCGGCATCGACCGCCAGGACGCCGGGGTGCCGCGCTACCGACTGCTGGTGTGCGGCGGCGAGGAAGGTCCGCTGCGGACCACCGGCGGTCTCGAACTCACCGCACCGCATGGGCTGGAGGCGATCGCCCGCGCCGGAACGGTCGTCGTACCGGCCTGGCGCTCGATCACCGCGCCACCGCCCGAGGAGGCGCTCGACGCACTGCGCCGGGCGCATGAAGAGGGCGCCCGCATCGTAGGGCTGTGCACCGGCGCGTTCGTGCTCGCGGCCGCCGGGCTGCTCGACGGCCGCCCGGCGACCACCCACTGGATGTACGCGCCGACGCTGGCCAAGCGCTATCCGTCGGTGCACGTCGATCCGCGGGAGCTGTTCGTCGACGACGGCGACGTGCTGACCTCCGCGGGTACGGCGGCCGGAATCGATCTCTGTCTGCATATCGTGCGGACGGACCACGGCAATGAGGCGGCCGGCGCGCTGGCCCGCCGGCTGGTGGTCCCGCCGCGCCGTTCGGGCGGTCAGGAGCGCTACCTCGATCGGTCTTTACCCGAGGAGATCGGCGCCGACCCGCTCGCCGAGGTCGTCGCCTGGGCGCTGGAGCACCTCCACGAGCAGTTCGACGTGGAGACGCTGGCGGCACGCGCGTACATGAGCCGTCGTACGTTCGACCGCAGGTTCCGTTCGCTCACCGGGAGCGCGCCGTTGCAGTGGCTGATCACCCAGCGGGTGCTCCAGGCGCAGCGGCTGCTGGAGACGTCGGACTACTCGGTGGACGAGGTGGCCGGCCGGTGCGGGTTCCGCTCGCCGGTCGCGCTGCGCGGGCACTTCCGCCGCCAGCTCGGCTCCTCGCCCGCCGCGTACCGGGCCGCGTACCGGGCCCGTCGGCCCGGTGCCGACAAGCAGGGTGAGGCGGAGGCCGCGCTCCAGCAGTCGGCCGGGCAGCCGTTGCCGCCCGCGGGGCTGCCGGGTCCGGGGCCGCTGGCCGCGATGCCCTCGGTGCTGCACGCCGAGCGGGACAACGGGGTGCCGATGCAGAGCAGGCGCACGGCCGCGGCCGGGGCGATGACGCTGCTTCCGGGACCGCGTTCCGGAAGCTGAGCGGAGTTCCGCGGCCGCAAGGCCGGGGTGAGGGGGTACGGGGTCCAGACTCCGTACCCCCTTGCTTCGTCCCCACCGCTCCACCGACTCGTCCCCGCCGCTCCACCGACTTCCGGGCCGCCGCGGGGCATCCAAAAGGCGAGGTCCGCCTTAGGGTGGTCGCATGAACGATCGCATGGTGTGGATCGACTGCGAGATGACCGGCCTCTCGCTGTCCGACGACGCTCTCATCGAGGTGGCCGCCCTCGTCACCGACTCCGAGCTGAACGTACTCGGCGAGGGGGTGGACATCGTCATCCGCCCGCCGGAGCGGGCGCTGGAGACGATGCCGGAGGTGGTGCGTCAGATGCACACCGCGTCCGGGCTGCTCGCCGAGCTCCCGAACGGTACGACCCTTGAGGACGCCGAGGAGCAGGTCCTGGCGTACATCAAGGAGCATGTGAAGGAGCCCGGCAAGGCTCCGCTGTGCGGCAACTCGGTCGGCACCGACCGCGGCTTCCTGCTGCGGGACATGCCGACGCTGGAGGGCTGGCTGCACTACCGGATCGTGGACGTCTCCTCGGTCAAGGAGCTGGCCCGCCGCTGGTACCCGAGGGCGTACTTCAACAGCCCGGAGAAGAACGGCAACCACCGGGCGCTCGCCGACATCCGCGAGTCCATCGCCGAACTGCGCTACTACCGCGAGGCCGTCTTCGTCCCGCAGCCGGGACCGGACTCCGAGACGGCGCGGGCGATCGCGGCGAAGCACGTGCTGCCGGCGGCGAAGTAGCCGACGGCGCAGGCCGTCCCGGGTCCGCCCGGAGGCCGTTCGGGGTCCGCTGGGGGGCCGCGCGAAAACGTGTGCGCGAGCACCCCCTCGGACCCTGTAGACTTCTTCTCGGCCGGTCGGGGAAACGACAAGTTTCCAAGCGCCAGTCATGGTGGGTGTAGCTCAGCTGGTAGAGCACCTGGTTGTGGTCCAGGATGCCGCGGGTTCGAGTCCCGTCACTCACCCTCCTCATAAGAGGCCGGTGACCTGCAGCAATGCGGTCACCGGCCTCTTTGCGTATGCAGGTGTGGGTCGAGGTGGCAGCCGATACGAAGGCGCCCCTGCTCCTTGGTGTTCCCAAGGGGCAGGGGCGCCTTCGTCACGTCTTCTACTCGACCGTCACCGACTTCGCCAGGTTCCTCGGCTTGTCGATGTCGCGGCCCAGGGCCTTCGCCGTGTGGTAGGCGAGGAGCTGGAGGGGGATGCCCATCAGGATCGGGTCGAGCTCGTCCTCGTTCTTCGGGACGAGGATCGTCTGATCGGCCTTCTCCTGGTCCCGGTGGGCCACCGCGAGGATCTTGCCCTCGCGCGCCTTGATCTCCTCCAGCGCGGCGCGGTTCTTCTCCAGCAGGTCGTCGTCCGGGATGATCGCGACCGTCGGCAGCGCGGGCTCGATCAGGGCCAGCGGGCCGTGCTTCAGCTCGGAGGCGGGGTAGGCCTCGGCGTGGATGTACGAGACCTCCTTGAGCTTGAGGGAGGCCTCGCGGGCGACCGGGTAGCCGCGGACCCGGCCGATGAAGAGCATCGAGCGGGCGTCGGCGTACAGCTCGGCCAGCTCCTTGATCTGCTCCTCCTGCTTGAGGATCTCGGTGATCTGGTCGGGCAGCCTGCGCAGGCCCTCGATGATCCGCTTGCCGTCGCGCACCGAGAGGTCGCGGGTGCGGCCCAGGTGCAGCGCGAGCAGCGCGAAGGCGACCGTGGTGTTGGTGAAGCACTTGGTCGAGACGACGCAGACCTCGGGGCCCGCGTGGACGTAGATCCCGGCGTCCGCCTCCCGGGCGATCGCCGAACCCACCACATTGACCACGCCGAAGACCCGCGCGCCCTTGCGCTTGAGCTCCTGCACGGCGGCGAGCACGTCGTACGTCTCACCGGACTGGGAGACCGCGACGTACAGCGTGTCGGGGTCCACGACCGCGTTGCGGTAGCGGAACTCGGAGGCCGGCTCGGCGTCCGCGGGGATGCGGGCCAGCTCCTCGATCATCTGGGCGCCGATGAGCCCCGCGTGGTACGAGGTGCCGCAGCCGAGGATCTTCACCCGGCGGATCTGCCGGGCCTCGCGGGCGTCCAGGTTGAGGCCGCCGAGGTGCACGGTGGAGAAGCGGTCGTCGATCCGGCCGCGCAGCACACGGTCGACCGCGTCGGCCTGCTCGAAGATCTCCTTGTGCATATAGGTGTCGTGGCCGCCCATGTCGTACGACTCGGCCTCCCACTCCACCGTGGTGGGCTCGGCGGTGGTGCGCGTGCCCTCGGTGGTGTAGGTGCGGAAGTCGTCGGCCTTGAGGGTGGCCATCTCGCCGTCGTCCAGCGTCACTATCTGCCGGGTGTGCATGACCAGCGCGGCGATGTCCGAGGCGACGAACATCTCCTTCTCGCCGATGCCGAGCACGACCGGGGAGCCGTTGCGGGCCACCACGATGCGGTCGGGGAAGTCGGCGTGCAGCACGGCGATGCCGTACGTGCCCTCGATCAGCCGGACGGCCTGGCGGACCTTGTCCTCCAGCTTGTCGGCGGTGGCGCGGGCGATGAGGTGGGTGAGGACCTCGGTGTCGGTCTCGGAGAGGAACTCGACGCCGTCCGCCTCCAGCTTGCGGCGCAGGTCGGCGGCGTTGTCGATGATGCCGTTGTGGACGACGGCGACCTTGTTGTCGGCCGACATGTGCGGGTGCGCGTTCACGTCGGACGGAGCGCCGTGGGTGGCCCAGCGGGTGTGGGCGATGCCGGTGGTGCCCTTGAAGCGCGCCGGGACCTTGGCCTCCAGGTCGCGCACCCGGCCCTTGGCCTTGACCATCTTCAGGCCGGGCGCCTTCGGGGAGGTGACCACGATGCCCGCGGAGTCGTACCCGCGGTACTCAAGGCGCTGGAGGCCCTCCAGGAGGAGGGGGGCGACGTCACGCTTCCCGATGTAACCGACAATTCCGCACATATGAAGGTATTCCTAGCCATAGACCATGCGGCGCAGCTGCCTGAGCGTCAGCTCGGGCGGTGCCACCGCTCGATATCTGAGGTCCGCCCCGATCCGTTCGAAGATCTCCGCGTTCACCAGACCCTGGGCCTGGAGCTCGCGGTGGCGGCGACGGACGAAATCCTCCGTCGACTCGTCGAAATAGGCGAGCACGTCCTGGATCACCCGCAGCGCCTCGCCCCTGCCGAGGGGCGTGGACCGCGTCAGATGATCTACGAGTTCGTCGTGCACCCGTAGATCCTCGGGTACCGGCGCGGGTTTCGCAAGAATCCTGCCCGATATCGGGCACCGAGCGGGTGGGCTAGGTGCTGAACTCCTGTTCGGTCGCTGTGTTCTGCGTCACCCAAGGGGGGGCGATCAGCGGAACTCGTCGGCCGGGCCGAACCAGCGCGTGAGGGCGGAGCGCAGTTCGTGCGTGTCGTCGTCCGGGCCCGCCCAGCAGACGTACCCGTCGGGCCGGACCAGCAGCGCTTCGCCCTCGTCGGCCAGGGGGCCGCGGTTGAGGCGGTCGACGCGGTCCGCCCAGGCGCTCACCGCGGCGGTGACCGCTGACGCGGCGTCGGCCAGCAGGGCTCCCCGCCCGCCCGGCAGCCGGACGCCGGGCGCCCGCGCCCCCAGCAGCGGGTGGTCCGGCGCGCCGGGCATGGGGTAGCGGATGTCCGTGCCGGCGATCATGGCGGCGACGCGGCGGTTCGCCTCGGGCACGGTGAGCAGGTCGGTGAGCAGTTCGCGTACCACCAGGGCGTCCGGGTCGGGGAGCGTCAGCACCATCTGGGCCTGGGTGTTGGCCAGGACCCGGGCGCCGACAGGGTGCCGTTCCGCGTGATAGGTGGCCAGCAGCCCGTCCGGGGCCCGGCCCCGGAGCGTGGCGGCCAGCTTCCAGCCGAGGTTGAAGGCGTCCTGCATGCCGAGGTTGAGGCCCTGCCCGCCGGCGGGGGCGTGGATGTGGGCGGCGTCACCGGCCAGCAGGACGCGGCCCTCGGCGTAGCGCTCGGCCTGCCGGGAGGCGTCGGTGAAGCGGGAGGCCCAGCGTACGGCGCGCAGTGCGCGGGGCGGGCCGGGGCAGCGGGCCAGCGCCGCGCGCACCTCGTCGTCGGTGACGGGGGCGTCGCGGTCGACGCCCTGCTGCTCGGGGCCGCCGAGGATCAGCCGGTGCACGCCGTCGCCGAGCGGGAGCAGGAAGGCGACGCCCGCGGGGTCCGGGGTGAGGTCGGGCAGCTGCCAGGGCTCGCCCGGGCTGTCCGATCCGCCGTCGACGGGTGCGAGTTCGATGTCGGCGACGGCCATGCCGATGCGGCCGTCCCGCCCGGGGAAGGGCGTGCCCAGGAGGTGGCGCACCGTGCTGCGCCCGCCGTCGGCGCCCACCAGGTACCGGGCCCGGCAGGTGGACTCGGTGCCGTCGGGGCCGCGGAGGGTGGCGGTGACCCCGTCCGCGTCCTGCCGGAGCGACGTCAGCTCTCGTCCGCGCAGCACGGGGACGCCGTACTGGGCGAGGTGGTCCTCCAGGAACTCCTCTACGCGGGCCTGAGGGATGCCGACCTGGTGCGGGAAGGCCGTGTCCAGCGCGCTGTAGTCGAGTGGCAGTCCGGCGAAGTGGCCGGCGGGCAGGAGGGTCAGCGACCGGTCCAGGACCGGTGCCAGCCAGCCTCGGCAGTCCAGCACCTCGGCGGTGCGCGGCTGGAGGTTGAGCGCCTTGGAGTGGCCGGTCCGGTGCGGCAGCCGCTCCGCGACGGCCGCGCGCACTCCGGCCAGGCCCAGTTCGCCCGCGAGCAGCAGGCCGGTCGGGCCCGCTCCCGCGATCAGTACCTCGATGTCGGTGTCCACGGTCGGTTCCCTCACACCTTCAGGCCGTTGCGGGTGACGTACCGGTTGTGGAACCCGATCAGGCCGCCGAGCATCGCCAGCCAGAGCAGGGTGCTGGTGAGCGGGAAGGCGTCCACCGAGATGGTGTACACGAGCACGACACGCAGGACCGCGTCGAGCAGGAACACCGCGCCCCACACTGCGGTGAGCGTCCGCAGCTGGTGACGGAACGCCGGCTCGGTGTCCCAGCGGGCCTCCCACTCCTTGAGGCCGGCCTCGCCGACCTTGGCGATGACGATGCCGCGCGAGGAGGTCATGATGAACGGGCGCCGGGTGAGGAGGGTGCCGAGGATCCAGCATCCGATCGCGGCGGTGACCCAGCTGTCCCTCAGGTTCAGCACCCGCGGGCTGCCGGTGACCATGGACAGCGCGGTGGCGATGGCCACCAGGCTCAGCGAGAACAGGGCCATCGCGTTGACCCGCCGCTGGCGCACGATGCCGTAGACGATCCACGGAACCAGCAGCAGGCCGCTTGCGACCAGCGCGAGCCACTGGCCGGTGCCGGCGGCGCGCAGGCCGTAGTAGGAGCCGAGCGGCAGGACGAGTTCGAAGAGCAGCTGCGCGCCGATCTGCCGGCGGAGCGCGGCGGTACGGCGTCGGGCCTCGGCAGCCGTAGCCGCTTCGGCCGCCGTGGCGGCGGTTCCGGCGGCCGGATTCGGGTCGGTCTGCGGTATCTGGCGGGTGGCCATGGCGATTTCCCCCGTGTGTGTCGTGTCCGTGATTACCGTGAGGTGGCACTGGTGGCACTGGTGGCGCGGTCGAAGAGGTCCGCGAGCTCGCGGCCCGTGGCGCGTACGTCGAGGTCGGGCTCGTCGCGGGCGCGGCGCACGACGTCGTCGATGGCGGCGCGGATCGCCCGCATCATCACCCACGGGTCGAAGTCGCAGAACTCGCCCGCCTGTTGCCCCTTGCGGATCTGCTCGACCTGGAAGGCGAGGATCGCCTCCATCCCCTGCGTGAACGCGACCATGCCGGGGTCGCCGCCGCGCAGATTGCCCAGGACCTCGGCGAGCGCCGCCAGATGGTTCGGGTACTCGGCGAGCAGATCGAGGTTGCCCTCGATGGAGGCGCGCAGGCGGGCCGCGTAGCGCTCGTGGGCCTCGATGCGGGGGCGCATATAGACGTCCGCGACCCGCATCGCCTCGGCGACGACCTCGCGCATCAGGTCGTCCCGGCCGTCGAAGTGGTAGGAGATCATCCCCGTGCTGCTCAGCCCCGCGCGCTGCGCGATCTTCATGAACGAGGCCCGCTGGTAGCCGACCTCGGCGATGACGTCGATCGCCGCGGCGACGATCTGGGCGCGGCGGCCCGTCTCCGTGAAGGACTTGGCCCGCCCGCCAGCCCGTTGCTTGCCCGTGCTGTTTCCTGCTTGCATGAGCAAGACCTTAGCCGTGTTTGCTTGCCTGAGCAAGACAACTTCCGTACGGCGGGCGCCAGTAGAGTTGGTCCCGTGACCGATCAGGGGCACATCAGCATCAGTTACGAGACGCGCGCGAGCATCGTCATCCCGCTCGCGCCCGGGGCGGGTCTGCCCACGCACAGCCACCCGCAGCACCAGCTCACCTGGGTGCCGACCGGACTGCTGACGATGACCGTGAACGGCTCCCAATGGGTCGTGCAGCGCTCGCGTGCCCTGTGGCTTCCCGGCGGCGTGGAGCACGCCATCCTCCCCGGCTCCTCCTGCGCGATGCTCTCGCTGTACTTCGAGCCGTACGAATGCCCGCTGCGCTGGGAGGCGCCGACCGTTCTCGATGCCACCGGACTGGTCGGGCCGTTGCTGTCCCACCTCGTGGAGCTGGGTGACGGCCCCGATGCCGTGGACCGCCGTGCCCGCGCCACGGCGGTTCTGTGGGATCTGATGAAGCCCCTGTCGGTCACCACGCTCCCGACGATCCTCCCCACCGACCCGCTGGCCCTGCGGATCGCCCTCGCGATACGCCAGGACCCGGCGGACAGCAGGGACTTGGCGGACTGGGGCCGGGAGGTCGGCGCCTCGTCCCGCACCCTGTCGCGCCGGTTCCGGGCCGAGACCGGGGTGAGCTTCTCCAGCTGGCGCACCTTCCAGCGGCTCAGCGCCGCGCTGCCGCTGCTGGGTGCCGGGCAGCCGGTCGCACGGGTCGCCCGCGCGGTCGGCTACGGAAGCCCGAGCGCGTTCGTCGCCGCGTTCCGACGGGAGATCGGCGCCACTCCGGCCGCGTACTTCGGTACGAGCGGCGCCGGGCCCGAACTCATTCCGTCGTGAACTCCCGCTCGGACGCCGGTCGGCCGACCCGACGGCGGTCGACCGCGAAGGCGGCCAGCGCGAGCACCACCGAGGCCGCCGCGACGATCGAACCCAGGGTCAGCATGGAGTTGAGCGCGTCGATCGACGCCTGGTCGGCGATCCGGGTCAGCGCCGGCGCGCTGTCCCGCAGCCCCGGCGGCAGCGCCGCGACCACCTGGTGACCGGACGCGGACCCGACCTGGTGGACGAACTGGTCCCGCAGCTCCCGCGGCACCGCACGCGCGCCGGGGATCGCCGCGATCCCCGAGGCGGCCTTGTGCTCGGCCACATGACTGAACATCGAGCCGAGCCCGGCGATGCCGACCGCCATGCCGACCTGCCGCAGCGTGCCGAAGGTGGCACTGGCCATGCCCGCGTTCTCCGGTGCGGCGAAGGTCAGGGACGCGGCCTGGTTGGCCGCGGTGAGCGCGCCGAGGCCGGCACCGCCGATCACCTCCCCGGCCAGGAAGTGGGTCCAGCCGTCGTGGTGGCCGAAGCCGCCGAGGAGGAACATGCCCACCGTGACCAGCGCCATGGTGGCCGTCAGTGAGATCGAGATCGGCAGCTTCTTCGCGAAGATCGCGGTCAGCGGCGCGGCGATCATCGCGCTGACGCTGATCGGGATCACCCGCAGTCCCATCTGGAGCGGGGTGTAGCCGAGCGTGCCCATGAGGAAGAGCGAGAGGTAGGTGGCCGCGGCCATCAGCGTGGCCATGTGCCCGACCGACACGATCGCGGTGCCGACGAACCCGGGCTTCCGTGCCATGGCCAGGTCGAGCAAGGGGTGCTTGGCCCCTCTCATCTGCCAGGCCAGAAAGCCGATGACGAGCACGGCCGCCGCGCCGAGCAGTCCGATCACGGTCGGCGACGTCCAGCCGAGGGCGCTGCTGCGGGTCACGGCGAACACCCCGGTCACCAGGCCGCCGGTGAGCAGCAGCGAGCCGAGTACGTCCGTCCGAAGGCCGGGGGCCCGCGGCGGCTCGGGCATCTTCAGCGCGGTCAGGACCAGGACCGCGGTGCCGATGGGCAGGTTGACGGTGAAGATCGAGCGCCAGCCGAACTCCGTCACCAGCGCGCCCCCGATGACCGGTCCGAGCACGGTCGCTCCCGCCATCACGGCGCCGTAGACGCCGATCGCCTTCGCCCGGGCCGCGGCCTCGGGGAACGCGGCCGACAGCAGCGGCAGCGCGGTGGCGAAGAGCATCGCGGCGCCGACGCCCTGGACCGCGCGCAGGGCGTCGAGCTGCACAATGGTGTCCGCGAGCGTCAACGCCAGCGACGCGCCGGTGAACACGGCCATGCCGGACAGGAACATCCGCTTGCGCCCGAGCCGGTCGCCGAGCGTGGCGAAGGTCAGCATGAAGCCGGCCAGCGGGATCGAGTAGGCGTCCACGACCCACTGGAGGCCGTCGATGGAGGCGCCGAAGCGCGATCGGATGTCGGCGAGGGCGGCGGTGACGACGGTCGCGTCGAGCATCAGCATGAAGATCGCGACACAGACCAGGAGCAGCACCAGTCCCGATCTGCGTGCTGCGGCAACGGGCGGTACCCCGCGTGCGGTTGACACGGTCAAGGACATGAATCCCCCTTGTGAACAGGTGTCGAGGAGTCGCGGAGAAGCACCGCCGTGCGCGGTCCACGCCGCACCGATCACGCTAGGGACCGACCGACCTGACGGAAACAACGCACCGGGACTACCGATGTCGCGCAGCGGACAGCCCGGCGGACAGCCCGGCGGGAACGCGGAGCGGCCCGACTCCCTTGTCCCGGCTCGGGGTGAGTCGCGGGGCGTCACTGTCGAAGACTCGGGTGCCGTCCTTCTGGATGGTTTCGGCGGATCTGCGGGAGAGTGGTCACGACCAGATCCGAAGGGAGCGCATGTGACACGGAACGACCGTACGACTCCCCGAACCGCCCGCGTCCTCGGTTCGCTGCTGCTTGTCGCGGCGGCCGCCGGTGCCTTCACCCTCGGCGCCGCGACAAGCAGCAGCGA
>NZ_MUNF01000031.1 GCF_002154555.1 Streptomyces murinus
GATTTGTGGGGGCGGGGTTCGTGGGGGCGGCCGCTACCGTGCCGCCGCGAAGCGCGCCATGTGCTCGTCATCGAGCCGCACGTGGCGTGCGGCGAGCGCCTCCTCGACATGGTCCGTCCGGCTCGCGCCGACGATGGGGTGGATCCCCTGCCGCATCAGCCAGGCGAGGACGATCTGGTTCCGGGTGGCCGAGAGTTCGTCGGCGACGGCGCCCAGGACGGCGAGGACCCGTTCGGTGCCGGGGTGGTCATAGGCCGGCGGCAGCGGTTTGTCCGTGCGGGTGTACGAGCCCCACAGCAGCGAGCTGTACGACCACACCGTGAGCCCGTCCGCCGCCGCGAGGTCCAGGTCCTCGGCGGTGAGCATGCGGTGGCCGGCCTCCGCGACGGGGGTGAGCGGGCGTGGTTGGAGGAGCGAGTGCCGCAGTTGCAGGGCCGTCCAGGGGGCCACGTCCTGCTCCCGCGCGAGGGACCGGGCGCGCTCGACGCGCCAGGCGGTGTGGTTGGCCGCCCCGATCCGCAGGGCCACTCCCTTGTCGACCAGTTCGCCGAAGGCGCCGACCGTCTCCTGAAGCGGCACGGCGCGGTCCTCGGCGTGCGCCCAGAGCAGATCGAGGTGATCGACGCCCAGGCGGCGCAGGCTCTCCTCGACGCCCTTGCGGACGGCGGGGGCGGAGAGGCCCTCCGCGCTCTGCGGCCAGGAGCCCGGCACCAGCGGGTTCTGCCGGACCTTCGTCGCGATCCGTACCGCCTCGCGCGCTCCCGGGCGGGCCCGTAGCCAGGCGCCGATGGCCCGTTCACTGGCGCCGCCGACGCCCTCGGGGTCGGCCCAGAAGGAGTAGCAGTTCGCGGTGTCGAGCCAGCGGCCGCCGGCGGCGACGAAGGAGTCGAGGACCGCGAAGGCCCGCTCGCGGTCGACGCGGGTTCCGAAGTCCATGGTGCCGAGGACGATCTGGGGAGGGGTGGTGTCCACCCGGCCGGTGTTCATACGGCCCATGCTCGGATCTGGAGCGCGCTCCAGGTCAAGGGCCATGGCGATTACCGCAGTTCGGCGCGGAAGGCCACCGGTGTTCGCCCGGTGTGCAGTTGGAAGAACTTGGAGAAGTTCGCCGCGTCCGGGAAACCGACGGCGGCGCCGACCCGGCCGATGGGCAGCTCGGTGTGGGCGAGGAGGCGTTTGGCCTCCAGGACGACGCGTTTGTCGATGAAGCCCTTGGGGGTCTCGCCGGTGGCGGCGCGGACGGCGCGCACCAGGGTGCGGCGGGAGTAACCGAGCGCGTCGGCGTAGGCGCTGACGCTGTGATTGGTGGCGAAGCCCTGCTCGACGGCGTCCCGGAACAGGGTGAAGGTGTTGTCCGACTGCTGCCGTGAGCCGGGCGCCGAGCTGGCGGCGAGGTGGGCGAGGCGCAGCAGGAACGCGGTCAGCTCGTGCCGCAGGACGGCGGCGTGCAGGCTCGGCGGGAGCGTCGTGGTGTCCTCGTACTCGCGGCGCAGCTGCTCCAGGGCCGCCCCGAGCGCTTCGAGCTGGGCCGCCCCGGGGTGCAGCAGCGGCGGCAGGTCGTAGCGGTACAGGCCGGTGGCCTCCACGGTGGCACGCGGCAGGAAGCCGGGCTGCATGGTCAGCACGGTTCCGCGGTACACGCACTCGCGGGAGAAGCGGTGGACCTGTCCGGGTCGTATCCACAGCAGGTCGCCGGCGGCGGCCTCGTACTCGGTGAAGTCGACCATATGGCGTACGGGGCCCTCGGTGAACAGCAGGACCACATGGAAGTCGATGCGGTGGACGCGGTCCAGTGGAATGTCGGCCCGCCAGCCGCGGTCGGCACCCATACGGCCGATCCGCATGCCGACACCGCCGACGGCCAGCTCGGTCGGGAAGGGGAGGGTCCGGATGCCGTCACCGACCGCCGTGGCGCCCTCTTGGGGCGTTGTGTCAGCCATGTCCTTTTCGTGCCATCCCTGCTCCGCGATCACTGTCCCAGATTCACCACAGGGTGACACATCCCGCCCTTCCGCCGAAAAAGTCAGACTTTTAAGTTTGAACGCGTCCGGCCAGCCCTTCCGTACTGAACGAGGACTTCTTGAAGATGAGCACGCAGACTTCCGGTGGCTTCGAGTGGACCGATCTCGACCGGCGGGCCGTGGACACCGCCCGCCTGCTGGCGGCCGACGCGGTACAGAAGGTGGGCAACGGCCACCCGGGCACCGCGATGAGCCTGGCGCCTGCCGCGTACACGATCTTTCAGAAGGTGATGCGTCACGACCCGGCGGACCCGGAGTGGACCGGCCGTGACCGGTTCGTCCTCTCCCCCGGCCACACCTCGCTCACCCTGTACACCCAGCTGTTCCTGGCCGGGTACGAGCTGGAGCTGGACGATCTGAAGGCGTTCCGCACCCAGGGCTCCCGGACCCCGGGCCACCCCGAGTACGGGCACACCGCGGGCGTGGAGACCACCACCGGGCCGCTCGGCCAGGGCGCCGCCAACGCGGTGGGCATGGCGATGGCCGCCCGCTACGAGCGCGGCCTGTTCGACCCCGAGGCCCCCGCGGGCACCTCCCCCTTCGACCACACCGTCTGGGCGATCGTCTCCGACGGCGACCTGGAGGAGGGCGTCTGTGCCGAGGCGTCCTCGCTGGCCGGCCACCAGAAGCTCGGCAACCTGGTCTTCCTCTACGACGACAACCACATCTCCATCGAGGGCGACACCGCGACCGCCTTCTCCGAGGACGTCCTGAAGCGGTACGAGGCGTACGGCTGGCACACCCAGCGCATCGCGCCCACCGCCGACGGCGACGTGGACGTACCCGCCCTGTACGCGGCCCTCCAGGCGGCGCGGAACGAGACCGGGCGGCCCTCGATCATCGCGATGCGCACGATCATCGCCTGGCCCGCCCCGAACGCCCGCGACACCGAGGCCTCCCACGGCTCGGCGCTGGGCGCGGCGGAGATCGCGGCCACCAAGCGGCTCCTCGGCTTCGACGCGGAGCAGTCCTTCCAGGTCGAGGACGCGGTCCTGAAGCACGCCCGGCGGGCCCTGGACCGGGGCGCCGAGGCGCACGCGGCCTGGGACAAGCGGATCGCCGAGTGGCGAGGCGCCGAGCCGGAGCGCGCCGCCCTGTTCGACCGGATCAGCCGGGGCGAGCTGCCCGCGGGCTGGGAGGACTCCCTGCCGGTGTTCGAGGAGGGCGGGTCGGTCGCCACCCGCGCCGCCTCCGGCAAGGTGCTCCAGTCGCTGGGCCCGGTGCTGCCGGAGCTGTGGGGCGGCTCCGCCGACCTCGCCGGCTCGAACAACACCGACATCGACAAGTCCAGCTCATTTCTCCCCCACGGCAACCCGCTCCCGACGGCCGACCCCTATGGTCGTACCGTGCACTTCGGCATCCGCGAGTTCTCCATGGCGGCGGAGATGAACGGCATCGCCCTGCACGGCAACACCCGTATCTACGGCGGCACCTTCCTGGTGTTCTCCGACTACATGCGCAACGCGGTGCGGATGTCCGCGCTGATGCAGCTGCCGGTGACGTACATCTGGACGCACGACTCCATCGGCCTCGGCGAGGACGGCCCGACCCATCAGCCGGTCGAGCACCTGGCCTCGCTGCGGGCCGTCCCGGGTCTGAACGTCGTCCGCCCGGCGGACGCCAACGAGACCGTGATCGCCTGGGCCGAGATCCTGAAGAGGCACGCCACCAGCCCTGCCCCGCACGGGCTCGCGCTCACCCGCCAGGGCGTGCCGGTGTACGCGCCGAACGAGGACGCGGCCAAGGGCGGCTATGTGCTGCGCGAGTCCTCGACGGAGGTCCCGGAGGTGATCATCATCGCGACGGGCTCCGAGGTACAGCTCGCCGTGGCCGCGCGGGAGCTGCTGGAGGCCGAGGGCACCGGCACCCGGGTGGTCTCGATGCCGTCCGTGGAGTGGTTCGAGGAGCAGCCGCGCGCCTGGCGCGAGCGGGTGCTGCCGCCGGCCGTGCGGGCCCGGGTGGCGGTGGAGGCCGGCATCGGGCTGACCTGGTACCGCTATGTGGGCGACGCGGGCCGGATCGTCTCCCTGGAGCACTTCGGCGCCTCCGCCGCCGCGGGAACCCTGTTCACCGAGTTCGGCTTCACCCCCGAGAACGTCGCCGCGACGGCCCGCGAGTCGCTCGCCGCCGCGCGCGTCTGACACCGACACACAAAGAAAGATGATCACTGTGACCGAAGCAATCGCTACCCCGGGAGCCCTCAAGCGCCTTGCCGACGAGGGTGTGTCCATCTGGCTGGACGACCTGTCGCGGGGGCGGATCACCTCGGGCAGCCTCGCCGACCTGGTGGCGAGCGGCAGCGCCGTCGGTGTCACCACCAACCCGTCGATCTTCCAGGCGGCCATAGGCTCCGGCGAGGGTTACGAGGAGCAGCTCACCGATCTGGCCGTACGCGGAGTGACGGTCGACGAGGCCGTGCGGATGATGACCACCGCCGACGTCCGCGACGCCGCCGATGTCCTGGACTCCGTGTACCGGGCGACGAACGGCCGCGACGGCCGGGTCTCCATCGAGGTCGACCCCCGTCTGGCGCATCGCACCGCGGCCACCGTCGCCGAGGCCAAGCAGCTGTTCTGGCTGGTCGACCGCCCCAACGTGATGATCAAGATCCCGGCGACCAAGGCGGGCCTGCCGGCCATCACCGAGGTCGTGGGGCTCGGCATCAGCGTCAATGTGACCCTGATCTTCTCCCTGGAGCGCTACCGCGAGGTCATGGCCGCCTACCTGGCCGGTCTGGAGAAGGCCCGCGAGCGCGGCATCGACCTGTCGGCCGTCCACTCGGTGGCGTCGTTCTTCGTCTCCCGGGTGGACTCCGAGATCGACAAGCGGCTGACCGCGCTGGGCACCGACGACGCCCTCGCGCTCAAGGGCCGCGCGGCCCTCGCCAACGCGCGACTGGCCTACGAGGCGTACGAGGAGGTCTTCGCGTCGGACCGCTGGCTGGCGCTCGCCGGTGACAAGGCGAACAAGCAGCGTCCGCTGTGGGCGTCCACCGGCGTGAAGGATCCCGCGTACAAGGACACCCTGTATGTGGACGACCTCGTCGCGCCGGGCACGGTCAACACCATGCCGGAGGCCACCTTGAACGCCGTCGCCGACCACGGCGAGATCACCGGCGACACGGTGACCGGCGGCTATGCGCAGGCCCGTGCCGACCTCGGCGCGATCGAGCGGCTCGGCATCTCCTACGACGAGGTCGTCCAGCAGCTGGAGGACGAGGGCGTCGCCAAGTTCGAGACGGCCTGGCAGGACCTGCTGGACGCGGTGGCGAAGTCCCTGGAGAGCAAGGGAGTTGACGCGCGATGACCGAAAAAGCGAGCCCTGCCCCGGCGCCCGAGGAGGTGCGGGTGCCCCTCGGCCCTGCCGCCGACTGGGTGAACCCACTGCGGGACACCCGGGACCGCCGCCTCCCGCGCATCGCGGGTCCCTCGGGCCTGGTCATCTTCGGGGTGACCGGTGACCTGTCCCGCAAGAAGCTGATGCCGGCCGTGTACGACCTGGCCAACCGCGGTCTGCTGCCGCCGGGCTTCTCCCTGGTGGGCTTCGCCCGCCGCGAGTGGGAGGACCAGGACTTCGCGCAGGTCGTCCACGACTCGGTGCGCGAGCACTCGCGCACCCCGTTCCGCGAGGAGGTGTGGCAGCAGCTCGCCGAGGGCATGCGCTTCATCCCCGGCGACTTCGACGACGACACCGCGTTCAAGCAGCTCAAGGACGCCGTGGAGGAGCTGGACGCCTCCCGCGGCACCGGCGGCAACTTCGCGTTCTATCTCTCGGTGCCGCCGAAGTTCTTCCCGAAGGTCGTACAGCAGCTGAAGAAGCACGGCCTGGCGAGCCCGCCCGAGGGCTCCTGGCGGCGCGCGGTCATCGAGAAGCCGTTCGGCCACGACCTGACCAGCGCCCGTGAGCTGAACGCGCTGGTGCACGACGTGTTCGAGCCGGACCAGGTGTTCCGCATCGACCACTACCTGGGCAAGGAGACGGTCCAGAACATCCTGGCGCTGCGCTTCGCCAACCAGATGTACGAGCCGATCTGGAACCGCAGTTACGTCGACCACGTCCAGATCACGATGGCCGAGGACATCGGCATCGGCGGCCGGGCCGGCTACTACGACGGCATCGGCGCCGCCCGTGACGTCATCCAGAACCATCTGCTCCAGCTGATGGCGCTCACCGCCATGGAGGAGCCCATCGCGTTCGACGCGGAGGCGCTGCTCACCGAGAAGCTGAAGGTGCTCAAGTCGGTACGGCTCCCCGACGACCTGGGCGACCACACCGTGCGGGCGCAGTACGCGGGCGGCTGGCAGGGCGGCGAGAAGGTCGTCGGCTACCTCGAGGAGGACGGCATCGACCCGGCGTCGAAGACCGACACCTTCGCCGCGATCAAGATCGGTATCGACAACCGCCGCTGGGCGGGCGTCCCCTTCTATCTGCGCACCGGCAAGCGGCTCGGGCGCCGGGTGACCGAGATCGCGGTGGTCTTCAAGCGGGCCCCGCACTCCCCGTTCGACTCCACCGCCACCGAGGAGCTGGGCCAGAACGCGATCGTGATCCGCGTCCAGCCGGACGAGGGCATGACGGTCCGTTTCGGCTCCAAGGTGCCGGGCACCTCGATGGAGATCCGGGACGTGTCCATGGACTTCGCCTACGGCGAGTCGTTCACGGAGTCCAGCCCGGAGGCGTACGAGCGGCTCATCCTGGACGTGCTCCTGGGCGACGCCAACCTGTTCCCGCGTCACCAGGAAGTGGAAGAGTCCTGGAAGATCCTCGACCCGATCGAGCAGTACTGGGCGGCGCACGACCGTCCGGCACAGTACGCGTCGGGCAGCTGGGGACCGCGGGAAGCCGACGAGATGCTCGCACGAGACGGACGGAGCTGGCGCAGGCCATGAAGATCGACCTGACCGACACCACGGCAAGCAAGATCAACAAGGCGCTGGTGCAGGGCCGCCGAGCGATCGGCACCCCGGCCGTGGGCATGGTCCTGACGATGGTCATCGTCACGGACGAGGAGAACGCCTACGACTCGATGCGGGCCGCCGAGGAGGCCTCGCACGAGCACCCCTCGCGCACCCTGGTCGTCATCAAGCGGCACGCCCGCACCCTGCGCGACCGCACCCACTCGCGCCTGGACGCCGAGGTCCGGGTCGGCTCGGAGGCCGGCACCGGCGAGACGGTGGTGCTGCGCACCTACGGCGAGGTCTCCGACCACGCCGGCTCGGTGGTGCTGCCGCTGCTGCTGCCGGACGCCCCGGTCGTGGTGTGGTGGCCGGTGGACGCGCCCGACAACCCGTCCAAGGACCCGCTCGGCGCGCTCGCGCAGCGCCGGATCACCGATCTGTACGCGGTGGAGCGGCCGATGGAGGTCCTTCAGACCCGCGCCCGCACCTACGCGCCCGGCGACACCGACCTCGCCTGGACCCGGCTGACGCTGTGGCGCTCGATGCTGGCCGCCGCGCTCGACCAGGCGCGGGCGAAGGTGACGTCGGCGGCCGTGGAGGCCGAGGCGGACAACCCCAGCGCCGAGCTGCTGGCCCGCTGGCTGGAGGCACGGCTGGGGGTGAGCGTGGACCGCGTGGTCACCGAGGGTCCGGTGGTCACCGCCGTACGGCTGGGCACCCACGACGGCGAGATCCTCCTGGACCGCCCCGAGGGACCGCTCGCGACGCTCACCCTGCCGGGTCAGCCGCCGCGCACCCTCGCCCTGAAGGTCCGCTCCACCTCCGAACTCATCGCCGAGGAGCTGCGCCGCCTCGACGCCGACGAGATGTACGCCATCGCCCTGACCGGCGAGGCCGCCAAGGAGAACGCCTGAGATGGCCGACGCCCACTATCCCAACCTCATCCACCGGCCCGAGTGGACGGCGCTCGCCGACCACCGCGCCGAGGGGCCGCTGCATCTGCGCGAGCTGTTCGCGTCGGACCCGGGCCGCGCCGAGCGGTACGTGGTCCGGGTCGGTGATCTGCACATCGACTACAGCAAGCAGCTGATCACGGACGAGACCCTGGCCCTGCTCCAGGAACTCGCCACCGCCACCGATGTGTTCGGGCTGCGGGACGCCATGTTCCGCGGTGAGCGGATCAACATCACCGAGGACCGTGCGGTGCTGCACACCGCGCTGCGCGCGCCCCGGGACGCGGTGATCGAGGTCGACGGCGAGAACGTGGTGCCCAAGGTGCACGCCGTCCTCGACAAGATGAGCGACTTCGCGCAGCGGGTACGCTCCGGTGCCTGGACCGGTCACACCGGCCGGCGGATCCGCAATGTCGTCAACATCGGCATCGGCGGCTCCGACCTCGGGCCCGCGATGGCGTACGAGGCGCTGCGCAGCTTCGCCGACCGCGATCTGACCGTTCGTTTCGTGTCGAACGTGGACGGCGCGGATCTGCACGAGGCCACCCGTGATCTGGACCCGGCCGAAACCCTGTTCATCGTCGCGTCCAAGACGTTCACGACGATCGAGACGATCACCAACGCGACGTCCGCGCGATCGTGGCTGCTCGAAGCGTTCGAGGGCGACGAGAAGGCCGTGGCGAAGCATTTCGTGGCACTTTCGACCAACTCGGGCAAGGTGACCGAGTTCGGTATCGACCCGGACAACATGTTCGAGTTCTGGGACTGGGTCGGCGGCCGCTACTCGTACGACTCCGCGATCGGCCTCTCCCTGATGATCGCCATCGGCCCGGACCGGTTCCGGGAGATGCTGGACGGCTTCCACCTGGTCGACGAGCACTTCCGCACCGCGCCCGCCGAGACCAACGCGCCGCTGCTGCTGGGCCTGCTGGGCATCTGGTACGGCAACTTCCATGACGCCCAGTCGCACGCCGTACTGCCGTACAGCCACTACCTGTCCAAGTTCACCGCGTACCTCCAGCAGCTGGACATGGAGTCCAACGGCAAGTCGGTGGACCGGCACGGGCGCCGGGTGGAGTGGCAGACGGGTCCGGTGGTGTGGGGCACGCCCGGCACCAACGGGCAGCACGCCTACTACCAGTTGATCCACCAGGGCACCAAGCTGATCCCCGCCGACTTCATCGGCTTCGCCCGCCCGGTCGGCGAGCTGAGCCCCGAACTCACGGCGCAGCACGACCTGTTGATGGCCAACTTCTTCGCCCAGACCCAGGCGCTGGCCTTCGGCAAGAGCGCCGAGGAGGTCCGTGCGGAGGGCGTGCCCGAGGAGCAGGTGGCGCACCGCACCTTCCACGGCGACCACCCGACCACGACGATCCTGGCCGCCGAGCTGACCCCGTCCGTGCTGGGCCAGCTGATCGCGCTGTACGAGCACAAGGTGTTCGTCCAGGGCGCCGTGTGGAACATCGACTCCTTCGACCAGTGGGGCGTGGAGCTGGGCAAGGTCCTCGCCAAGCGCGTCGAACCCGCCCTCACCGAGGGCGCGGACGTCCCCGGCCTCGACCCCTCCACCACGGCCCTCGTCGCCGCCTACCGCACTCTCAAGAACGCATCGGAGAACTGATCATGCAGCTCGGTCTCATCGGTCTCGGCAAGATGGGCGGCAATATGCGCGAGCGCATCCGCCGCGCCGGCCACACCGTCATCGGCTACGACCGCAACCCTGAGGTCTCCGACGTCAAGAGCCTCGCCGAACTGGTCGAGAAGCTGGACGCGCCCCGCCAGGTGTGGGTGATGGTCCCGGCCGGCACGGCCACCCAGACCGTCGTGGACGAGCTGGGCGACCTGCTGGAGCCCGGCGACACGGTGATCGACGGCGGCAACTCCCGCTGGACGGACGACGAGAAGCACGCCGCGGCGCTCGGCATCAAGGGCATCGGCTTCGTGGACGCGGGCGTCTCCGGCGGTGTGTGGGGTCTCCAGAACGGCTACGCGCTCATGGTCGGCGGCGAGAAGGACAACGTGGAGCGGCTCCAGCCGATCTTCGACGCGCTCAAGCCGGAGGGCCCGTACGGCTATGTGCACGCGGGCCGGGTCGGCGCCGGGCACTTCTCCAAGATGGTCCACAACGGCATCGAGTACGCCATGATGCAGGCGTACGCCGAGGGCTGGGAGCTGCTGGAGAAGGTCCACTCCGTGGAGAACGTCCGCGAGGTGTTCCGCTCCTGGCAGGAGGGCACCGTCATCCGCTCCTGGCTGCTCGACCTCGCGGTCAACGCGCTGGACGACGACGAGCACCTGGAGAAGCTGCGCGGCTTCGCGGAGGACTCGGGCGAGGGCCGCTGGACCGTCGAGGCGGCCATCGACAACGCGGTGCCGCTCCCGGCGATCACCGCCTCGCTCTTCGCCCGGTTCGCCTCCCGGCAGGACGACTCGCCGCAGATGAAGATGATCGCGGCGCTGCGCAACCAGTTCGGCGGCCACGCGGTCGAGAAGAAGGGCTGACCGTGGCGGACCTTCTGCTGGTCCGCCACGGGGAGACGGAGTGGAGCAGGTCGGGGCAGCACACCAGCTACACCGACCTGCCCCTGACCGACCACGGCGAGGAACAGGCCAAGTCCCTCGCCCCGCTCCTGTCCGGCCGGACCCACGCCCTCGTGCTCAGCAGCCCGCTCGGCCGCGCCCTGCGCACCGCCGAGCTCGCGGGCCTGACCGGGGTCGAACCCGAACCCGCGCTGCACGAATGGGACTACGGCGGCTACGAGGGCATCACCACCGCCGAGATCCACCGCACCCGCCCCGACTGGGACCTGTGGACCGACGGGGTGGCGCCGGGGCCCGAGGGCCATCCGGGCGAGACGCCGGCCGAGGTCGGCGCCCGCGCCGACCGGGTGCTGGACCGGGTGACCGCGGCCCTCGCCGCGGACGGCCCCGATGTGGTGCTCGTCGCCCACGCCCACTTCCTGCGGGTCCTGACGGCCCGTCGGCTGGGCCTCGCGCCCGCGCAGGGCCGGCTGTTCCAGCTGGCCACCGGCACCGCCAGCCGGCTGTCCACCGAGCACGGGCACCCGGTGATCGCCGAGTGGAACCGGCGGCCGTAGCGGCCGGCGACCGCTGCCCTCCTGGTCCGTGGCCCGGGGCACCTCGTGTGCTCCGGGCCACGGACCCACCCGTACTGTCATGTTCGCGTCCTAGAATCGAGGGCACCGAGCACGTCACCGAGGCGGCCCGAGGCCCGAAGGAACCACCCGATGACCAGCGTCGATGAGCCGATACGACCCGACGGGCGGGTGCGCGACGCCGCCCGCACCAAGGCCGAGATCCTCGACATGGCCACCCGGGAGTTCGCGCGGGCCGGCTACGAGGGCGCCCGGGTGGAGGAGATAGCCGCCCGCACCCGCACCACCAAGCGGATGATCTACTACTACTTCGGCGGCAAGGAACAGTTGTTCACGGCCGTCCTCGAACGGGCCTACGGCGCGCTGCGCGAGGCCGAGCGGCGGCTGGACGTCGCCCACCTGGACCCGGTCGCGGCGATCCGGCGACTGGCCGAGCTGATCTTCGACCATCATGAGCGACACCCCGACTACATCCGCCTGCTGAGCATCGAGAACCTCCAGTGCGCCGAGGACTCCGCGCCCTCGGGGCGGCTCGACGCGATCGGTTCCCCGGCGCTGGACGTGCTGCGCGAGATCCTCGCCGCCGGACGGGAGTCGGGGGTGTTCAGGGCGGACGTGGACGCGCTCGACCTGCACGCGGTGATCAGCTCGTTCTGCTTCTTCCGCGCCGTCAACCGGCGGGCGTTCGGTGCCCTGTTCGGCCGCGACCTGGTGGACCCGGACCGGCGGGAGCACTACCGGGTGATGCTCGGGGACATGGTGATCGGGTACCTGACGACGGAGGGGGCGGGCGCGCCCGTTCGCTGACGCGCGGCCGGGAACTCACGCGGGCCGGGTCACCGCCGCGTCGAGCAGCGGGCCCAGTTCCCGCACCACCGTCGTCAGGGGCCGTACGTCCCGCTCGGCCCGTGCCATCAGGATCGCGCCCTCCAGCGCGCTGATCATCAGCGTGGCCAGGTCCGCGGCCCGGTCGGCGGGCGCGCCCATGGTGGTGAGGGCCTCGGCGAGCGGGGTCCGCCAGGTGGTGAACGCGGCGGCCACGGCGGCGCGGACGGCGTCGTCGGAGGCGGCGCGGTCGACAGCGGCGGCGGCGACCGGGCAGCCCGCGCCGAAGCCGTCCCGGTCGTACTCCTCGGTCCACTGCGCGGCCATCGCCGCGAACAGCGCGCTCGGCGTCGGCTCGGCCAACTGCTCGACGAAGCGTGCGATGCGCTTGCCCGCGTACCGTCCGGCCCAGGCGACGGCCTCGCCGACCAGCTGTTCCTTGCCGCCCGGGAAGTAGTGCTGGAGGGAGCCGCGCGGGGCGCCCGCGTGCGCGGCGACCTCGCGCATACCGGTCGCGTTCACCCCGTCGCGCCGGATGAGCTGGGCCGCGCTGAACACCATCCGCTCGCGGGGGCCGCGCTGCCGCTCGCTCATGTCCTTGCCTCCGTCTCTCACCCTGGGGACAACTCTATGACCGTCGTCATAACGTTCGCTACTATGACCACTGTCATAATCAGCCCCTGCGGGGAAGGGCGGCCACCGTGCGCGTCGGATTCATCGGTCTCGGAGTGATGGGCGGGCCCATGGCCCTGCGCCTGGCGGCGGCCGGCACCCCTTTGGTGGTGTGGAACCGCACCCCGCACCGCACCGAGCCGCTGCGGGCGGCGGGTGCCGAGGTCGCCGGGGACGCGGCCGAGGTGTTCGCGCGGGCCGAGGTGGTGCTGCTGATGCTCGCCGACGAGCCGGCCGTCGACGCGGTCCTCGGCCGCGGCACCCCGGAACTGGCCGCGCGGGTCGCGGGGCGGACCGTCGTCCACATGGGCACGACCTCGCCCGAGTACTCCGCCGCGCTGGAGACGGACATCCGCGCCGCCGGTGGCCGCTATGTCGAGGCGCCGGTGTCCGGGTCCCGAGTGCCCGCGGAAACGGGGCAGTTGGTGGCCATGCTCGCGGGCGAGCAGGCCGCCGTGGAGACGGTGGCGCCGCTGCTCGCGCCGATGTGCCGGCAGACGTTCGCGTGCGGTGCGGCGCCCGGCGCGCTGCTGATGAAGCTCTCGGTCAACCTGTTCCTGATCACCCTGGTGACCGGGCTGACCGAGGCCTTCCACTTCGCCGAACGACAGGGCCTGGAACCCACCCTGTTCCTGGACGTCCTCGACGCGGGCCCGATGGCCAGCCCGGTCTCCCGGATGAAGGCACCCAAGCTGCGCGAGCGGGACTTCGCGGTGCAGGCGGCCGCGCTGGACGTCCTGAAGAACAACCGCCTCGTCGCCGAGGCCGCCCGCAGGGCCCGTCTGGCGTCCCCGCTGCTCGACGTCTGCCACGCCCTCTTCGAGGAGACGGTGCGCCAGGGCCACGGCGCCGAGGACATGGTCGCCGTCCTGCGGGCGATCGAGGCGCGGACGGAGAGCGCGGCCTAGGGCCTGTCTGACAATTCCCGTCGTCGCCCGGAGGGCGGCCGCGCGGCGTCAGGTGCGTGCTCTCGGGGTGCCGGGCGTAGGCCCTCGTACTGGACGTACTTGGGTCTGCGCCCGGTGCCGCGAGAGTGCGTGCATGGCGTCGCGCGGCAGACGGGAATTGTCAGACAGGCCCTAGCCAGGTTCCGTCCGGGTCAGCGCTTGGGGATGCCGTACACCCGTGCGACATGCAGCCGGACGACCAGCCGGCGGTCGCGGACCATCGCGGCGCGGTACTCGTCCCAGTCCGGGTGCTCGCCGATGACCGCGCGGTAGAGCCGGATCAGCTCCTCCACGGTCTCGTCATGGGGGTCCTCGGCGACCGGGGACAGCTCGGCCATGCCCTCGGCGACGGTGTACGCCCAGCGGTCGTCGCTGGTGACGTGGTACGAGGCACGGGGGTCGCGGCGCAGATTGCGGGTCTTGGCGCGGTCGTCGGTGACGGAGATCCGGATGATCCGCTCGTCCGGGTCGTACGCGTGGCTGACGTTGGACAGCTGCGGCCGCCCGTCGCGACGGAGCGTGACCAGTACGCCGCCGTGTCCTGCGGAGAGCAGCGGGAGGAGCGCGTCCTGCGTGGAGTCCTGAGTCATGACGAGATCAACCGCGGGTGGCGGGGGCCGCATTCCCGTCGGTGCGCGGTGGACATATGCTCCGGGCGGGTCGGTCGCGGTGATCGACCCCGGACTCAACGGCGACCCCGACGGCTACGTCCCGGGGGAAGCCGTCCAGGGCGTCTGGCGGGTCGGCGAGAACGGGAAGCTGACCGGGGAGTTCGTGCCCAATCCGCGCTACGGGCCGCCCGAGGACGACTTCGCGGAGCTCACGGAGTCCCGGCACTGGCTGGACTGGCTCGGCGAACAGCCCGCCGTCGCGGTACGCGAGTCCATCGCGGGGATCCTGGACGAACAGGTCCCCGGCGCGGTACTGGAGTGGGTCAAGATCCTCGACGCTCCGCGCTACCTCACCGGAGGCCGCCCCCAGCCGGGCGACGCGGACCGCATGATCGTGACCCGGGCCGCCGTCGCCCTGTCCTTCGCGCTCTCCGTGACCGGTCCCGGCGGTCGGCGGGAGGTCCTTCAGGGCGTGTTCTCCTGGATCGCCGTCGGGCTCGACCGGCCCGGTGAGCGCAAGGACCAGGTCTGGTTCGATCTGCGGGCCGGACTGGACCGGGCCGAGGCGGACCTGCGCGAACGGATCCACCTCGTCGGCCGGGCCCCGGAGCCCGGCACCCCCTGACCGCGCTGCCGCCCACCGGTGGACCGCGCGTGGTGCGCGAGGCCCACCGGTGGCCGTCGCTACGGCCGCGCCGAGGACCGGCCGCGCAGCAGGGCGAACGCGGCGGCGGCCAGGCCCAGGGCGCCGACGACCAGGCCGGCGACGCCGAGTTCGCGGGCGGTGGAGTCGCTCGCCTTGGCGGTGGTCGTGGCGGCCGCCTTGGCGGGGGCGGCTGCGGGTGAGGCGTCGTCCGCGGTGAGCTTCAGGGACGGGGCCGGGTTGTCCGGCTCGTCGTCGCCCGAGGCGGGCTGCTCGATCCAGCGGACGACCTTGCCGTCCGAGTAGGTCTGGAGCGTCTTGAACACCAACTGGTCGGTGTCCTCGGGGAGTTCACCGAAGGCGACGTTGAAGTCCTCGTACTGCCCCGGTTCGATCTTCCCCCCGGTGAAGGTGATCTCGGAGGCGGCCTCGGTGATGGTGCCGTCGTCGGTCTTGACCGGCGTCTTCAGCTTGGTGGTGGTCACCTTGGCGCTCCAGCCGTCGCCCGGGTGGACCAGGACGCCGAGGACCGGGTGGTCGGTGGGCAGGAAGACCTGGACCTTGCTGGTGTAGGCGTGGTCCTCCTCGTTGGGCACGCGGAAGGTCAGCACGCCGTCGGTGGCGCCCTTGGCGTAGCTCTCCGGGTGGACGGTGACGTGCGCCGAGGCGGCCCCGGCGGCCAGCAGGACCGAGGCGGCCGTGAGGGCGGTGACGGCGCCGGCGCGGCGCAGGGTGATGCGTGATGCGGACATGGTGAGTCGATCTCCGTACGGTGACGAGTGACTGGGTCAGGGGTCAGAGCGGGTACGGGATCGGGGCGGGCGGTCCGCGCCGGGTGACCGCGTGCCGCAGCGGGGCCCGGCGGGGCGGGACGTCGAGGGACCGGTGGCGCGGGACCGGCTCGGCGGTGGCGGGCAGCGGGGCGGGCCGCCACCGGGTGAGCAGGGCGGGGACCAGCGCGGCGGTGCGCCGCAGCAGCGACCACAGCGCGGCCTCGCCCCGCCGCAGCCACCAGGAGGCGGCCAGGGCGGCGAGGAGGTGGGCGGCCGTGGCGTGGGCCATGGTGTGCGCGGCCGTCGCGTGGGCGGCGGGCCCCGTCATACCGGGCATGCCGGGCATGGGGGCGCCGGTGCGGGTCGTGCCGGAGTCGCCGTGGGCCGCGTCGAAGCCCAGGTGCAGCCCCGCCTGGGTGAGCAGCGTCACCGCGCCGATGCCCGGCCCCGACCGCTCCCGCGCGCCCAGCGTCCAGCCGAGCGCGAGGACCGCGAGGAAGCCCACGCCGTCGCAGCCGAGCGAGGGCATCTCCCCCATGGCCAGGCCGTGGCCCGCGGCGGCGAGCAGCACGCACACCGCGGCGAACACCGCGGCCCGCAGGCCCCTCACCGCCCAGGATGCGCTCACAGTCAGGGATCCTGCCACGGCCGGGTGATCCGCGCGCCACCGATGCCCGGTCCGGCTCCCGGCTCCCGGCTCCCAGTCGTCGAGCGGTGTCCGCCCGGCTGTCGCGGTCCGCCGGGGCGACGCGCCCGACGTTTCCCGCCGTGGCCGCCGCCCGCTGTTCGCTCGTCCAGGTGAACGCTCGCCCGTTCGGGCGTCGCGGGGGACGCTCCTGGAGAGCATCACGGCGTGGAGAGCCACCGGAGCGAGGGGAGCGGCGTGGTGAACGGGGAATGTGGTGGCAGGACCCGAGGCGGCGGCGCCGTGGGAACGGCTCACGGCTCGACCGGCGGTGCGGGGCAGGGCGGGAGGATGCCGAGGGGCCCGGTCGCCGCGGCCGCGATGGTGCTCGCCGCGGCCGTGCTCGCCGCCCCGGCCGCTCAGGCGGCTCCGGAGCGGTCCGGCGCGGGGGCGGCGGTGAGTGGTGCGGCCGTCACGGACGCCGCGGGCCGGAGCTACACGGCGACGACGGTCACCGGGAACGTGCGCACGACGTTGCGCTTCACGTTCAAGGGCGGCCCGAAACTCTCCCGCACGGATCTGGACCGCATCGGCGCGCGGCTCGGACTCGGCAAGGGCAGCCTGCGCGCGGCGCCGGGCCGGACGGTCCGGACCGGCGCGGCCGAACGCTCATCAGCGACGTTGCGTTGTGACAAGAACCCGAGCTGGAGCAACGCCAACGGTACCCTCGCGGCCCGGTTCAACTGTCACCACTCCACCATCAACTGGGGATTCAAGATCTCCGCCCGCGTGCAGTCCGTCATCACCGGCAACGTCCATGAGTCCGGTGTCTCCTGGTGGCGGAACGGACGGCGGATGCCGAAGAACGCGGGTCATGTCGTGGGCGGGAGCTACCACTTCCACGGCACACTGAAGCCGGTCAGGCATGCCGATCACGTGCAGTTCCAGGACTACATGACCTTCCGCGTCAGCATCGGCGGTCGCCCGGGCACGGGCTCGCTGACCTGGGCGGCGGACGTGACGGCGAAGAAGTAGGACCGGCGGACGGGCGGTTGCTCATGGCACTCGACGTACGGACGGTACGCGGCTGGGCGGAGTCTCTTCTGCGCACTCTGGAGGCGCCGGAAGGAGCCGTGCTCAAGATCGGCACGGAAGGCACGGCCCCCGGCACCGGGGCCGGTGTGCACGTCACCCTCACCTACCCGGACGGCACCTCGGTCACGGTGGACCTGGACGACGCGCTGCCCGAACCCGAGGCGCTGCTCCTCTTGGCGGAGCAACTCCAGGACAGCGTCCTCGAATCCACCGGCGGCCACCCGGCCCCCCGGTGCCCGACACCCGGCCACACCCACCCCGCGACGCCGCATGTCTCCCACGGGACCCTTGACTGGCACTGCCCGATGAACGACGACCAAGACGTCCACCTGTGACCAGGACCGGCCACTGACCCGTCCCCGTGCGCCTCGGCCCGTCGGCAGGCGCCGGGCGTCACCGCTCAACGCGCCGCACGCGAAGCCGAGTTCATCCACCAAGGTCGGCACCGGTGCGCGCGGGGCCGCCGATGCCCTCCCGGACTGGCGCGCCACCGCCGTTCAGTCTCTACCGGCTCCGGCACGGACGTCCCGGGCGACACCGACGAGGACATCAGTCTGCTCGACGAGACAGCCGAGGCGGGCGGGCCCGATCTGCGCTGAACGGGGCGGCCGTCGGGTGGGGGTCGGGCCGTGGCACGCCGGTTCGAGGGGGCGGGGGCGCCGCCTCATGTGCCACGGTCCAAGGGGCCCTGGTCAGGCTCAAGCCGCGCTGCGGCTCCGCTCCCGGTGTGCGCGCACGATCTCCGCGTACCGGTGCCCGCTGCCCTTGATGGTGCGGGCCTGGGTCCGGTAGTCGACGTGGACCAGGCCGAAGCGCTTGTCGTAGCCGTACGCCCATTCGAAGTTGTCCAGCAGGGACCAGGCGAAGTAGCCGGCCAGCGGGGCGCCCCGGCGGGCGGCGGAGGCGCAGGCGGCCAGGTGGGCCTCCAGGTAGTCCTGGCGTTCGGGGTCGTGCACGGTGCCGTCGGGGCGGACCGTGTCGGGGAAGGCGGAGCCGTTCTCGGTGAGGTAGAGGGTGCGGGCGCCGTACTCCTCGGTGAGCCGGAGCAGCAGGGTCTCGATGCCGCCGGCGTCGATCTCCCAGTCCATACCGGTGCGCGGGACGCCCTCGCGGCGGACGGTACGGGCGTACGGCGCGGGGCCCTCGGGGTCGTCGACGACATGGGCCGGGAAGTAGTAGTTCAGGCCCAGCCAGTCCAGGGGCGCGGCGATCGTCTCCAAATCGCCGTCCCGCAGTGGGAGTTCGACGCCGTACGTCTCCATCATGTCGGCCGGGAAGCCGCGGCCGTGCACGGGGTCGAGCCACCAGCGGTTGACATGGCCGTCGTGCCGGCGGGCGGCCGCGATGTCCTCGGGGCGGTCGGTGGCCGGGTGCACGGTGGAGAGGTTGTTGACGATGCCGATCCGGGCGTCCGGGACGGCGGCGCGGACGGCCTCGGTGGCGAGACCGTGGCCGAGGAGCAGATGGCAGGAGGCGCGGACCGCGGCGGTCAGATCGGTCCAGCCGGGGGCCATCGTGCCCTCCAGATGGCCGATCCAGGCCGAGCAGGACGGCTCGTTGAGCGTCGCCCAGAGCTTGACGCGGTCGCCGAGGCGCCGGGCCACGGCGTCGGCGTACTCCGCGAACGCGTGGGCGGTGTCCCGCTCCGGCCAGCCGCCGCGGTCCTGGAGCGACTGCGGAAGGTCCCAGTGGTAGAGGGTGACGGACGGGGTGATGCCCGCCGCCAGCAGATCGTCCACCAACGCGTCGTAGAAGGCGAGGCCCTTGGGGTTCACGGGGCCGGTGCCGCCGGGGACGACGCGCGGCCAGGCGACGGAGAGCCGGTAGGCGTTGAGGCCGAGGCGGCGCATCAGGGCGATGTCCTCGCCGCTGCGGTGGTAGTGGTCGCAGGCGACGTCGCCGTTGTCGTCGCCCGCGATCTTCCCCGGGGTGTGCGAGAAGGTGTCCCAGATGGAGGGGGTCCGGCCGTCCTCGGCGACGGCTCCCTCGATCTGGTAGGCCGAGGTGGCCGTGCCCCACAGGAAGCCGTCCGGGAGTGCGGCGAGGTCGATGCGTTCGGACACGGAAGTCCCTTCGGAATACGGTGTGTTGCCGGTCATTTGACGGCCCCCGCCGTCAGTCCGGCCACGAGATAGCGCTGGAGCAGCAGGAATCCGGCCACCACGGGGACGCTGACGACCAGCGAGGCGGCCATGATCTGGTTCCAGTAGACGTCGTTGAGGGTGGAGTAGCCCTGGAGGCCGACGGCGAGGGTGCGGGTGGTGTCGTTCGTCATCACCGACGCGAACAGCACCTCGCCCCACGCGGTCATGAACGCGTAGACGGCGACGGCGACGATGCCGGGGATCGCGGCCGGTACGACGATCCGGAACAGCGCGCCGAGCGGCCCGCAGCCGTCGACCAGCGCCGCCTCGTCCAGGTCGCGCGGCACCGAGTCGAGGTACCCGGTCAGCATCCAGATGGAGAACGGCAGGGAGAAGGTGAGGTAGGTGAGGATCAGACCGCCGCGGGAGCCGAACAGGGCGATGCCGGTGGCGTTGCCGATGTTGACGTAGAGGAGGAAGAGCGGGAGCAGGAAGAGGATGCCGGGGAACATCTGGGTGGAGAGCACGGTGACGGTGAAGACGCGCTTGCCCCGGAAGTCGTAGCGGCTGACCGCGTAGGCGGCGAACACCGCGACGACGACGGACAGGACGGTCGCCGAGCCCGCCACGATCAGCGAGTTCACGAAGTAGCGGGCGAGCGGCACCGTGGACCACATGTCGATGTACGGGCGGATCGTCAGCCCGCTCGGCACCCAGCGGAACTTCCCGGAGACGTCCGCGAGCGGCTTCAGCGAGCTGGAGAGCATCACGTACACGGGGAGCAGCACGAAGCCGGTGAGCAGGGTGAGGAAGACCCGCCGGGCCCAGCGGAACGAAGGCGGCGGTGCCAGCGGCGAGTCAGACATCGGAGGCCCTCCGCTCTCGCGAGGTCGCCAGCAGATAGCCGCCCGTCACCACGAGCAGGAAGAGCAGCAGCAGGACGGACATGGCCGAGCCGGTGCCGAAGTTCCAGGTGACGAAGGAGGCTTGGTAGATGTGCACGGAGACCAGGTCGGCGGCCTCGGGCGCGGACCTGCCGAACAGCACGTAGGGCGTGTTGAAGTCGTTGAACGTCCAGAGGAACAGCACCAGGACCAGGACCTGGTTGACCGGGCGCAGGGACGGCAGGGTGATGCGGCGGATCCGCTGCCACATGCCGGCGCCGTCCAGCGCGGCCGCCTCGTACAACTCGCCCGGGATGTTCTGGAGTCCGGCCGTCACCACGAGGAAGGCGAACGGCCAGCCCTTCCACACCGAGACGGTCAGCAGGGCGTAGAAGCTGTTGTCGCCGATGAGCCAGAAGGCGGGCTTGGCGCCGATGTGCAGCTGGTCGTGCAGGACGTGGTTCACCAGGCCGTTGTCGTGCTGGAACATGAACACCCAGGTGATGACGGCCGCATAGACGGGCAGCGCGTACGGCACCAGGAACAGGGCGCGCAGCAGGCCGCGGCCGCGGAAGGTGTCCTGGAGGAAGAGGGCGGCGGCGGTGCCGATCAGCCAGCACAGGGCGACGGACAGCAGCGTGAAGCCGACGGTGACGAGGAAGGAGTGCAGCAGGGCCGCGCCGACGGGGGCGTGGAAGTCCACCGACAGGCGGTAGTTGCCGAGGCCGGACCAGGGGGCGGTGCCCCAGTCGCGGATGTAGAACTGGGTGAGTTCCTTGAAGCTCATCACGATGCCGATGACCATCGGCACCAGATGGACGAGGAGTTCGAGGACAAGGGCGGGCAGGAGCAGCAGGTACGGCAGCCCGGCGCGGCGGAACCTCCCGGGACGGCGGCGGGCCGAGGAAGCCGCCGTCCCGGGAGGGGACTTCGCCACCGACTCCTCAAGGGTGTGGGTGGTCATGGCCGTTACGCCGCCGGCATCTGCTGCTGGGCCTTCTGGAGCGCGGCCCGGACCGAGGCCGTGGTCACCGCGCGGCCGGCGGCGGCGTCGGCGAACAGGTCCTTGACGGCGGTGCCGACCGTCGTCTCGAACTGCGATTCGGCGGGCACCTGCGGCAGGGCGGCGGCGCTGGTGGCGAGGGTGTTCTTCAGGACCGTGTTGGCGGGGGTGTTGAACGCGGGGTCGTCCTGTGCCGAGGTGACCGCCGGGATGGAGCTGTAGGCCTTGTTGAGGATCTTCTGCTCGTCGTCGGAGGTCATGAACTTCACGAACCGCGTCGCCCCGTCGAGGTTGTGGGTGTTGCGGAAGACCGCGATGTTGATGCCGGCGGCCATCGAGTTGATCTGGGTGCCGGGGCCGGGGGTGCCGGAGCGCACCGGCACGGGCGCGACGCCGTACTCGCTGTCCTTCATCCCCTGGGAGGCGAGGTTGGCGGAGGCCGACTGCCACAGCAGCATGGCCTGGCGGCCCTTGGCGAAGTCGCTGACGGACTGGTTCTGCGCGTACTCGGCGTCCCCGGTCGGGATGACCTGGTCCTTGGCCATCAGATCGACGTAGGCCTTGACCGCGTCGACGACCTTGGGGTCGGTGAAGTTCGGCTTGCCGTCGGCGGTGAAGAAGTCGACGCCGCGCTGCTTGGCGAAGACGAAGATGTGGTGGATGTTCTCCGAGACGTTCGAGCCCTCGGCGCCGAGCGGGGAGCTGCCCCTGGCCTTGATCTTCTTGCCGTCGGCTATCAACTCGTCCCAGGTGGCGGGCGGTTGGGAGATACCGGCGTCGGCGAAGATCTTCTTGTTGTAGTAGAGCGCGTAGGCCAGCGCGTACAGCGGTACGGCGGCCGGGTCCTTGCCCTGGACGCCGGTGGAGGCGAGCGCGGACGGCACGAACCGGCTCTTGCCCCCGATCTTGTCGAAGTTCTTGGCGTCCCAGGGCAGCAGCGCGCCGCTGGCCTGGAGGGAGGCGCTCCAGGAGTTGCCGATGTTCAGCACGTCGGGGCCCTGACCGGAGGTGGTCGCGGTCAGGATCCGGTTGAGCAGGTCGGGCCAGGGCACGACCTCCAGCTTCACCTTGATGCCCGTCTGCTTCTGGAACTTGTCGAGTTCGGGCTGGAGTACCTGCTTGTCGACGGCGACGCTGGCGCCCTGGTTGGAGGCCCAGTAGGTCAGCGTCTTCGGCGCGTCGTTGGACCCGCCCCCCGTGGACGAACCGCCTCCGCAGGCCGTCGCCGTGAGGGCGAGAGAGAGGGTGACGGCGCCGACGGCCGCGGCTCGGATGCTGCGCATGTCTCCAGGTGTCCCTTCCGGGCGTCGAGAACCTTCGGGATCGCGCACCGGGAGCGGCCTTTCCGACCGTTGCCCTCCGAAGACCCTCACGTCTTAATTTAGGACGTGAGTTAATCGGCGCGGACGCGTGCCGTCAAGGGATCCGGCAGAGGTTTCCTCGTGTTCCGGCGCGTTCAGGACCGTCGGGCACGCAGGGCGAGGACCGTTCAGCCGGGCAGGGGGGC
>NZ_MUNF01000310.1 GCF_002154555.1 Streptomyces murinus
ACCGGGTGGTGGCCGCCGGGCCCGTCCCCTCCACCCCGGCGGCCACCACCCGGTACCGCTCCCGCGCCCGGCGGTACCGGTGGGCCAGCGGCGGATCGACCCCCTCCAGCGCCGCCAGATCCACCGTGTCCCGCCCGGTCACCACCGACAGCTCACGGGCGAGCCCCCGCTCGATCGCCTCCACCGCACGCTCCGGACGCCCCGCGCGGGCCAGCAGGAACGCGGCCTCACGGGCGGTCCCACGCGTCAGCAGCAGCACGCCCCGGCGTCCGGCGGCGGTGACCTGGGCGTCGTAGAGCGCATGGGCGGCGGTCAGCATGCCCGCTGCCACCTCGGCCGCCGCGTCCCAGTCCGCGGCGGCGGCGAGCGCGTCGACCGCCTCCCGGGCGATGGACAGATGCAGGGAGGGAAACACGCTCGGCGGTACGGCGGCCAGCGCCGCGCGCCGCAGCCGCAGGCCCTCGGCGCTCCCCGGACCGTCGAGCAGATCGGCGGTGCGGGCCAGCAGCCAGGTGGCGCGGCTGGTGTCGAGGAGCCCCGGGTGCGCGGCGCCGAAGGCGACGACGGCGGCCACCGCGGCACGGGCGCCGCGCGGGTCGGCGGTGGCGCGCTCGGGGGAGAGCAGCAGGTCCGCCAGATTGCACCGGAGCTGCGACCACAGCATCGGGTCGTCGTCCGGACGCAGTCGCCCGAGGGCGTCCCGGTAGCACCGCTCGGCCCGCTTCAGGTCACCCGGTGCGCCGCGCCGGAACAGCAGCAGCCCGAGGTTGAGCAGGGAGTAGGCCCGGTCGACGCGGTTGCCCGCACGGGGTCGTTCGCCCAGTCCGGCCTGGATGTGCTCGATGCCGAGGGTGAGATCGGCGGGCCCGCCGCCCGGTCGCTGACCGAGCAGCAGCCCGTAGTTGGTCTGCACCCGGGCCCAGAACTCTCCGTGGGTCCGCCGGTCCACCGCGGCGGTGGCGCGGAGAAGCAGATCGCGGGCGGTCTCCCAGCGCTCGATGTGGTCGCCGTCGTCACGGAAGTACTGGGCGGAGGCGAGGTTGGTGGCCACCTCGGCCCAGTGGAGGGTGCCCTCCGGCAGCCGCGACAGGGCGAGTCGGAGCACCCGCACCGCTTCGGCGGGATCGGCGGGGTCCGCCGTATGGAGGGAGGACAGCAGCAACCCGCCCAGCCGCGCGGCGAGTTCGGTCTCGATCTCCAACTCGCCGGTCTGCCCGGCGAGTTCGAGTGCCTCCCGCGCGAGCGGAACGATCTCCGGCCCTTCCGCGCCCCGGACCTGGTCGTACATCGCGTACAGCCGGGTCCGCAGCCCCTGCCCGAAGGCGGCCAGCGCGGCCGCGTGGCGCTCGACGGCCGTACCCACGGGGACCCGACCTCCGCACAGCTCCTCCAGGAACCGCTGCCGCATCCGCAGCGGAGCCTCCAGCGGGGTGCCGGCGACCTCGCGCAACTCCCGCGCCCCGGCGTCGCGCACCAGGGTGCTCCCGGTGAGCCGGGGGTGGGCCAGGACCAGTTCGGCGAGCCGGTCCGGCATGGTCACGGTGACGGCGTACAGCAGCTCCCGGACATCGGGCTCCGCCGACTCCGCCGCCACGTGGTCCAGGAAGATCCGGTAGTTGTCCACCGTCGGTGCCCCGTACGGCGCCAACTCCGCGCAGGCGGCCTCGGGATCCGCCAGATCCCGCTCGGTGTCCCGGCTCAGCGCGAAGGGCAGCAGTCTGCGCGGCAGCACGACCACGTTCCCGCCGAACCGCCCGCCGGTGAAGGCCCCGGCGACCCGCGCCTCCTCCACCAGCGCGGCCGCGCTCGCGGTGGCATCCCGCTGGAGCTCCGCGACGGAGGTGGCGAACAGCGACGGTACGAACGCCCCGGCCCGCAGCACCAGCACCGGCGCCTCGACCTGCGCCCGGGCCCCGCAGCCGGGGCAGCCCGCCCAGTGCAGCCCCGGCCCGAAGCCGTCCGGCCCATCGGGGCTTTCGAGGACGTCGGCGCGCTCACGGCTGTCGACGATCCGCCACACCGGCGCCCGGCACGGCCGCCCGCACCGCTCACACGTCCACTCGTACGGCGTCCTCGTGGAGACCGCCACCGGGGGCCTACTTGCCGTCGGTGAGATGGGAGAGCAACGCCGTCAGCACGCGGGCGAGCGCCGCGTCCTTCAGGGCCCGCTTGCGCACGGTCACGCTCCACCGCCCCCGCCGGTCCCGCTTGACCACGACCTCGGTCTGCAGCAGGGTGACGGCCAGCACCCCCACGGACACGGACACCGGGTCGAACCGCTCCATCGGCGACCGCACGTACTCCACGGCCTCACCGACGACACCGTCTCCGCTCAGGGCGGCGTACTCCAACGCGGCCCGTGCGACGTCGCCTTCCCCCGCACCGCCGCCCGGCTCGACCCCGGCCTCCGTGAGCGCTTCCCCCAACTCGCCGTCGGGTAACGCCATTTGCTCGGCCGAGGACAGCAGCCCCCGGTCCTCCACCAACACGGTCAACGCCCGCACGGCCTCCGCGTCGGAGAGCGCACGAATCTCGCGTACCAGCTCATCTCGCTGCGACATGAGCCAAGTCTGCCCCCGCGCGCGGACGGGCGGGGGCAGGTGTGGGGGACTCTTCACAACGGGTGCCGGCGTGGCCGCGCCCCCGGGCCTGTCACCGCCCGGGACCGTTCCGCCCGCCCCGTCGGGGTGTTCGGACTACGGGTTGGTCCTGCGGGGGCGACGCGTCTGCGCCCCGCCCCTGCTGCTGCCACCGCGACCTGCGGAACCCTGACCGCCCTGGCCGCCGCCCTCGCCGCGCACGGCGGCACCCTGGCCGCTCCTGCTCCGGCCGGCGTTCTGCCCGTTCGCGCCGCCGCGGCCCGAACCCTGGCCGGTGGCGCGTCCGGCGCCGCCCTGGCCGCCGGCGCCGCGGCCCCGGCCACGGCCCCGGCGGCGGCCGGAGCCCTCGCCGTTCTCGCGGCGGTCGTCGGCCGGTGCGGCGAGGACGACCGGTATGCCGGAGGGCGTCCGGGCGCCGGTGATGCGCTGGAGCTCGTCCTCGCCGGGGCGCACCCGCGCGGTGCTCGGGGTGATGTCGGCGTCGGCCATCAGCCGGTCCATCGCGCGCCGCTGGTGCGGCAGCACCAGGGTGACGACGGTGCCGGACTCGCCCGCGCGGGCGGTACGGCCGCCGCGGTGCAGATAGTCCTTGTGGTCGGCCGGGGGATCGACGTTCACGACGAGGTCGAGGCCCTCGACATGGATGCCCCGGGCGGCGACATTGGTCGCGACCAGGGCCGTGACCTGGCCGTTCTTGAACTGCGCCAGCGTACGGTCGCGCTGCGGCTGGGACTTGCCGCCGTGCAGGGCCGCGGCGCGCACCCCGACAGACAGCAGGTGCTTGGCCAGCCGGTCCGCCGCGTGCTTGGTGTCCAGGAACATGATCACGCGCCCGTCGCGGGCGGCGATCTCGGTCACGGCGTCGTGCTTCTCGGTGTCCCGCACCTGGAGCAGGTGGTGCTCCATCGTGGTGACCGCGCCGGCCGACGGGTCGACGGAGTGCACGACCGGGTCGTGGAGGTAGCGCCGCACCAGGAGGTCGATGTTGCGGTCCAGGGTGGCCGAGAACAGCAGCCGCTGCCCACGGGCCGGGACCTGGTCGAGCAGCGCGGTCACCTGCGGCATGAAGCCCATGTCGGCCATCTGGTCCGCCTCGTCGAGGACGGTGACGGCGACATGGTCGAGGCGGCAGGCGCCGCGGTCGATCAGGTCCTTGAGGCGACCGGGCGTGGCGACCACGACCTCCGCGCCGGCGCGCAGCGCGCTGGTCTGGCGGCCGATCGACACACCGCCGACCACGGTGGCGAAGCGCACATGCAGGGCGCGGGCGTACGGGGCGAGCGAGTCGGTGACCTGCGTGGCCAGTTCCCGGGTCGGTACGAGGACCAGGGCGAGGGGCTGCTTGGGCTGGGCCCGCTGCCCCTCCAGCCGGGCCAGCACCGGCAGGCCGAAGGCGAGCGTCTTGCCCGAGCCGGTACGGCCCCGGCCCAGGACGTCCCGGCCCGCGAGCGCGTTCGGCAGGGTGGCCGCCTGGATCGGGAAGGGCATGGTCATGCCCTCGTCGACCAGTGCCTTCAGCAGCCGCTCGGACATGTCGAGCTCGGCGAACGCCTCGACCGCGGGCAACGGCTCGGTGACCGTGGTGGGCAGGGCGAACTCCTGCCGGCGCGCGGCGGGCCGAGCGCTCTGACCGGTCTTGCGGCTGGTGCCGGGACGGGGGCGCGCGGACCTGCGGGGGGCGCGGAGGTCACCGGTGGGGCCGTTGGTGCGACGGGTGCGGTTCATGGGGGAACCCTCCTCGATGCGGCGTATCGAGGAATTCCGTCCGGCGGTGCCGACCGCGTGAGGATTCGCAAGAATGAGCCGAAGAAATGGTGAAGAACCGGGCAGCTCTCGGCGCTGGAGTCGTCCAGGGAAAGGCGAGGGCCCGGAAAAAGACAATGAGCTGGGGCCCGCACCCCGAGAGCGCGGGCCCCAGCCTCATGATGTGCGAGCCGCTCGGCTCGCGACGACGCGTGTCAGCGTCAGGCAGGAACGATGTTCTCGGCCTGCGGGCCCTTCTGGCCCTGCGTGACGTCGAAGCTGACCTTCTGGCCTTCCTGAAGCTCACGGAAGCCGGAGGTGGCGATGTTCGAGTAGTGGGCGAACACGTCAGCGCCGCCGCCGTCCTGCTCGATGAAGCCAAAACCCTTTTCCGAGTTGAACCACTTCACGGTGCCAGTTGCCATGTGAATCTCCCTTAGGGGGCAGTGCCGGACTTCGCACCTTGCGAAGCCGAGTCGCCGCTGTGATCACCCCTCCGGAAAGATCCGGAAAGCTCTGCAAAGAAAAAAATTCTCTGGCAACCAAAACTGCAACGCCTATCACGCTAACACACGTCGCCTGGCGGCGCCCGGGGGGTTTTCCGGCCGTCCGGCCAATTCTGCCCCCATCGTGCTCAGTAATTCTGTATCGGCGGGACTAGATATCGATACCGTGCGCGTCCAGCTTTCGGCGCATGTCCCGGTTCAGCCGGCGGGCGTCCGCCAGCTGGTCCTCCAGGGAGACGATGCGGCACGCGGCCTCCACGGGAGTGCCCTGGTCGACCAGCTCCCGGGCGCGGGCGGCGAGGCGCAGCTGCCGGCGGGAGTACCGGCGGTGGCCGCCCTCCGAACGCAGCGGTGTGATCAGTCCGGCCCTGCCCACGGCCCGTAGGAAGGCGGGGGTGATGCCCAGAACGGCGGCGGCCCGCCCCATGGTGTAGGCGGGGTAGTCGTCGTCGTCGAGGTTGCCGACTGCGGGGGCGTTCTCAGCGGGCATGACACCTTCGTTCCGGGGACTGCGGCGAGGAGTCCGACGCCCGCCCTGCCCGGATCCGGCGCCGTCCACCTCGTAGGTCCACATTAGTGCCGACCGGCGCGGACATGTGTACCGGCCATGGCAGATTTTCGGGCGCGTCGGCCGCGCGAGTCGCCGTACTTCCGCGGGGCGGGCGGGGGAAAAAAAGGGATCTCATGGAGTTCATGGACCTCGTGGAACCCATGGAGCTCACGGAGCCCGTGGACCTCTCGGACCCCGTGGACCTCTCGGACCCCGTGGACCTCACGGACCCCATGGACCGCGGCGGCCGTCCCGCGCCGAGGGCACTCCCGCATGCCTGAGCTCCCCGACGTCGAAGGCTTCCGCCGCCTGCTGGACTCCTGTGCCCGCGGCCGCGTCGTACGCCGTGTCGACGTCCGCGACACCGGCGTCCTGCACGGCGTCGGCGCGCGCGGGTTGCGTGATGCGCTCAAGGGGCGGCGGTTCGCGGAGCCGGAGCGGCGCGGGAAGTGGCTGCTGGCCCGCACCGACGGACCCACCCTGCTGCTGCACTTCGGCATGACCGGGCTGCTGCTGTGCGCCGACCCGGACGACCCGGTCGAGGCCCATGACCGCGTCCTGTTCACGCTGGACGACGACCACCGGCTGCACTACCGCGACCAGCGCAAACTCCGGGGCCTGTGGCTGGCCCACGACGAGTCCGAGGTCGACCGGCTGCTCGCGCGCCAGGGCCCCGACGCGCTGACGGTCACCCGGGACGACCTCGCGGCCGCCCTCGCCACCCGCCGCGGCCGCCTGAAGACCACCCTCACCGACCAGTCCGTCCTCGCCGGCCTCGGCAACCTGCTCGCCGACGAGATCCTGTGGCGGGCCCGGCTGCGCCCCGACCGCCAGGCCCGCGATCTCACCCCGGCCGAACTGCGGTGCCTGCACACCCAGATGCGCCGCACCCTCCGCTCCGCGCTCCCCACCGGCCGCGTCCCACCCCGCGCCTCCTGGCTCACCGGCCACCGCGACGACCCGGACCCGGCGTGCCCGCGCTGCGGAACCCCGCTGCGCCGGACACGGCTGGGCGGCCGGGGAACGGTGTGGTGCCCCCGGTGTCAGGGGGACGGGGACTGAGCCCCTGACCCTGGTGGCCGCGAACGGCCCGCCGTCTTGCCTTCTTCCGGAGAGCGGGCCGGCCGGGACCGGCGTGGACAGCCACTTCGACGGCGTCTCCTCGTTCCCCTGCTCCGGGTGTGCCGGGTGTCCACCCAGCTATTGCGACTGACAGCCCATCGAAGCGGTGCTTATGATGCTCGCGATGAAGAACTTCTCCTCGTACGGATTGGGGGAATCGTTCGCTCAGGGTGAGTGCTGATGGCATCTCACTTCGCGAACGACCTTCCGCCCCACCTGCTGATGTGGCAGCGCGTGCGCGAGTACGCCGTGCCACCGTCCATGATCGAGACCGCGACCGCACGCCGTGCGGTCGGCGACTGGGCGGGGGCCTGCGCCGCCGCCCGGGTCGACACCGATCTCGATCTGCGCGCCGTGCGCGACCGCCACGGCACCGAACTCACCACCCGCCTGCGCGCGGACCTGCGCCGACTGGCCCCCGATCTGCTGCGCTGGCACATGCCCCGGATCGCCCCCGCCGGACGCCTCCGCCCCGGCCTCACCATCTCCCTTGCCCAGTACGGCGGTTACGGCGACGCCCCGGCCGTCCAGCTGGTGGTGCGGACGCCACCGGCCCGCGCGGACGCCGGACAGCGGATGTCCCTGACCTTGTGGGAGGGGCCCGGCGACGGCACCTTGGGACACCATCCCCACCCGCATCCCGACCGACGCTTCCGGCTCGACCTGCACCGGCACCTCTGGGACCGGACCCGCAGCGGCGAACTGGCCCGGCGCTGCGGCTCGCCCGACCAGGACTCCCCCTGGGCGAAGGACAGTTGGGCCGCCGAGGCGGAGCTGCTCCTGCGGGCCGAGGGACGTCCGCGCGGCGCCTTCACCGTACGGCTCGGGGCGCGCGGACGCGCCGTACTCGAACTCGTCGCCCCCGACGACAGCCACGTCCCGACGTTCCGGCCGCTGCCGTACGACCTTCCACCCCAGGAGGCCGCCGCGCTCCCGGTGCTTCCGGAGGCCGCGACCCGGCTCCTCCCGGATCTGGAGCTGCTGCGGTCCGGGCTGATCACGGTCGGGCGACTGCATCTGCTCGTCGCCGAGGCGCTGACCGCCGTCGGCTCGCCCGCGCGGTCCGGCACCGGCCGCCCCCGAACCCCACGATCCGCACCGCGTGCAGTGCCGGGGCGAGACCCATCGGATCGCGCTGCGGGACGGGGCGCTCACGGCGATCGACCACCACCCCGCCGAACTGCGCCGCGAGGAACTGCTCGTGGCGCTCGGCGGCCCCGCGCTGCCGTGCCTGCGGGCGATCGACGCGGTGCACCGCAACCCCGAGGCGCTGCCCGCCGTACGGGAGCGGCTCGGCCACGGTGACGTCACCGGCGCGCTGGCCGTCGTCGAAGGGCTGCTCGGCCCCGCCGCGATGCTGCGCGACGGACCCCTCCGGCAGGAACTGGAGTCGGCGGCGGCCCGCCGCGTCGACCACGGGCTCTTCCGCGCGGGACTGGTCGCCGTACACCCCGCGGCAGCGGCCCAACGCCCTCGGCTCGACCGTCATACGCCCGCCGTGCTGCGCCGCAAGCGAGGCAGCCGGTCCCGGCCCCGCACCGGCCTGCTCTGACCCGCGCGACTTTCTGTCCCGCCCCGACCTTCCCGCGCCGCCCGCCGACGTACGGCCTTGCGGGCGGCGCGGGAAGGTCGGGGCGGGACAGAAAGTCGCGCGGGTCAGAGCAGGCCGGTGCGGGGCCGGGACCGGCTGCCTCGCTTGCGGCGCAGCACGGCGGGCGTATGACGGTCGAGCCGAGGGCGTTGGGCCGCTGCCGCGGGGTGTACGGCGACCAGTCCCGCGCGGAAG
>NZ_MUNF01000311.1 GCF_002154555.1 Streptomyces murinus
GCCCCTGACGTGCAGCGAGGCGGCGGCCTCCAGCAGACAGCGCAGGTCGCTCTCGCCGCGTCGCAGGGAGTTGACCGCGTGCACCCGGGCGCCCCGGGTCAGCGCGATCTCCTCGACCGCGCCGCGCAGCGTCTCGTGCGGGCCGATCTCCACGAAGGTGCCGATGCCGTCCTCGACCAGCGCGCCGATGGTCTCGGCGAACCGGACCTGATCGCGCAGGTTGTGCACCCAGTAGCCGACGTCCACGACCGGGTTCACCGCCCCGGCCAGCGCCGTGGAGTGGAAGTCGATGCTCCCGGTCGACGGGCTGATGCCGTCGATGAGTTCACGCAGCGGACCGGTCAGCGGGTCCATGCCGGGGCTGTGCACCGGCCGCTCGACCCGGATGTTCCTGGTCGAGATCCCGGCCGCCCGCAGGTCCGCCTCCAGGGCGCGCACCGCCTCCGGTGAGCCAGAAACCGCCGTGCTGGTGGGGCTGTTGACCACGGCGACGGCCGCGTGCTCGGCGTACGGCGCGAGCCACGGCGACAGCTCCCGCTCCGGCAGGTCGACCGAGATCATGGCGCCTGGGGCCGCCTTGCGTTCGAGCAGATGCGACCGCGCCACGACGACCCGCGCGGCGTCCTCCAGCGACAGCGCCCCCGCGACGCAGGCCGCCGCGACCTCGCCCAGGCTGTGCCCGACGACGGCGGCCGGCCGGATGCCGAGCTGCAGCCAGACCCGGGCCAGCGACACCTGGAGGGCGAACAGCACCGGCTGCTGGAAGTCCATCTCCTCGAACCGGGCCTCGCCCTCCGGGGCGTCGAGCTGTTCGAGCACCGAGCAGCCGCCGGCCGCGCGCACCGCGGTGTCACAGGCGTGCATCCAGGTGCGGAACCCGGTGTGTGTGCGCAGCAACTCCCGCCCCATGCCGACCCATTGGGTCCCGCCGCCGGAGAAGACCAGTGCCACCCGCCGGTCGGTGCTGCCGGAGACCGTGCCGGTGACGACCTCGGGGTGCGGCCGCCCGGCGGCGACCCGGGCGAGCCCGTCCAGCACGTCCTGGCGGCTGCGGGCGAGCAGCGCCACCCGGTGGTTCTGATGGGTGCGCCGGGTCGCGAGGGTGTACGCGAGATCGGACACCCGCAGGCCCGCGTCGCGTTCGACATGGTTGGACAGCGCGCGGCAGGTGTCGGCCAGCGCGGCCGCCGAGTGCGCGGACACCGGTACGAGACGCAGGACTTCGTCACTCGTGGCGGCGCCCGGACCCGGCCCGACGTGGCGTCCCCGGTCACCCGTGAGGAACGGGGACGCGGTGACCGGGTGGCCCGCGGTGTACAGCGCGCCGAGCGAACCCAGCAGGGTCTGCGCCTCGTCGGCGCCGCGCCGCAGCGAGGGCAGGGTGGCCGCGTCCAGGAGCTGCGCGGCGGCCTTGAGCAGGAGCGGGTGCGGGGACAGCTCGACCACCGCGTCGATGTCGTAACCGCGCAGCGCCGTCAGGGCCTTGACCACCTGGATCTCGTGGCGCAGGTTGTCCGCCCAGTAGTCGGGGCCGAGTTCCGCGCCGTCGACACGCTCGCCGGTGACCGTCGAGATCATCGGGACGCGGGTCGTGCGGGGCCTGATGCCGTCGAGTTCGGCCCGCAGCGGGGCGAGGACATGGTCGACCAGGGGCGAGTGGGGTGCGTGGCCCATCCGTACCCGATGGGTCGTGATCCCCTCCTCCGTCAGCCGCTGGACGAGCGCGTCGATCTCCTGCGGGGTGCCGGTGACCAGCGTGGAGTCCGGGCCGTTGTGGCCGGACACGGTGAGCTGCCCGGTCAGATACGGCTGGACGGCGGCCGCGTCGGTCGTGACCACGATGCCTTCGCCGCGGCCGACGGCCAGTTGCTGGAGCAGCCGGCCGTGGCAGGCGGCGAGCCGCGCCGCGTCCTCGAAGTCGAGCGCCCCGGCGATGTGCGAGGCGGCGAACTCGCCGACGCTCTGGCCCACGACGACATCCGGCGCCACCCCCAGCGAGCGCCAGGCGTCGGCCAGCGCCACCTGCAAGCAGAACAGCAGCGGCTGGAAGACGTCCATGTCGTCCAGACGGCCGTCGGCCGCGAGGAGTTGGTCGACCAGGGAGAAGCCCAGCAGCTCCCGCATCCGCCGGTCGGAGCGCATCATGGACCGCCGGAACACGGGCATCCCGGCGAGCAACTGCCGCCCCATGCCCACCCATTGGGAGCCGTTGCCGGAGAACAGGAACGCCACCCGCGGTCGGGGACCGGCCACCTCTGCGGCGCTGAGCCCCGAGGCCGTCGTACCGGCGGTGAACGCCTCCAGCTGGGAGCGGAGTTCACCCATGTCACGGGCGGCGGCCGCGAGCCGGAACCGTCCCTCGCCGGGCGCCCGCCCGCAGACCTCCCGCAGATCGTGCTCGTCCCGCAGGGCCCGGGCCCGCTCGGCCAGCGCCTCGGGGGAGTCCTCGGCCAGCAGCAGGAGTCTGCCCTCGGGGCGCGGCAGTTCCTCGACGGCGACATGACAGATCGCCCCGCCGAACCCGAACGAGCTGACACCCCCGCGGCGCGCGTCGGACCGGCGCGGCCACGCGGTCAGCCGGTCCTGCACGGCGAGCCCGTACTCGTCGAACAGGATCTGCGGGTTCGGCGCGGTGTAGTGCAGGCTCGCCGGCAGCACCCCGTTGCGGATCGACAGCGCCAGTTTGACCAGGCCGACGATCCCGGCCGCCGCCTCCAGATGTCCGACATTGGACTTGACGGACCCGAGCCGCAGCGGCGCCGGCCGGTCGCCGCCCAGGACCGCGCCGATGGCATTGGCCTCGATCGGGTCGCCGAGCGGCGTCGCGGAGCCGTGGCACTCGATGTAGTCCACGAGGGCCGGCGCGATCCGGGCCCGCCGGTACGCGGTGCGCAGCATCAGCTCCTGCGCCTGCGGATTGGGCGCGGTCATGCCGTTGCTCAGCCCGTCGTTATTGGCCGAACTGCCCTTGATCAGGCAGTAAACCGGCAGCTCGCGCTCCAGCGCCACACTGAGCGGGGCCAGTACGACGACCCCGGCGCCCTCACCGCGGACATAGCCGTCGGCGCGCGCGTCGAAGCTCTTGCAGCGGCCGTCCGGGGCGAGCGCGCCCATCTGGTCCATGGCCGTGTAGTAGTCGGAGACGAAGCTCAGATTCACGCCACCGGCGAGCACCAGCTCGCTCTCGCCCATCCAGATCGACTGGCAGCCCAGATGCACCGAGACCAGCGATCCGGCGCAGGCGGCGTCGATGGCCATGCTCGGGCCCTGGAGACCGAGGACGTAGGAGACGCGGTTGGCGATGATCCCGTCGTGCATACCGGTCGCGGTGTGCGGGGTGATCTGGCTGTCGGGGCCCCGGTAGTGCGCGAGCGCCGCGTAGTCGCCCCAGCAGGAGGCCATGAACACGCCGGTGTCGCTGCCGACCAGGCCGAGCGGCGGCACACCGGCGTCCTCCAGCGCCTCCCAGGCCAGCTCCAGGATCAGTCGCTGCTGCGGGTCCATCTGGACGGCTTCCCTGGGCGAGATGCCGAAGAACAGCGGGTCGAACCGGTCGATGCCGTCGATGAACCCGCCCCAGCGCACCGCGTCGCCCAGCAGCTCGCGCCGCGCGGCCGGCACCGGCCCCACGGCATCGCGTCCCTCGGCCAGCAGCCGCCAGAACGCGGCGGGATCGGGACCGCCGGGGAACCGGCAGCCGATGCCCACGACCGCGACGGGCTCGTACGAGGGCCCACGGCGGTCCCGGCCGGGGGCGGCCGCCTCCGGCGCGGCGGGCGGGCCCTCGACCAGTGCCCGGGACAGCTCGTCGACGGTCGGATATTGCCACATCCAGGTGACCGGAACCGGACGGCCGAGGAATGCGGACAACGCGGCGGCAAGCGTGGCCGCCTTGGCCGAATCCAGACCGTACTGATGCATCGGCGCCCAGCGATCCACCGTATCCCTGGAAACGTCCAGCAGCTCCACGAAGCGAGAAAGCAGAAAATCTGTGACGGCGCGCACATCGCGCGGCCCGCGCTCTTGGGGCATTTCGCCTCCTCGGCAAGGCGGATGGAATGGGCCGGTCGCCGGCCCGAAAGCAGGAGATGGTTTACGGACACAGAGGTTCGTTCGGCCGCGCCGGGTACTGCGACGCGTCACCACACACGCGAAGGCAACCAAGGGGTGCTGATGAAGAAGGAGTTGGAGGAATGTCCGAGCGATCGAGCGTCCGTGGTCAGCGGACGGCTACCGGCTCACGCTCGACTGATCGTGCGGCCCCCTGACAAAGGCGGAGCCGCCGAATACCCGAATGACTGCACTGAACCATGACTGCACTGAACCGCCCTCGTTGAGTCATCCCGACAGAATCAGCTCACGGTCAGTTGCGTTGACTATGGCGACGTACACGCGAAACCCCTCGCCCGCACGGCCACCGCCGACGGGAGTCACGGTCCGCTTTACCCCGGACGGACCGCTTGACGAGGTGCTCACCCCGATCGGCGAATGTCAGCCTGCCATCCGGTGATTGGTGGGGCAAGAGTGCCTGCTGGCCGGAACCCGCACTGGCAAGATTTCACTCCCGGGTGGCTGGTTCGCCGACTTGCGCGAAGGCCGGACCGTATGAACTGAGCCTTGTTTCCAGCCACTTGGAATACCGGTGATTGACCTGGGTGAGGCGCGGTGATCGTCTTAGGGGGTTCGTGTCCCGGGGAGAGGAAGCAGCACCGCGATGCTCAACACATCAGCACAGGGGCGGGCCTTGTCACAGCGGCCGGGCCTGGCGCTCGGGGTGCTGGCCGGGGCACTCGCGCTGGACCTCAGCGGCATGGCCGTACTGAACGCGGCCCTGCCCTCCGTCGGGGCACGCTTCGAGCTGCGGGACACCACGCTCCAGTGGGTCATGACGGCCTACTCGGTCACCTTCGCCGGATTCCTGCTGGTGGGCGGGCGGTTGGCCGATGTGTTCGGCAGGCGCCGGGTCTTCGAGGCCGGCGTCGCGCTGTTCACGCTGGCCGCGCTGGTCGGCGCGCTGGCGCCGGACGGCGCGGTGCTGCTCGGCGCGCGGGCGGTCCAGGGCATCGGCGCGGCCCTGTCCGGACCGGCGGCGCTCGCCCTGCTGACCGAGGTGTTCCCGGAGGGCCCGAGCCGGGGCCGGGCGCTGGGCGTGTACGCGGCGGTCGGCGCGGCCAGCTTCAGCGGCGGGATGCTGCTGGGCGGCGTACTGACCGAGTTCCTCGGCTGGCGGTCGGTGCTGTGGTTCTCGGTGGCCCTCGGCGCGATCGTGCTCGCGATCACCCGGTCCGGACTGCCCGACGGGGTGGGCACCAGGGTCCCGCTGGACCTGGCGGGCGCGATATCCGGCACCCTCGGGCTCGCGCTGCTCGTCATCGGCGTGAGCCTCGGCGGGGTGTGGGCCTGGGCGCTGATCGCCGCGGCGGTGGTCTTCCTGGTGCTCTTCGCCGTACACGAACACCGGGCGCCCGACCCGCTGTTGCCACTGACCCTCTTCCGGATGTCCTCGGTACGGCTGGCCACCGCGGCGGCGTTCCTCCAGTACACGGCGTCGGTCGCGATCGTCTTCTTCGCGCCGCTGTATCTCCAGGGCATGCTGGGCTACTCACCGGTCGAATCCGGCCTCTCCCTGGTCCCGATGTCCCTGACCGTCTTCCTCACGGCCAACTTCGCCACCGGACGCCTGCTGGCCAGGTACGGCCCGCGCGCCCTGATGGTCACCGGCCTGCTCCTGATCGGCGCCGGCACGGCCCTGTGGATCACCACCCCGGCGCACGGCGACTATCTGCTGCATGTGCTGCCCGGCCTGGTGATCAGCGGTTTCGGCCAGGGTCTGAACTTCCCCGCCATGACCACCGCCGGCCTTTCCGACGTCCCCCCGAAGCAGCACGCCGTCGCCGGCGCGGTCAACGTCGTCGCCCAGCAGATCGGCTCCAGCGCGGGCGTCGCTGCCCTGGTCCTCCTCGCCGCGACCACCGGCGACCGGCTCGGCGGCTACCACCTGGCGTACCTGGTGGCGGGCATCGCCTGTGCGATCGGCGCCGGTGGCATTGCGCTGGCCCGCCCGCGGAACTGAGCCCTGGGGGCTTTGGGCCACCACGTGAGAAACCCCGCAGGATCTTCGAGGCATGGAGTCCGGGGCTCGGGGTATGGGCGGCCACGTGAACGCAGCGCCAACGATCCGCACGGCGCCCCGGTCCCGAACCGGTGGCCGACGGTCCGTGCCCGCCGAACCGATGGCCGCCGTCGCGGAGTTCGACGGAGAGCCCGGATGCATCGCCGTGGCACGGCACGAGGCGGCACGGTTCCTGACCCGCGCCCGGGCCGAACACGGCGTCGCCGTCTCCGCGCGCGCCCTCGACCTCACGCGGCTCGTCGTCAGCGAGATGGTCACCAACGCGTGCAAGTACGCCCCGGGGCCGATCCGCATGGACCTGCGGATCACCGGCGCCCGGACGGAAGAGCCCCGGATCGAGATCTCGGTGCGGGACTCCGTCCCCCTTCCTCCGGTGGTCCGGGCCGCCGAGCCCCGGCGGGTGGGGCAGCACGGGCTGGAGATCGTCCTGGCCGTCGCCGAGTCGTTCGAGATGCGGCCCGAACCGCCGGGCAAGCGGATCATCGTCCGGATCGCCCTCGCGGACAGCGGGGACACCGGACGGGAAGAGGGAGCGGACCGGCCGTGCGCACGGACCCGGCGCCCCGCACCGCGCTGCCGTCAACGCGCCGACAACCGCCCGGAGACGCCCGCCTCCGTCGCGGACCGTGCTTCCGCAGAGACCTGCGCTGTTGCCGAGGCCCGCACTTCTGTGGAGACCCGCCCCGTACGTCCGTGACCGCCGACTGAGCCGCCGCCGGCCGACCGATCCGCCCCCATGAGCGGCCCCGCCGCCCGGTCACAGCCGCTGCCACCGCGCGCTGCACCACGAGAAGACCCCGAACGCGGCCAGGCCCAGCGCGATGAGGGCGAGCAGCCAGGGCCCGGCCGGCAGATCGCGGAAGGAACGCAGCGTGTCGTCCACACCCTTCGCCTCGCCCGGCCGATGCCGGGCGGCCGCGACGACGGCGAACCCGCCCGCCACGGCGAAGACGACACCCTGTGCCGTGCCACCGACGACACCGAAGAAGTCCGTGATCCGGCGCGCCATGGGCGACATGGCGTCGATCCGCAGGTCCTTGCGGAACTCCTTCCGCAGCGCCCGGACCGACATCCACACCCCGATGACCACCACGGCGGCACCCCCGACGCCCACGAGCCACTGCCCGTCCGGCCACCGCAGGGCCGTCGCGGTGACATCCTGGGTGCTCCGGTCGGAGGATCCGCTGCCGCTGCCCCGGGAGCCGACCGCGTAGGCCAGCACCGAGAAGGACAGGAAGACGTAGAAGACGCACTGCGCCGCCGCCCCCACCCGCTTCGACGGCCTGCCCGCCCGCGGTCCCGCCCCGCCGAACGCCACCTCCGACAGCCGCCACAGCGCCATACCGGCGAGTGCGGCCCCGACGGCCCAGAGCATCGCCACCCCGAGCGGCCGATCGGCCAGTTCCTCCAGGGCGCCGCCCCGGTCGGCCTGCTGCCGGCCGCCGTCGCCACCGAAGGCGATCCGCAGCGCGATGACACCCACCAGGACGTGGATCAGCCCACGAGCGGCGAAGCCGGACCGGGCCGCCACCGCCATCGCCGTACCGTCCGCGGCCCGGCGCACCTCGCCGCGCCCCCTCGGCACCCATGAGCGGGCCCGTGACCGGGCCCATGACCGTGCATCCATAGTCCGCCGATGCCCCGGGGAACCCGTCCGACACCTCGGCGACCGGTCAGCGGCGGCTGGTGGCGAGGGCGTGCAGATGATCGAGGGCGCCGGCGACGGTGCCCCGGTGCCAGATCAGCCAGCGCGCGACCTGGCCGCCCAGCTCGTGCAGGGCCTTCAACTGGGCGTCGGTGAGGCCACCGAGCGTCCCCTCATGGTGGGAGGAGATCATGCCGACCACGGCACCCTTCGGGCTGACCAGCGGAACACTGTGGCAGGCGCGGCTGCCGGTCTGGAGGATCGCCTGCCGGGAACCCTCGTCGAAGGTGTCGCAGGAGGCGACGTCCTTGACCGTCACCTGGCGCTTCTCCTCGGCGGCCCGCGCGCACGCAGTCGTCGAGTCCTCGACGAAGGTGAAGTAGTCGGTGAAGCGCTTGTTGAGCCCGGTGTGCTTCTCCAACCGCAGCATTCCGTTCTCCACCAGCTGCACATTGCCCATCTCGGCGCCGGTGATGTGCAGGGCGCGGTGCAGGGCGGCCGTGAGGACCGCGCCCTGGCCGGCCGGCTGCCCCTCGCCGCGCAGGGCGGGCAGCGCGGGCGCGGCGCCGCGCGGCCGACGCGGCATCCAGCTGTGGGCGTTGCGCGCCGGGGCGGGCGCGTGGACCGCGACATCGGCGAGCGTGTGCAGCTTGACGTTGAACCGCTGGGAGGTGCGGCGCAGCAGGTCGAAGGCTTCCTCCCGGGACGAGAGCCGGTAGCGGGAGAGGAGGAGATCCTCGGCGCGCGCGATACCGGCGTGTGCCAGCCGCTGGTTCCGCTCATCGAGAAGGCCGTCGAGGTCGACCGGGCGGCTCTCCGCCGCGCCGCCGGGTACGGCTTCCTCGTGTTCGACGGGCGTCTCCTGGTCCGCGGTCACCGGCCGGCCTCCTTGTCCGACGCGACCCGCGCGAGGCGGTCGCATCCCGAATGAGTGACAACACCGTGGTGCCTGCCGGCCGAAGCACCTGCCCACACTGTATGCGCACCCGTCGGAGCGACCGCCGGACGGCCCCCGTGCCCCCGCGCTCGCCCCCGGGACGGACCGGCATGTGTGCCCCCGCCATGACCGCGCCCCGAAGAGCGGTGTCCGGCGACATGCCGCCCGCCGCCCGCCGCTCCTAGGGTTCCGGCAACCACACACCGCGCTCCCGTCCCCGCGCACGCGGCCGCCGCCCCGGACCGGCGCGGCGGGATGCGTGCGACGGACGGGCGACACCCCGTCAGGAGCGGCCCGTCATGCCTTCCCGCGTCATCGACACCTTCCGCGGCAGATCCCTGCGCGCGCTCACCCTCGCCGTCGCCGTCGGCGCCCTGGTCGCGGGCTGCTCCTCGGCCGGCACCGCCGGCACCACGTCCGCCGGAGCGGACGGCGGGTCCGCCCCGGTGAAGGTGGGCCTCGTCTACTCCCGCAGCGGTCCTCTCGCCGCCTACGGCAAGCAGTACGAGCAGGGCTTCAAGGCGGGCCTGGCCTACGCGACGCACGGCACGGACACGGCCGGCGGTCACCGGATCGAGGTCACCGAGCAGGACGACACGGGCGACCCGGCCAAGGCGGTCGCCGCCGCCAAGTCCCTCCTCGGCGCGGGCTGCAAGATCCTCGCGGGCACCACCGACTCCGGCGTGGCACTCCAGATGGCCCCGCTGGCCGCCCAGAACAAGGTGCTCTACGTCAGCGGCCCGGCCGCCACCGACGCGGTCACCGGCGTCAACGCCTACACCTTCCGCTCGGGCCGGCAGTCGTACCAGGACATCCTCGCCGCCGGTACCCTCCTCGGCGACGCCGAGGGCAAGAAGGTCACCGTGCTCGCCCAGAACTCCGCGTTCGGCCAGGCCAACGTGGCCGCGGTGAAGGCGGTCCTCGGCCAAAAGGGCGCGCACGTCGGCTCCGTACTGGCCCCGCCGAGCGCCACCGACCTCACGCCCTTCGCCCGTCAGACCAGGGCGGGCAGGCCGGACCTGGTGTTCGTGGCCTGGGCGGGCGGCAACGCCCCCGCCCTGTGGACCGCGCTGGACCAGCAGGGCGTGCTGGACGCGAGCAAGGTCGTCACCGGACTCGCGGGCACCGCCTCGTACCCGGTCTTCGGGCCGGGCGGCACCAAGATCGCCTTCCTCGCGCACTACTTCCCGGGCGCCGGGGGCGGAAACCCGGTCGAGAAGGCCATGCTGGACGGCATCACCAAGGCCGGCGGCAGCCCCGACCTGTTCAGCCCGGACGGCTTCACCGCCGCCCAGATGATCGTGCACGCGATCGCATCCGGCAGCGCCACCGACACCACGGCCATGGCCAAGTCCCTGGAGGGCTGGAGCTTCGCCGGGCCGAAGGGCAAGGAGCAGATCCGCGCCCGTGACCACGCCCTGCTCCAGCCGATGTTCACGGCCCGCCTCAAGGGCACCGGCGCCGCCGCCCGGCCCGAGCTGATCGCCGGCCTGCCGATGGCGGCGGTGGCGCCCCCGGTCGCACCGACGGCGGGCTGAGCGGATGTCCCCCTCGAACACGACGTCACCGGGCGCCGAGGACGCGGCGGGCGACACCGATAAGGCCCCGGCCCCCGTTCTCCGGCTGCGCGGCGTCGGCTGGACGATCGGTGGCGCGACCATCGTCGACTCCGTCTCCCTCGACGTCCGCGAAGGCGAGTTCCTGGCCTTCATCGGCCCCAACGGCGCGGGCAAGACCTCGCTGTTCAACCTGATCAGCGGGCTCAACCCGGTCACCCGGGGCACCATCGAACTGGACGGCCGCGACATCACCGCACAGGCCGCCCACACCCGCGCCCGCCGCGGCCTCGGACGTACCTTCCAGACCTCCAGTCTCTGGCCGGGCATGACCGTCGCCGACCATGTCGGCCTCGCGGCCCAGGCCGCCGACGGCGGTTCGTACCGGGTCTGGCGCCGCGCCGACACCTACCCGGAGCGGGTGGAACGCGTACTGGACCGCACTCAGCTCACCCACCGCGCCGACACCTGCGCCGACGCCCTCTCGCACGGCGAGAAACGCAAGCTGGAACTCGCCGTCCTGCTCGTCGGCGAGCCCCGTCTGATGCTGCTGGACGAGCCGATGGCGGGCGTGAGCGCCGAGGAGGTGCCCGCCCTGACCGGACTGATCCGCTCCCTGCACAGGGACGAGGGGCGCACCGTGCTCATGGTCGAGCACCACATGGACGTCCTGCTCGACCTGGCCGACCGCCTCGCCGTGATGCACCACGGCACGCTGCTGGCGCTGGACACCCCCAAAGCCGTCATGGCCGACCCCACCGTCCAACAGGCCTACCTAGGGGAGGAGTTGTGAGCCCCGACCCCGCGGCGAGTCCCGACCCGGCGGCGAGTCCCGACCCGGCGGTGAACCCCGTACCGGCGGTGAGCCTTGTCCCCGCGCCCCTGCTGACCGTGCGCGACCTGCGGGTCGTGATCGGGGGCCGGCACATCCTGCACGGCGTCGACCTGACGGTGGCCGCCACCGGCACCACCGCGCTGCTGGGCCGCAACGGGGCCGGCAAGACCACCACCGTGCGCGGCATCCTCGGCCTGGTCCCGCGCACCGGCAGCGTACTGCTGGCCGGCGAGGAGACGGTCCGCCTCGCGACCCACGCCCTGGTGCGCCGTGGCATCGGCTACGCCCCCGAGGACCGCGGTGTCTTCGCCGCCCTCACCGTGGCCGAGAACCTGCGCCTGGCCGAGCGCCCCGAGAGCGGCGAACCGGCCTACGACCTGGTGCACGAACTCTTCCCGGAGCTGCGACGCCGGGCCCGGCAGGCCGCCGGCACCCTGTCCGGAGGCCAGCAGCAGATGCTCGCCATCGCCCGGACCCTGCTCAACGGCAACCGGCTGATCATCGCCGACGAACCCACCAAGGGCCTGGCGCCCAAGGTCGTCACCGAGGTCGCCCGGGCGCTGGAGCGTGCCGCCGAGGCAGTGCCGGTCCTGCTGGTGGAGCAGAACCTCGCCGTCGTACGACACCTCGCCCGCCACTGCGTCGTACTCGCCGACGGCCGCACCGCACACCAGGGACCCGCCCTCGACCTACTCGCCGACACCGAGGCCGCCCGCCGGCTGCTCGGCGTCGGCCGCGGGGACCCCGCGCGGACCGGCCCGCCCCTTCCCACCACGGCGCGCCCTGCCGCCCCGACCCCGGAGGCGGACACCTGATGGCCACCGTCGTGCTGCTCACCTTCACCGGACTCGGCCTGGGCGCCCTGTACTTCCTCATCGCCTCCGGCCTGTCACTGATCTTCGGCCTGATGGACGTCCTCAACTTCGCCCACGGCGCGCTGCTGACCATCGGCGCCTACGGCACCTGGTGGGCCGCCTCCGGTCACCTCCCCGGCGCCGGGCCCGGCGGGGCGGGCTTCGCCCTCGCCGTCGTCTTCGGCACCGCGATGGGCACCGTCGCCGCCGTCCTGCTCGAAGTCGCCGTCATCCGCCCGCTCTACACCCGCCCCCGCGAACAGATCCTCGCCACCGTCGGCGTGGGCCTGGCCGTACCCGCCCTGCTGTCCGCGCTCTGGGGCGCCGACCCCCGGCCCCTCAACGGACCGAAGGCCCTGTCCGGCACCTTCGGTCTGCTGGGCGCCCAAGTGCCGCTGAACCGGCCGGTGTTGATCGCGGCGGCCGTACTGGTGCTGGCCGCGCTCAAACTGTTCCTCGGCCGCACCCGGCACGGACTCGTCGTCCGCGCGGGCGTGGAGGACCGGGCGATGGTCACCGCGCTCGGCATCGACGTCCGCAAGGCCTTCACACTGGTCTTCGCCATCGGCGGCGCGGCGGCGGCACTCGGTGGCGCCCTCGGCGGCCTCTACTTCGGCTCCGTCGACCCCGGGCAGGGCACCTCCCTGCTCATCTTCGCCTTCGTGGTCGTCGTCACGGGCGGCCTGGGCTCGCTCACCGGCGCCGCGCTGGCCTCCGTGGCCGTGGGCCTCGTCCAGCAGTTCGCCAACTACTACACCACCGCGGGACTCGGCGACGTCGCCGTCGTCGTCCTGCTCGCCGCCCTGCTGCTCATCCGGCCGCGAGGGCTCACCGGGAGGCTCGCATGACCACCGCCACCCAGCCGCGCGACCGGGCCCGCAGCACGCGCCCGCGCCCCGCCACCCGCTCCGAGCGGCTGCGGCGCGCCGCCCGCTGGTGGCCGGCCCCGGCGCTGCTCGCGCTGTTCACCGTCCCCTACAGCGCGCTGCCGCTGCCGGGCCTGCTCGACGGGCCGATCGGCGGTCCCGGAAACCTCCAACTCCTCGCTCTGTGCCTTCTGTTCGGTGGCCTGGCCACCGGCTACGACCTGCTTCTCGGGCGCACCGGACTGCTCTCCTTCGGGCATGCGCTCTACTTCGCCGCGGGCACCTACGTCACCGACATCCTGATGCTGGAGGCGGGCCTGTCCTTCACCGCGTCCGCGCTCCTCGGCCTGCTCGCGGGCGTGGCGCTGTCCGCCCTCCTCGGCGCGGTCAGCCTGCGGGTCGGCGGCATCGGGTTCTCCATGGTCACCCTGGCGTTCGCCCAGGCCGCCTCGATCCTGGTGCAGCGCGACCCCGGGGGCGTCACCGGCGGCGAGGAGGGCCGAGCCGCCCCCGCGGACCGGCTGCCCGCATCCCTGGTCGGCATCGAGCACACCGCCGATCTGTACTGGATCGCGCTGGCCTACCTCGTGGTGACCCTGGCCGTCGTACGGTGGGCGGTCCGCTCGCCCACCGGCCGGGTCTGGGAGGGCATCAAGGAGAACGAGCGCCGGGTGGAGGTACTGGGACTGCGCCCGTACGGCTTCAAGCTGATCGCCTTCGTCCTGGCCGGCACCCTGGCCGCGCTCGGCGGCATCGTGTACCTGCTGCTGACCGGCGGCGCCACCCCGCGCACCACCACCTCCGACTTCACGCTGTCCCTGCTGGTGATGGTGGTCCTGGGCGGCTCGGGCACCCGCTGGGGCCCCATGATCGGCGGCATCCTCTACACCTGGGCCGACCAGCGCCTCGGCGACCCGGCCGGCTCGGGTACGGTGGCCGCCCTGCCCCCGGTGCTCCGGGTACCGCTGTCGCAACCGCTGTTCCTGCTCGGCGCATTGTTCGTCGCGGTGATCTACCTGCTGCCCGGCGGGGTGGCCCGGCTGCCCGCCCGACTACGGTCAAAAGCAGCCGGTGTGCGGTGAGTTCACTTCCGAAGCCCTCGGCGTGCGACAGCGTCCCGTGCCGTGCCGTGCCGGACCGGTCATCCGCCGGACAACAGATGCAGACGCAGGGCGAGTTGGAGTTCCAGGGTCTGCTCGGGGGTGTTCCAGCCGGGGCCGAGCAGGGCGTGGATGCGGTCCAGGCGCTGCACGACCGTGTTCACATGGACGTGCAGTTCCTCCTTCGCCCGGGTGAGGCTGCCGCCGCAGCCGAAGTAGGCGCGCAGGGTGCGGACCAGCTGGGTGCCGCGCTGGGCGTCGTACTCCAGCAGCGGCCCCAGGGTGGCGGCGACGAAGCCGTCCACGTCGTGGTCGTCGCCCAACAGCACGCCCACGAAGCCGAGTTCGGCGGCGCAGGCGCCGCCCCCGTCCCGGCCGAGCACATGCATGGCCCGCAGACAGCGGACGCCCTCGGCGTGCGCGTCGGCGATCGCCCGCGGTCCGGCCGCGGGACCGGCACCGGCGACCGTGACCGGCACCCCGGCCAGCCGCCCCAGCTGCCCGGCGGCGGCACGGGCCGCCGTACCGGGACCGGTGCCGTCGCAGGGGAGCAGCAGCACGGCCGCGCCCTCGTGGACCGCGCTGACGCCGCCGCACCCGAACAGGTACTGCACCGCCGCGTCGGCGAGCCGCTCCCGGGCCGCGTCACCGGTGCGGGCGACCAGCAAAAAGTGCGGACGGTCGAGGTCGATGCCGAGCCGCCGGCCGCGCGCCACCAGCCCGGCCGGGTCGCGGTCGGGCGCGGTGAGCAGATCGGTGATCAGGTCGCCGCGGACCCGGTTCTCGGTCTCCGCGACCGAACGCCGCAGCAGGAGCAGCAGCGAGGTCACCACGCTGCTCCGCTCGAACAGCCGCCGGTCGGGGTCGTCGAGCTCCGGCCGTCCGTACAGGACGAGACAGCCCAGCAGTTCCTGCCCCGCCAGTACCGCGCAGACCCAGCGCCCGTCCCGGAAGACCGCGTGGGCCGTCGCGCGCGAGCTCTCCGCCGCCGCGACCAGCGCGGCCGCCTCCTCGGCACCGGCTGTCTCCTCGGCACCGGCGGCCTTCTCGGCCCTGGCCGCTCCCTCGACCGCGGTCGTCTCCTCGGCACCTGCCGGGTGCTCTCTCCCGTCCGTGCCCCCGCCGCTGCGCTCGCCGGTCGAGGTGAGCGGCCACCCGGCGCCGTCATGCACCGCGACCTCGCCCTTCAGCAGACCGGCCACCGCGGCGGCCACGTCCGACACGTCTCCGCCGCGCAGCACCAGATCGGTGAGCCGGTCATGGGACTCCGCGGCCCGCTGCATGGCGGCGGAGTGCTCCCGGATCACGGCGTTGGCCTCGGCCAGTTCGGCCAGCGCGAGCCGTGCGTCGGCCATCGTCCGGGCGGTGTCGATCGCGATGGCGGCGTGGTCGGCCAGCGAGCACAGCAGGGCGACCTCCTCCGGGGCGAAGGTGCGGGGCGTACGGTCTGCGGCGAAGAGCGCCCCGATGACCTGACCGCCGCTGCCCGACCCCAGCAGCAACGGCACCCCGAGTATCGCGACCAGGCCCTCGTCGAGGACCCCGGCGTCGATGCTGCCGGTGTGCAGGAAACGGCCGTCCGTGCGGTAGTCCGGGGAGGCGTAGGGGCGGGCGGTCTGCGCGACCAGCCCGCCGAGGCCCTCGCCCAGTTGCAGGCGCAGATTCTGGAACAGCTCCGACACCGAGCCGTCGGTGACCCGCATATAGGTGTCCCCGGCCTCCTCGTCGGCCAGCGTGAGGTACGCCGTGTCGGTGCCCAGGAGCATCCTGGCCCGCCGCACGATGGAGCGCAGTACGGCGTCGAGGTCGCGCAGGGCCGCCAGGTCGCCCGCGGTGTCGAAGAGCGCGGTCAGCTCCGTCTCCCGGCGCCGGTGCTGCCGCAGCGTGTTCCGCACCCGCAACGCCGCCTCGGTGGCCCCCTCCACCTCCGCGAGGTCCCGGGCGTCGACACCGGCGCGGCGCGCCTCGGCGGCGACGGCGCCGAGTTCTTCGGCCGGGGCGCCCGCGGCGAGGAGTTCGACCAGCCGGCGAAGGTGCGGGGCGGCGGAGGTGGGTCTGTGCGACATGGGGCAACCGTGGGGAAGTCGGGGGCACATGAGGGGCGAACGGCGAGCGGGTTCGAACGGCCCGGGAGCGGTGCCGGGCCGTTCGAGGCGGACGCGACCGGTGGACGGAGGACGGACGGTTCGCGCCCTTGGGTGGACCGGTGGCGCTCAGGTGGAGGCGGCCGTCCGCCGGTCCGCGGTGGCCCGCGCCGCGGCCCCGTCCCCCGGTTCGATCGCGGCCAGATCCCTGCCGCGCGTCTCGCGGGCGGCGAGGACGGCGACGACGGTGATCAGTGCGGCCAGGCCGACGTACACCGAGATCGGAGTGGAGTTTCCGTAGGACCCGAGCAGCGCGGTGGCGATCAGCGGGGCGGGGGCACCGGCCGCCACCGAGGAGAGCTGGGCCCCGATGGACGCGCCAGTGTAACGCATCCGGGTGGCGAACAGCTCGGAGAAGAAGGCGGCTTGAGGCGCGTACATGGCGCTGTGGAAGATCAGCCCGACGGTCACGGCCAGCACCAGCGCGGGGAACGACCTGGTGTCGAGCAGCGCGAAGAAGGCCCAGGACCACAGGCCCACACCGACCGCGCCCACCAGGTAGACGGGCTTGCGCCCGACCCGGTCGGAGAGGGCGCCGAACAGCGGGATCAGACAGAACTGCACGGCGGAGCCGATCAGTACCGCGTTCAGGGACGTCTGCTTGTCCATCTTGAGGTGCTCGACGCAGTACGTGAGGACGAAGGCGGTGATCACGTAGTAGGAGATGTTCTCTGCCATCCGGGCGCCCATCGCGACCAGGATGTCCCGCCAGTGGTCGCGCACCACCGCGACCAGCGGAGGCCGTTCGGCGCGCTGCTGGGCCTTGCGCCGCTCGGCTGCGGCCAACGCCTCCTTGAACAGCGGGGATTCATCGACGGACAGCCGGATCCACAGGCCGATCATGACCAGTACGGCGGAGAGCAGGAACGGCACCCGCCAGCCCCAGGAGTCGAACGCGTCGTCGCTGAGCACCGTGGTCATCAGGGACAGCACCCCGACGGCGACCAGATTGCCGGCCGGCGCACCGCCCTGCGGCCAGGACGCCCAGAACCCGCGCCGCCTCGCGTCCCCGTGCTCGGACACCAGCAGCACCGCCCCGCCCCACTCACCGCCGAGCGCGAAGCCCTGGATCAGTCGCAGAGTGGTCAACAGCAGGGGAGCCGCGACCCCGATCGTGTGATACCCGGGCACACAGCCGATCAGCGCGGTGGACAGCCCCATCATCAGCAGACTGATCACCAGGAGCTTCTTGCGCCCGAGCCGGTCACCGTAGTGACCGAAGACCACGGCACCGACGGGCCGGGCCACGAACCCGATCGCGTACGTGAGGAACGACAACAGCGTCCCGGTCAGCGGATCCGACTCCGGGAAGAACACCCGCCCGAACACGAGCGCGGCGGCGGATCCGTAGAGAAAGTAGTCGTACCACTCGATGGTGGTCCCGATGAGACTGGCGGCGACGATCCTGCCGAGCCCGGCGGCGGGCGGGGGAGCGGTGTTTCCTGCGGCCATGTGCGCCACTTCCTGGTGTGCGGTGGGGAGGGGGACGTGTCGGCACACCGTAGGAAGGCGTACGTCGGGTGCACATGTGGCGGGGCGACATAGTTATGAGGCCGGCTATGCGTACAGCCACCATGCCGACTCACGGCTTCCCGCCGTAGCTTGACGGCTTCGTTCGAGCGGACAAGTGGACAAGGAGACTCGGCGTCGCCGCCCTGGGAACAGGGCGCTGAGTGAACAGGGCGCTGAGCTTCGCGCACGCGATTGCCCCGAGGCGGCAACCCGCCCCATGGCGTCCCATCCGGACGATGGGCAGTCGCCACGTACAGGAAGGAGCCGAGCCCACTGGCCACGAAGAAGACAGCAAAGCCTCGCAGCGCATACCACCGTCTCGGGCGGGCTATGGAGGGGGCGCCGACCGGTCCGTCCGGGTGGCGGCCATGGTCCGGACGGAGGGATTGCGGATGCGGCGCACTGCGGCTCCCGGACCGCGAGGGCATCTTGACAGGCGTCCAGACCGGGCCTGGTGACCCGGACGGCCGCCGCTGATCTCCGGGCCAGCGGCACGGCACGATCCGTGCTCCTGCGGGAGACGGAACAAGTGAGGAACTACATGCTGAACTACCGCCGACCCGCCCTGCCGTGGGTGCTGACGAGCGCGGCGATCGGCCTCCTCCTGGCCGTCACGGGCCCCGCGGGGCCCGCGCACGCGGGCGCGACCACGGCAGGTTCAGACGTCTCGCAGGCGCGCGCGGTCTGCCCGCCCACGCCGCTGTGGGCGAACACCGGCGGCAGCGACCGGAATCTCATCCAGTACGACGACACGGGCGACACTCTCAGCACCGCCCCCCTGGTCCGCGACTACGGCGACATCGCCTTCAGCCCGAACGGATCGACGCTGTACGGGGTCGACTTCCCCGGCACCGCGGGCTCGGCCACGCTCTACACGATCGACCCGATCACCGGGGCGGAGACGGCGGCCACACCGATCACCGGCCCGCTGGCGGCTGTCACCCCGACGACCGCTGTCAACGGCCTGACCTCCCGAGCGGACGGGATGCTGGTCGCGGGCTCGTTCTCCAGCAGCCAGATCTTCCTGATCGACCCCGCCACGGGCGTCTCCACACTGTTCCCCGCCGCCTTCCCGGCCGGCATCGTCTCGGCCGGCGACTTCATCACCCTGGACGACGGCGACATCCTCGCCTTCGGCACGCCGGACGCCACCAGCCCGTCCCCGGTGTTCAGGATCCGCCCCGACAACACCGTCATCCAGATCGGCACGGTCCCCCAGACCTTCGGCGCAGCCAAGTCCGCCGGGCAGGTCTACGCCTTCGCCTCCAACGGCGACATCAACCTGCTCAGCAGCCTGCCCACCACCGCGTCCACCGCGGCGCTGCCGGTGACGACCATCGAGGCCACCGGCCGCGGCTTCTACGGCGCCACCTCCACCCAGGACTCCGGCACCTGCGTCACCCCCGCCTACACCATCGCCAAGAAGGCAACGCCGACCGTAAACGTGAACGAGGGCGACACCGTCACCTATCAGGTCACCGTCAAGAACACCGGCTCCACCGCCGCGAGCGGGGACTTCACCGACGACCTCAGCGACGTCCTGGACGACGCCACCCTCGTCCCCGGTTCGGTCACCTCCACCACCGGCACCGCGACCGTCACCGGGAACACGCTGACCTGGACCGGCACCCTGGCGCCCGGCGCCACCGCCGCCGTCACCTACAAGGTCACGGTCAAAACCCCCGCCGCCGGCGACCGCAGCCTGGTCAACAACGCGGTCCCCACCGCGCCCGGCGGTAGTTGCACCACCACCCGGGCCTGCACCGTCACCATCAAGGTCAACAAGGGCGATGACTGCGACAAGCCCGGCTACGGTTACGGCTACGGGGCCGGCACGCGCAGGAAGCAGGCCGCCACCCGACACTGACCGGGCTTGGACAACGGCGACCACTGGCAAGGACCGAGCCGTGCGTGCCCTGTGAAGCACAACCCGCTCCGCGCCACCGCGGCGAGGACCCTTGAGCTCCCAACCGCTTGGCCGACGGTGCCGGGACAGGCAACCGCGACAGAACGGTCAGGGGCCGTCTCCCTCGCTTTCCGTGGGCGAGACGGCCCGATCGGGTTCACAGGCACCGGCACTCAACAGGACCGGAGGGAAAAGTCCACCCACTGGCCTGCTGGTCAGGTGTGGAGCGCCCCACCACGACGCGTGCAATCGGCGAAGTACGACCGCTGCCGGCGATTCGGGGCTGCACCGTCGCCCGACTGCGTACGCTCGCCGAAGTCGTCGACCATCTCGCGACGGACGCCTGCTGTTCTCCAGCCCGGCCGGGCCGGCCGGTTGCGCGGATATCAGGGCGCAACTGCTCTCACGCGGCCTCGTGGCGCGGGCCTTGCCCGTTCTCTCGCCGGCACGAAGCTTCCCGGTGCTGGTTCGGGGCTGACTTTGAAGGGGTAATGACGGGAAAGCCGCAGGCCGTAGCTCTGATCAGATGAGTTGTCGTACCACTCGATGGTGGTCCCGATGAGCCCGGCGGAGGGACGCCCGCCCGACCCACCGCACGAAGGGCCTCTCCGGTGCGGAATACTCTTCGGATGAGTTCACGCACTTCCCCGGTCGCCCGGCAGATCGCGATACGGAGGGCCGTACCCCGGGACGCCAAACGGCTCACGCGGCTCGTGCGGGGCTCGGGCGCCTACGCGGGTATGTACGCATCGGCCGTCGAGGGCTACCGGGTCGGTCCTGATTACATCGAGGCCCACCGCAGTTTCGTGGCCGTCGGCGGCGAGCAGGACGGCGGCCGGGTCCTCGGCTTCTACTCGCTGATCCTCGCTCCACCGGAGCTCGACCTGCTGTTCGTCGCCGACGAGGCGCAGGGGCGGGGCATCGGGCGCCTGCTCGTCGCGCATATGCGGTCGGAGGCGCGGGCCGCCGGGATCGACCGTGTCAAGGTCGTGTCGCATCTTCCCGCCGAGGACTTCTACCACCGCGTCGGCGCGGTCCGGACCGGGACCGCGCTCGCGAACCCGCCCGCCGTGCCGTGGGACCGCCCCGAGTTCGAGTTTCGGATTTCTCCGGTTTCTCCGGAGTGACGGTGGCGCCGGTTCGCTCGCTCCGAGCCTGATCCCGTGCCGCTGCGAAACCGACCCGAGCGCTCGCCCCAGCCGGTGATCCTTGGGGCCGTACCCGTACCCGTACCCGTACCCGTACCCGTACCCGTACCCCTCCCGCCGCCGGACCGCGCCCGGGTCCTCAGCCGGGGCTGGAGCCGGAACCACCCGCTGACTCGTCGGCGGCACGCCGGTACTCGGCGTTGATGCGCTGCGCCTCCTCGAGCTGGTCCTCAAGGATGACGATGCGGCACGCGGCCTCGATCGGGGTCCCCTTGTCCACGAGTTCGCGAGCACGCGCGGCGATCCGCAGTTGGTAGCGGGAGTACCGGCGATGCCCGCCCTCCGAGCGGAGGGGAGTGATCAACCGGGCTTCACCGATGGCTCGGAGGAAGGCCGGGGTGGTGCCGAGCATCTCGGCCGCCCGCCCCATCGTGTAGGCCGGGTAGTCGTCATCGTCGAGACGATCGTTCAGTGGATTGTCCGATGTCATGTCACCTCGCTGTGCAATGCAACGCGTCGAGGGGCCCTGGTGCCGTACGGCACCAGGGCCCCGAAGGAAATTCAACACCATCTGTCGGCCCTACTGCTCAGCCGACCTTCTCTTTCCGCTACCCGGCCCGGCAGGGCGGAGCAGGGGATCGCAGCTGCGTGACCGGGGACCACCATCCATTCCGGGGTCTTGCGGTACCCGGACCGCGTGCTCGGCGGTCCGGACGATCCTGATGGCGTCTGCTCCTCCCTTTTCCTCGCGAAGCAACCACTGTGCGAGCCGGTGCCGCTGTGGGCGGCTCCACCTCTACGTGCTGAAGCCTACCCACGCCGGAGAAAAAATGTCTACTGGCAACTGTAGATTTCACCCTTCAGGCAGAAGAAGAACCTTCCTGCCATCGGCTCGGGACGTCTCGGCCGGGAGCCGCGGGTCCCTCCGTGCGCGGCTGTTGCACGCTCCGCGGGCGGTTCGGCGCCAGGGGGGTGGACGAGCTCGACGCGTGGGCGCATAAACTCTGCTGTCATGTCGAACCCTGATGAGCTGCTCGTCGCCATCTCCGCCGCGGTGGAGTCCGAGCGAAGCAATCAGATGTCGCTGACCGTGGTCGTCGGCGGCGCCGTCATCACCGGCCGGTTGGCCCCCGAGGCGGTATGGAGGGAGCGGGTGGCGGAAGTCCTGAAGGACTCGGACCGCCTTGGCCTGTTCTCCGACGTCTTCGCCCGCGGCCCGCGGGGATACCGGCCCGGCCGCGGCGAGATGCCGACGCATCTGCACTTCCATCTCGCCCGGATCCTGCAAGGCAGCCTCGGGATCCCGGAGACGGGCGGCATGTACCGGGTCGCGATCAAGGACGTCAGCGCGTGGACCGTGGGCGATCTCAGCTACTTCGACCAGTGAGGCGCCGCCCGGTTTCCTCTTCCGGCGGGCGTTTCCCGAGCGGACGGTGACATGGCGGTGGGGGCCCTGCCGACGCGTGTCGACAGGGCCCCCACGGGCTCAGGGCGGCTTGTGCCGGTCTCGGGACGGTCGCCGAAGGCCACGGACTCACCCGTGACGTGCTCGGGCCCGCCGCCCTTCGCCGAAGCCGGCACCCCGCCCTTGGTCCGCTCGGACGGACACCGGGCGACGACACGGCGCGTGATGCCTTCCAGGGACGTCGCGGGAGGGTGAGGGGCGGCCCCTGGCGAGCCGGATCAGCGCGAGAAGGGGAGTACGGCGGGAAGCCGGTTGTGCTCACCGACACGGCCGGCGCGGGCGCCGGGCGAGGGCAGCGCCCCGGTGAGGACGTCCCGCAGACGCATGCGGTCCGTGTACATGGGGCTGTCACGGAGGACGGCCAGCCGGACCTGGGTGACCGAGCCCGTGCTCTCGTCGTCCCCGTCACACACCGTTAGGTATGCGACCCGGGCACCCGCCATGACGGCCAGAGCCACCTCGACGGTCATGTCGTCGCACACCCGGGGGCCGTGTCCTTCGCTGTCGTCGAGTACGACGACGGGGGCGGGGTGCGGACCGCGGTACTGCGTCCGTGCGGGCGTCAAGGGCTTCTCCTTCGGTCGGGGCTGGTCGCTTCGACGGCGGTGCGCTTGTCCGGAGGCCGCGGGCCGCGGTGCTGCCCGGGACCGGGGCCGGTCTAGGCGGCCGAGTTGTTGCCGGGCTCCGGCCGAGCCCTGCGGCGCGCCTGCGCGCCCACGGGCCGGCCCTGGCCGGTGCGGCGCCGGCGGTCCCGGGACGTGGAAGCCGTACGACGCGGGCGCTCCACGACCGGCGCGGTGATGACCACCGGGACACCGGAGGGTGCCTGCGCGCCCGTGATGCGGCTCAGCTCCGCCTCGCCGGAGCGGACGGGGGTGACGCACGGGGTGATGCCGGCCGATGCCATCAGCCGGGTGACGCCGCGGCGCTGGGAGGGGGTCACCAGGGTGACGACGCTGCCGGTCTCGCCGGCGCGTGCCGTGCGGCCGCCGCGGTGCAGGTAGTCCTTGTGGTCGGTGGGCGGGTCCACGTTGACGACGAGGTCGAGGTTGTCGACGTGGATACCGCGGGCCGCGACATTGGTGGCCACCAGGACGGTGACGTGCCCGTCCTTGAACTGCGCCAGGGTCCGGGTGCGTTGCGGCTGCGACCTGCCGCCGTGCAGGGCAGCGGCGCGGACACCGCTGTCCAGCAGGTGCTTGGTCAGCCGGTCCACGGCGTGCTTGGTGTCCAGGAACATGATGACCCGGCCGTCCCGGGCCGCGATCTCGGTGGTCGTGCGGTGCTTGTCGGCGTCGTGCACGTGCAGGACGTGGTGTTCCATCGTGGTGACGGCACCGGCCGACGGGTCGACGGAGTGGACCACCGGGTCGGTGAGATAGCGGCGGACCAGCAGGTCGACGTTGCGGTCCAGGGTGGCCGAGAACAGCATGCGCTGGCCCTCCGGGCGCACCAGGTCGAGCAGGGCGGTGACCTGGGGCATGAAGCCCATGTCGGTCATCTGGTCGGCCTCGTCGAGAACCGTGATGCCGACGTCGTCGAGCCGGCAGTCGCCCCTGTCGATGAGGTCCCTGAGGCGGCCGGGTGTCGCGACCACCACCTCCGCGCCACCGCGCAGGGCACCGGCCTGCCTGCCGATGGACATGCCGCCGACGACGGTGGCGATCCGCAGCCGCACGGAACGGGCGTAGGGCGCGAGCGCGTCGGTTACCTGCTGGGCCAGTTCACGGGTGGGGACGAGGACCAGGGCCAGCGGCCGGCGGGACTCGGCGCGCCGGCCCGCCGTACGGGCCAGTAGCGCGAGGCCGAAGGCCAGGGTCTTGCCCGATCCGGTGCGCCCGCGACCGAGTACGTCGCGGCCGGCCAGGGAGTTCGGCAGGGTCGCCGCCTGGATCGGAAACGGCACGGTCACCCCCTCGTGGCCGAGCGTGGCCAGCAGCGGCGCCGGCATTTCGAGATCGGCGAACGACTCGACAGCGGGCAGCGCGGGCGTGTCCGTCTTCGGCAGCGCGAACTCTCCGCGCACCGGCTGCCGTTTTCCGTGACCGGTGGAGCGGCGCGGAACGCGGGAACGGTCTGCGGCGGAGCTTCCTCCGAAGCGGTCGTATGTGCGAGTGGTGCGTGTGCGATTGGGGCGCGTGGGGTTCATGCGGAACCTTCCTCGATGCGGGCGCGTATCAAGGAATTTCCGCAGCGGAATGAGCGGCGCAGAGAATCGCGAATACGGGCCGAAAACAGCGGGTTCGAATAACCCTGAAAATAAACGAGCTGGGGCCCGCACCCCAAGGTGCGGGCCCCAGCTACGAAGTATGCGTCAGCGTCGCTGCGTCAGGCGGGAACGATGTTCTCGGCCGTCGGGCCCTTCTGGCCCTGAGCGATGTCGAACGAGACCTTCTGGCCTTCCAGAAGCTCGCGGAAGCCCTGGGTGGCGATGTTCGAGTAGTGGGCGAAGACGTCGGGGCCGCCGCCGTCCTGCTCGATGAAGCCGAAGCCCTTTTCCGCGTTGAACCACTTCACGGTACCGGTAGCCATTTTGTTTCCCCTTCGGAGACGGTGTCAGGAATACGCCCTGTGCGTAGTCCGTGTCGCCGTGATGATCAGCCGTCGGAAAAACCTTCTGGCAACCACACCTGCAACTGATGACGACAATAGCACGTCGATGCCCGTCCTGCTGGACCCATAATTCCGTGCCGACTCTGATCGCAGGAATAGTTGCCGTGCGCTGCGGCGATTTCTTATGTCGTCACCACAGATATTTTCCGCGGGGGAGGCGCGTGCGGCCCATCAAGATGCGCCGCACAGGGCGGCAGACACGCCGCTCACCTCGCCTGGACCCCTCACCGAAAGGGGACAACAGGTGTCCGGTCCGGCTCCTAGTGTCGCGTTGTCGGCCTCCACGATCGAAGGGACACCAGGCCATGCGTATCGCGGTCACCACGCCCAACGGGAACGTCGGACGTCACGTCGTCGCCCTGCTGATCAGGGCCGGGCTTCGGCCGTTGGTCCTCGCCCGTGACCCCGGCCGGCTCGATCCCGGGGTGCGTCACGAGGTCGATGCCGTCGCGGTCGACCAGCGGGACCCGGAGGCGGTCGTCGCGGCCACCGCCGGGGTCGACGCCCTCTTCTGGGTCGACCCCCCGACCACGGGCGCGGACCCGCTCGGCGACTACGCGCAGGCCACGGCGAGCGTGGTGAGCGCCGTACGCGCCAACGGCATCGGGCGGACCGTCTTCCAGAGCAGCGTCGGCGCCGAACTGCGCCACGGAGCCGGTGAGATCGACGGCCTCGCCGGCACCGAGACCGCCCTGGACGCGCTCGGCGCCACGGTCACCCACCTGCGCTGCGGCTACTTCTTCAGCAATCTGGAGTCCCTCCTCGATGCCATCCGGGCCGGCACGATCCCGGTGATCCTTCCGCTGGACCAGCCGCTCGCCTGGGTCGCGCCGCGCGACATCGCCGAGGTCGCCGTGGGGCGCCTGCTGACGACCCACTGGTCCGGCCGCCATGTCCAGGCGGTCCACGGCCCCGCCGATCTCACCTGGCGCCGGGCCGCGGAGATCGTGTCCGCCGCCGTCGGCCGCCCTCTACGGGTCGAACGCGTGGGCGACGACGTGATGCGGCACCTGCTGCGCGCGTCCGGCATGACCGACGGCCTGGTCGAAGCGGTCATCGGCATGTCGACCGGCCTGCGGGACGGCTTCGTACCGGAACAACCCCGCACCGTCCGCACCACCACCCCCACCACCCTGGCGTCCTGGGCCTACGACGTCCTCCGGCCTCTGATCTGACGGACGGGGGGCCGCCCGGTGGTCGTCACCTACTCCGCTGCGCAGCGCGCACGGCTGCTGGTGCGAGCGAAGCCGACCCGTGCCGTGCGTCGAGCGGACCTGGAACAGTCGTGGCTGGACGTCGGTCGCGAACTTCGCCGCCTGGTCCATGCGGACGCGCGCCTCGGGGTGGGCGAGCATCGCCCGGTAGTGGTCCTCGGAATCCCACTGGGCGTAGTTGATGACGCGCTCCCCGTCCTCGGAGGCGTGGAAGTCGGCGCAGCTGAAGCCGGGTTGGTGCTTCATCGTCTCCTCGGTGGCGCGGGCGAGCAGGGCGATGAGTTCGTCCTGGCGGTCCGGGGCGACGGTGAAGACGTTGAGGAGTGTGGCCACGGGGCGGGTCGTGCCGATGGTCGCGGTGACGGTCGTCATCGTGCTTCTCCTTGACGACGACGCCCCGGCCGGCGGGGGAGGGGTGCGTGGCCTGCGTCCAACCGTGGTGGCGGTAGAAGGACATGGCCCGGACCGACCGCGGGGAGGTCACCAGCCGGCAGCGGCCCCCCCCCGGGGCGTCCGCAGTGACCGTCTCCAGGAGGCGGGCCGCGAGGCCGGTGCCCCGGGCGGGGTGGCGGACGGTGAGTTCGTCCAACTCGCGTGCGCCGACCAGCCAGTCGGAGGTGCGGTCGGGGCCCAGCCCGGCGGCGGCCTGCGCGTGACAGCGGTCGTCGGGGAAGTAAGCGGGGGTGGTCCAGGCCGTGGCGAAGCCGAGCAGCTCCCCGTCCCGTACCGCTGTCGCGGCGACGCCACCGCACGCCCCCGCAGCACCAGGCCGGATGGTGTCGTGGCCGCGACCACCACCCGGCCCGGAGCCCTCACACGGGCAGCGTCACCGCGCCGTCCTGGTCATGGGCGCAGGTGTCATGGGCTCCCTGGATGTCCCAGAAGGGGAAGGGGTCCGCGCCGCCGGTCCACTCACCGTCCAGGAGGCAGCCCTCCAAGGCGGTGCGCAGCGCGGTCGGATCCAGTTCCGTGCCGATGAACACCAGTTCCTGGGCGTGCTGTTGGGGCAGCTCCGCGTCGTCGGTGCCGGCCGGCTCGAAGCGGGCGACGCCGCCCGCCTGGGACCACAGCCCCGTCACCCCGGCGCGTCCGGCCAGCGTGAAGAAGCCCTTGCTGCGCAGCACCCTGCCGAACTCGCCGCTGTCGAGCCGCTCGGTGACCAACTCCCAGAGCCGGCCCGGATGGAAGGGCCGCTCGGCACGGAACAGGGTGGACGAGATGCCGTACTCCTCCGTCTCGGGGACGTGGTCACCGTTGAGCTCCCGTACCCAGCCCGGGGACAGCTGTGCTCGTTCGACGTCGTAGCGGCCGGTCCCGAGCACCTCGCGGGCGGGTACCCGTCCGCGTACGGCGTCCAGCAGCCGTGCGCCCGGATTGAGCCGGGCCAGGATGCCGCGCAGGCGATCGGCCGACGCGTCGTCGACGAGATCGAGCTTGTTCAGGACGATCACATCGGCGAACTCGACCTGGTCGACGAGCAGATCGCTCACGGTGCGCTCGTCGTCCTCGTACGGCGCGAGGCCGCGGGCGGCGAGGTCGTCGCCCGCGCTCAGTTCGCCGAGGAAGCCCGCCGCGTCCACCACGGTGACCATGGTGTCGAGCCGGGTGAGGTCGTCGAGCGTCGCTCCGTCGTCGCGTGCGAAGGAGAAGGTGGCGGCCACCGGCATGGGTTCGGAGATGCCGCTCGACTCGATCAAGAGGTAGTCGAACCGGCCCTCCAGGGCGAGGCGTTCCACCTCTTCGAGGAGATCGTCCCGGAGCGTGCAGCAGATGCAGCCGTTGGTCATCTCGACCAGCCGCTCCTCCGTACGGGAGAGCGCGGCCTCGCCCCCGCGCACCAGCGCGGCATCGATGTTGATCTCGCTCATGTCGTTGACGATCACGGCGACCCGCAGTCCCTCGCGGTTCGCCAGCAGATGGTTGAGCAGGGTGGTCTTGCCCGCGCCG
>NZ_MUNF01000312.1 GCF_002154555.1 Streptomyces murinus
CCGGGAGCCCGGGGGGCGGCTGGTGGGGTGGGCGATGCACGGGGCGTACGAGTCGGCCGTCGAGCGGTTCGGGCCGTTCGGGGTGCTGGAGGAGCTGCGCGGCACCGGGCTCGGCAAGGTCCTGCTCCATCTGGTCCTGGCCCGGATGCGGGCGCGCGGCGCGCACGGGGCGTGGTTCCTGTGGACCGGCGAGCGGTCACCGGCGGGCCATCTCTACCGCGCCGCCGGCTTCGAGACGACCCGGGTGTTCCGGGTACTGCGCCGGGAGTCCGCCCGGTGACGCGGTCCCAACGCGGCCTGAATCGGCGGCACTTCGCGCTCGCGCTGCCCTCCGCCCTGCTCACCGCGGGCTGCGCTGCACCGCGTCAGGGCACCGGCCGGCCCGGGGATCCGATCGTGCTCACCCTGCTCTCGCACTACTCCAGCGGGGTGCTGAAGAAGGCGCTCCAGGACCCGGTGGACGAGTGGAACGCCACGCACGACCGGGTCAAGGTCCGTACGAAAGCGGTGGAGTTCACCGATCTGCTGACCACGTTCACGGTCCGGCAGGCGGCGGGGCAGGGCGCCGACATCATCCAGCCGTACTGCCTGTGGACCGGCCAGCTCGTCCGGGCCGGGGTGCTGCGGCCCGCCCCGCCCGAGCACACGGCGGAGATCCGGCGCGGCTACAGCGCGGCCGCGGTCGGCGCCGCGTCGGTCGGGGGCCGCGTCTACGGCTATCCCACCGAGACGCAGACGTACGCCCTCTACTACAACGCACGGCTGCTGCGCGCGGCCGGTGTCCCCCGACCGCCGCGCACCTGGCCGGAGTTGACCGACGCGGCCGAGCGCACCATGCGCCGGGACCGGTACGGCAACACCCTGGTGCAGGGGTTCGGGCTCTCCTCGTACGACGACTCCACCACCGTCGGCCAGACCCTCGCGCTGCTGAACGCGGCCGGGGGCACCTTCGTCAGCGCGGACGGCCGGAGCACCGCGATCGACTCGCCGGCCGGGCGGGCGGTGTTCGAGCTGGAGCACCGTCTGGTCAGCAAGGGGGCGAGCGCCCCCGGCGTCAACGTCTACCAGGCGTTCCCCGCCGGGCAGGTGGCCATGGTGATCAGCGCGGGCTGGTGGACCGGCAGTCTGAAACCGCTGATGGGCGCGGACTACCGGGAGGTAGGCGTCGCCCCCGTACCCGTCCCCCGCGCGGGCGACCGGCCCGCCACGCTCGCCACCGGATTCCTGCTCGGGGTCAACACGGCCAGCCGGTTCCCGCGCGAGGCCTGGGAGTTCCTGCGCTGGCTCAACGCGGAGCGGACCGGCCCGAAGGGCGTGACCCGTATGAGCGCCCTCCAGGTGTCGGTCGGCTCGCTCACCGGCCGGGCCGACGACATGCGGGCGCTGCTCGGCAGGGGCGGGGACCCGAATCTGCGGCCGTTCCTGGACGCGCTGGCGTACGCGGTGCCGGAGCCGAACATGCCCGGCGCGCAGCAGGCGAAGACGCTGCTGCGCACCCATATCGAGGCGCTGTGGACCGGTCAGCAGTCGGTGGCGGAGGCGCTGCGCGGCACGCGCCGGCAGGTCGATCAGGAGGTGTCGCGGCTGTGGTGAACACGCTCGCCCCGGAGCGGGCCGGACCGCCCGCGTCCCGCGCACGGCCGCCGGGGCCCGGTCTGGCCGCGCGCGCCCGCCGCCGCCAGACGGTCGTCGCCTATCTCTTCCTGGCCCCGGTCCTGCTGTTCTTCGCGGTCTTCCTCGTGCTGCCGCTCGGCTTCGCGCTGCTGCTGTCGATGTCGCGCTGGTCCGGGTTCGATCTCGGGGACATCCGGCCGGTCGGCCCGGCCAACTTCACGGGGCTGTTCGCGCGGGGATCGACGTTTCTGACGCCGATCCTCACCAACACGGTGCTGTTCGCGCTGGGGACGGTGGTCATCGCGCTCGCGGGGGCGGTGCTCGTCGCCACCTGTATCGACCGGCTGCGGTTCCAGGGGCTGTGGCGGACGCTGTACTTCCTGCCGATGGTCACGACCGTGGTCGCCGTCGGCAATGTGTGGAAGTACATGTACGAGCCGGGCGGCCTCGTCAACGGCGTCCTGAACGCCCTCGGGCTCGGCTCGGTCGCCTTCCTCCAGGATCCGCACACGGCACTGCCCGCGGTGGTGGTCGTCCAGGCGTGGGCCTCGGCGGGGTCGGCGATCCTCGTCCTCACGGCGGGGCTGAAGTCGATCCCGCGCTCGTACTACGAGGCCGCGGAGCTGGACGGCGCCGGTGCCGTCACCGTCTTCCGGAAGATCACGCTGCCGTTGCTGCGGCCCTCGCTGCTGTTCGTGTGCATCACCCAATTCCTCACCGGGCTCCAGTCGTTCGCGCTGATCACGGTGATGACCAAGGGCGGTCCCGGAGACGCGACGGCGGTGGCGGCGCTGGAGATGTACCGGCAGGCGTTCTCGTACGGCGACTGGGGTACGGCGAGCGCGGCCGCGTTCGTGCTGTTCGTGGTGGTGCTGGTGATCACGCTGGTGCAGTTGTGGGTGTTCCGGCGCCGGGGGGAGGACGCGTGAGCCGTCGTCGTCAGCGGGTGCCGTGGGTGTCGTATCTGCTGGTCCTGTCCGGTGCCGTGCTCATGGTGGTGCCGTTCCTGGACATGGTGATGACGTCCTTCAAGGGGCCGGGCGAGTCGGGGAGACTGCCGTACCGCTTCCTCCCGAAGGGGTTCGACCTCGGCAACTACCGTGCGGCCCTGGACCAGTTGGACCTTCCGGTGCTGTTCCGCAACAGTGTCACCGCGACGGCGCTGATCACCGGCTCGGTGCTGCTCACCTCGTCGCTCGCCGGGTACGCGCTCGCCAAACTCCGTTTCCGGGGGCGGGACTTCATCTTCCGGCTGGTGCTGGCCACGATGATGTTCCCGCCGTTCCTCTTCTTCATCCCGCACTTCCTGATCCTGGTGCACTGGCCGCTGGCGGGCGGCAACGATCTGCTCGGGCGGGGCGGCGCGGGGCTGACCGTCAGCGTCGTGGCGCTCACGATGCCGTTCCTCGTCAACGGGTTCGGGATCTTCCTGATGCGGCAGTTCATGGTCTCCGTCCCCGACGAGATCCTGGAGGCCGCCCGCCTCGACGGCGCGGGCGAGTTCACCCTCTGGTGGCGCATCGTCCTGCCCCAGACCAAACCGGTCCTGGTCACCCTGGCCCTGCTGACCTTCGTGGACGCCTGGAACGAGTACATCTGGGCCCTGCTGATCTCCACCGCCGACCCGGACGTGATGACCCTCCCGGTCGGCATCCAGCTCCTCCAGGACTACGTCGACCCCACTCGCACCATGCCGGTCGTCATGGCCGCCCTGGTCCTGAGCATCCTCCCGGTCCTCGTCCTCTTCCTGCTGCTCCAGAAGCACTACATCCGGGGCGTGATGCTCAGCGGCCTGAAGTGAGGCACCAGCGCGCCTCCAGATCCGCGCAGCGGACGGTGATCGAGGCGTCGGTGAGCGCGATCTCGTGCGTACACCCACCGTCCCCGTCCGGGAGGATCTCGTCCAGCAGCACGGTGTCGACGAGCAGCCAGTCGATGGAGCGGTGGTGGTCGACGGCGAAGTGCCGCACACCCGAGTAGATGATGCGCAGCCCTTCCTCGTGCTTCCACCGGTTGGGCGCGAACTCCAGCACCAGTGAGCCGCTCTTGTCGGTGGCGAGGTGGATCCCGGACAGCTCCAGATCCTTCACACAGCGGGTGGCCCCCGGGATGTCGTAATGCCCGGTGTCGCAGGCGAAGTCCCGTGCCCCAGAGGGCAGTTCAGCGCGGATCTTCGGCAGTTCCGCCAGGTACGCCCGGGGATCCAGGAAGAACCCGTGGTCCTGCCAGACGGCGGTGACGTGCTTCATCAGCGGCTCACAGACCCACGATCTGGTTCCAGCGCCGGGCGAACTCCACGCGTTCCGCGGAGGTGATGTCGCGGGCGATGGCGAGACGGGAGCGCATCGTGGAGTCGGGGAAGATCAGGGGGTTGTCGGCGAGGGCCGCGGTGTCCTTGTCGGCGGCGTCGGCCAGGACGTCCTTGGCGGCCGGGACCGGGCAGACGTAGTTGACCCAGGCGGCCAGCTTCGCGGCGACCTCGGGGTCGTAGTAGTAGTCGACCAGCCGCTCGGCGTTGGCCTTGTGATCGGCCCGGTTGGGGACCATCAGGGAGTCCGACCACAGCTCGGCGCCCTCCTCGGGGACGACGAAGCGGATGTCGGGGTTGTCCGCCTGGAGCTGGATGACATCGCCCGAGTACGCCTGGCAGGCCAGGACGTCGCCGCTGACCAGGTCCTTGGTGTAGTCGTTGCCGGTGAAGCGGCGGATCTGGCCCCGGCGGACCTGCCGTTCCACCTCGTCGCACATGGTGTGGAAGTCGTGCGCGGTCCACCGGGTGACATCCACGCCGTTGCCCTGCATCAGCAGCGCGAAAGACTCGTCCAGGCCGGACAGGAGGGTGACCCGGCCCTTGAGGTCGTTCGCCCAGAGGTCCTTGACCGCGCGGATCTCGCGGCCGAGCTTCTTGCGGTTGTAGGCGATGCCGGTGATCCCGGACTGCCACGGCACGGTGAACCTGCGGCCCTTGTCGAAGGCGGGCGTGCGCAGCAGCGGGTCGAGGTACTTCGCCACGTTCGGCTGGTGCGCGCGGTCCATCTGCTGCACCCAGCCCAGCCGTACGAACCGGGCGCACATCCAGTCACTGATCACGATCAGATCGCGCCCCGTGGACTGGTGGTTCATCAGCGCGGGGCTGATCTTGCCGAAGAACTCGTCGTTGTCGTTGATCTCCTCGACGTACTCCACGCGTATCCCGGTGCGCTTCTCGAACGCGTCGAGGGTGGGCCGACGGTTCGGGTTCTTGTCGTCGGTGTCGATGTACAGCGGCCAGTTCGCCCAGGTCAGCCGGTGATCGGAGGCGGACTCGTCACTCACCGAGCGGTCGCCCGGCCGGACGTAGGCGGCGGGCACTCCACAGCCGGCCAGCGCACCGAGCGCGGCGGTGCCGCCGAGCGCGCGCAGCAGGGAACGGCGGGACACGGTCGTACGCGAAGAAGTCTGGGGCACCCCGGAAGGATGCCGCTCCCCCGTCCGGGCACACAATCGACGCTGCGTCGAGCGGGGAGCGCCCTGCCCGACACCTTGTCGATCAGCCGGGTGCGCCAAAAGGCGGCCCCCGCGCAGGAAGGTGAACCTGTGCGAGGGCCGCCGGTGATGTTCCGTCAGGGCTAGCCCAGCGACGTCATCACGTGCTTGATCCGGGTGTAGTCCTCGAAGCCGTACGCCGAGAGGTCCTTGCCGTAGCCGGACTTCTTGAAGCCGCCGTGCGGCATCTCCGCGACCAGCGGGATGTGGGTGTTGATCCACACGCAGCCGAAGTCCATCTTCTTGGACATGCGCATCGCGCGGGCGTGGTCCTTGGTCCACACCGAGGAGGCCAGGGCGTACTCCACGCCGTTGGCGAACTCCAGGGCCTGGTCCTCGTCCGTGAAGGACTGGACGGTGATGACCGGCCCGAAGACCTCCTTCTGGATGATCTCGTCATCCTGCTTGACGCCGGAGACCACGGTCGGCGCGAAGAAGTAGCCCTTGTCGCCGACCCGCTTGCCACCGGCCTCCACCCGCGCGTGCGCGGGCAGCCGCTCGATGAAGCCCTCGACCTGCTTGAGCTGGTTGGGGTTGTTCAGCGGGCCGTAGAGCACGTCCTCGTCGTCCGGCTGCCCGGTCTTGGTCTCCTCGGCGGCCTTGGCGAGCGCGGCCACGAACTCGTCGTGGATCGACTCGTGGACGAGGACGCGGCAGGCGGCCGTACAGTCCTGCCCGGCGTTGAAGAAGCCCGCCACCGAGATGTCCTCGACGGCCTTGGCGATGTCGGTGTCCTCGAAGACGACGACCGGCGCCTTGCCGCCCAGCTCCAGGTGGACCCGCTTGAGGTCCTTGGACGCGGACTCGGCGACCGACATGCCGGCGCGCACGGAGCCGGTGATGGAGGCCATCGCCGGGGTCTCGTGCTCGACCATCAGACGGCCGGTGTCACGGTCGCCGCAGATGACGTTGAAGACGCCCTTGGGCAGCACCGAGCCGATGATCTCCGCGATCAGCACCGAGGAGGCGGGGGTGGTGTCCGAGGGCTTGAGCACCACGGTGTTGCCCGCGGCGAGCGCCGGGGCGAACTTCCATACGGCCATCATCATCGGGTAGTTCCACGGCGCGACCTGGGCGCAGACGCCGATCGGCTCGCGGCGGATGATCGAGGTCATCCCCTCCATGTACTCGCCGGCCGAGCGGCCCTCCAGCATCCGCGCCGCACCGGCGAAGAAGCGGATCTGGTCGACCATCGGCGGGATCTCCTCGGAGCGGGTGAGCCCGGTGGGCTTGCCCGTGTTCTCCACCTCGGCCGCGATCAGCTCCTCGGCCCGCTCCTCGAACGCGTCGGCGATCTTCAGCAGGGCCCGCTGGCGCTCGGCCGGCGTGGCGTCGCGCCAGGCGGGGAAGGCGCGGGCGGCGGCCTCCATGGCGGCGTCCACGTCCGCCGGTCCGGACAGCGGCGCGGTCGCGTACGCCTCGCCGGTCGCGGGGTTGACCACCTCGGTGGTCCGTCCGTCGGCGGCGTCCCGGAACTCACCGTCGATGTAGTTGCGCAGACGACGCAGCTCGGTGCTCACTGCCGGCCTCCTGATCTGGTTCGAGGGTTCGAGCGGTCCAGCCCGGACGGCCCGTGGGGCTGTCCGATCACTGAGACACCCCACCCTAGTCGGCACCCCCACGTTTTCAACACCCCCAATGCCGCCACTTCTGCGAAATCCGCAAGCTTTGATCCCTCAAACAACGAATTTCATCGATCGGGGCTTGCGAAACTGACGAGACCTCGTGCACAGTGAGCGCGTGGCCAGTCGAAGCGCAGACCAGAGGGACTCGCCCCGCGAGTCCAGGAACGGCAGTCCCACGTTGGACGCCGTCTCCCTCGCCATCATTCAGCAGCTCCAGGAGGACGGCCGTCGGCCGTACGCCGCGATCGGCAAGGCCGTCGGCCTGTCGGAGGCGGCCGTGCGCCAGCGCGTCCAGAAGCTGCTGGACCAGGGCGTGATGCAGATCGTCGCCGTCACGGACCCGCTCACCGTGGGCTTCCGCCGGCAGGCGATGGTGGGCATCCACGTCGAGGGCGATGTCGAGTCGATCGCTGACGTGCTGACTGACATGTCGGAAGTCGAGTACGTGGTGATGACCGCGGGCTCGTTCGACATCCTCGCCGAGATCGTGTGCGAGGACGACGACCACCTGCTGGACGTCATCAACAAACGCATCCGGGCGCTGCCCGGCGTGCGCTCCACCGAAAGCTTCGTATACATGAAGCTGAAGAAGCAGACCTACATGTGGGGAACCCGATAACCGTGACCCAGAAGGACCTCAGCCGCACCGCGTACGACCACCTGTGGATGCACTTCACCCGCATGTCCTCGTACGAGAACTCTCCCGTCCCGACGATCGTCCGGGGCGAGGGCACCTACGTCTACGACGACAAGGGCAAGCGCTACCTCGACGGTCTCGCGGGCCTGTTCGTGGTCCAGGCCGGGCACGGCCGCACGGAGCTCGCCGAGACCGCGTTCAAGCAGGCCCAGGAGCTGGCCTTCTTCCCGGTGTGGTCGTACGCCCACCCGAAGGCCGTCGAGCTCGCCGAGCGCCTCGCCGACTACGCCCCCGGCGACCTGAACAAGGTCTTCTTCACCACCGGTGGCGGCGAGGCCGTCGAGACCGCCTGGAAGCTGGCCAAGCAGTACTTCAAGCTGACCGGCAAGCCCACCAAGTACAAGGTCATCTCCCGCGCGGTCGCCTACCACGGCACCCCGCAGGGCGCCCTGTCCATCACCGGTCTACCGGGCCTGAAGGCCCCCTTCGAGCCGCTGGTGCCGGGCGCGCACAAGGTGCCGAACACCAACATCTACCGCGCGCCGCTCTTCGGTGACGACCCGGAGGCCTTCGGCCGCTGGGCCGCCGACCAGATCGAGCAGGAGATCCTGTTCGAGGGCCCGGACACCGTCGCCGCGGTCTTCCTGGAGCCGGTGCAGAACGCCGGTGGCTGCTTCCCGCCGCCGCCCGGCTACTTCCAGCGCGTGCGCGAGATCTGCGACAAGTACGATGTGCTGCTCGTCTCCGACGAGGTCATCTGCGCCTTCGGCCGCCTCGGCACCATGTTCGCGTGCGACAAGTTCGGCTACGTCCCGGACATGATCACCTGCGCCAAGGGCATGACCTCGGGCTACTCCCCGATCGGCGCCTGCATCGTCTCCGACCGCCTGGCGGAGCCGTTCTACAAGGGTGACAACACCTTCCTGCACGGCTACACCTTCGGCGGCCACCCGGTCTCCGCGGCCGTCGGCCTCGCCAACCTCGACCTGTTCGAGCGCGAGAACCTCAACCAGCACGTGCTGGACAACGAGGGCAACTTCCTCCAGACGCTCCAGAAGCTGCACGACCTGCCGATCGTCGGCGACGTCCGCGGCAACGGCTTCTTCTACGGCATCGAGCTGGTCAAGGACAAGGCCACCAAGGAGTCCTTCAGCGACGAGGAGACCGAGCGCGTCCTGTACGGCTTCCTCTCCAAGGCGCTGTTCGAGAACGGCCTGTACTGCCGTGCCGACGACCGCGGCGACCCGGTCATCCAGCTCGCCCCGCCGCTGATCTCCAACCAGGAGACGTTCGACGAGATCGAGCAGATCCTGCGGGCCACCCTCACGGAGGCGTGGACCAAGCTGTAATCAGCTGACGGTGTGACCGCGACCGGCCCCGGAGCCGCCCGTTCGAGTGAGAACGGAGGCCCGGGGCCGTGTGCTGTCCGGCCACCGTGCGGCGGCTGCCTAGCGTGCCAGTGACCGATCGGCCCTGCCTTCGTTCCCCCGTATGGAGGAACGGGCACGGGAAAACGGATCAGAACCGAGGTGTACGCCCATGGAGGCTCCGCCGGACAACGACGTGCTCTGGGCACGCTCCCTGCACTTCACGCACCCCGACGGCTCCCCCGGACTCGCCGGGGTCTCGATCGCCGTCCGGGAGGGCGAGATCCTCGCCGTCAGCGGCCCCCGGGGCAGCGGCAAGACGACCCTGCTGCGCTGTCTGTCCGGCCTGGAGCCGGTGTGCGAGGGCGAGGTCTGGTTCAACAGCACGCCCCTGCACACCCTCGGCCCGGCGCACCGCGAGCGGCTGCGCCGCGACCGCTTCTGCTGGATCGGCCCCGAACCGGGCCTGGTGCCCGAACTGAACGCCTGGGAGAACGCGGCGCTGCCGCTGATGCTGCGCGGCACCAGCCGCCGCCGGGCCAAGACCACCGCGCTGGAGTGGCTGGAACGCCTGGACATCGGGGAGGCGGCCCGCAAGCGCCCGCACCGGCTGCGCCAGTCCGAACGCCAGCGGGTCTCCATCGCCCGCGCGCTGGCCCCGGCGCCCACCGTGCTGTTCGCCGACGAGCCGACGGCCCCGCTGCACCGCGCCGACCGCGGCCATGTGCTGCGCACCCTCACCAGCGCCGCCCGCTCGCACGGCATCACCGTGGTCCTCGCCACCCACGACCCGGAGACCGCGGCCCTGGCCGACCGCACGGTGAACCTGCTGGACGGCCGGCCGGTGCGGACCGTACATCTGCCGGAGATCCCCGACGCGGGAGGCCGGGCCGCGTGCTCGATCTCCGTCTGACCCGCGCTGCCCGGCCCGCCGTCCAGCTGCGCCGCCTGCTGGTGGCGGCGGCCTCCGCGGGCACCGGGTTCCTGCTGCTGTCCTGCCTCGGCTACGCCTTGAAGCGCCCCGAAGCGGCGGGCTCGGGCGCGCTCCGGCTGGCCTGGTGCGTGGTGCCGGTCGCCGCGACGGTGTATCTCGCCCTCGCCGTGGCCCGCACCGATCCCGGCACCCGACCGCGCCCCGGGCTCTCCGCCATCGGCCTCGGCCCGGCCCGGCTGATGGCCGTCTCCGCCCTGGTCACGGCCCTGTCCACCACCCTGGGCTCACTCGTCGCCCTCTCCCTCTTCCTGCATCTGCGGGGCGACCTGACGGGCATGCCGTTCGACGGCGCGGCCGCGTCCTTCCTGGCCGCCGGCAAGTCCCTCCCGCTCGCGGCGACCCTGACCCTGCTCGCGGTGGTCCCCGTGGTGGCGACGATCGCGGTGGCGCTGGCCCTGCGGCCGAGGGATCCACGGGCGGTGGTGCGGCCGCAGCGGAGGTATCTGCCGTTCGTGAGGCAGGCCGGCGGTCCGGCCATGGGTGGTCGGACCGCGGGTGGTCCGACCGCAGGTGGTCCGGCTGCGAGTGGTCGTACCGGCGAGGTGAACCGCGGGTCGATCACACCGGCCGGGGCCGCGGCTGCCGGAGTGCCTTCCCCGGCGGCGCCTCCGCCGCCCGCCGCCTCCACCTCGCCGGTACGACCACT
>NZ_MUNF01000313.1 GCF_002154555.1 Streptomyces murinus
GCCCTGGCCCAGTCCCTCCCCCCGGAGGCCGGCCACCTGATCGCCGCCCAGATCCCACGCCCCCACCCCCTGACAGCCCGAGAATTCGTGGACGCGCTGTCCACCCAGATCCCCGACTCCACCTCGGCAACGGCCCGCTGGGACGTCAGCTCGGTCCTGACCGCGATCTCCACCACAATCGGCCCTGCCGTGACGGACCAGGTGCTGTCTCAACTGCCGCGGGGGTATGCGTTGTTGTTCGGGAGGGCGGAGCTGGCGGCGGCTATGGCGTGACTGCCTGACATGCACGTACGGGTGTCGGTTCCGCTAACTCGCAGCCGCGATATCCGTGGTCGACGGCAATGCAAAGTAAGGGGCAGGCCAGTCCACGGATCCATCTGAATCAGCTTGAGCCACATGCTGCAAGAGGAGGAAGGTGGGGTTTTGCAGTTGATGTTCGACGTCTTTGTTTACCAGGGGTGTTGTTATCGGTATCGAGGGATACTCTATGCCTAGCAGGCTGCATATGTGTTCGAGTTCTTTGTTCGTGTTCTCCTCGCCGAGGTTTCCCTTGAGGTAGTCGCGTAGGCGCGAGCAGATATCGAGCATCGCCTGTCCGCTCGCGGTGACTTGATAGATGCCGCCCTGAAGGCTCTCGCTCTCCAAGAAGCCCAGTATGAAGAGCCGTTCAGTCTCGTACTTCACGGCATTTGGATTTCTGTCTAGGTCCTTCGCGGTCCTGGTGTTGTTTCGGTATCCGTGCTTCTTGATGTAGGAGAGGATGGCGATCGGGAGGCCAGGGCGCTTGGCAGAGGCGAAGCGTGTGGTGTCCCGCGGGGTGAGGCCACCGAGAGTCACATGGAGGAGGAGATCCTTGGTGATCTCCTCCTTCAGGGCGTTGTAAATGGACTCCCTGATGTTCTCGTCCTTGGCCTCGAAGTCTGCCGGGACCCAGAAGACCCGCAAACGGGACAGGCGGTCCCGCATCGGTGTGTCGAGGTAGGACTGGGTCACCTCGGCAAAGCGGGAGCGGAGCTTGCTTTCGTGACGCGCGATATAGACGGCGGCTGCTATATCGCGCTCATTGAGCAGGGTTCTGAGATCCTTGTCGATTCCGTCGCCGCCATGCTTCCACAGCGTCTGCCCTACGATGACCTTCGACCAGTCTTGTTTGAGATCGCAGGAGAAGTCGAAGAGCTTGCGCTGGCCTTCGGTGTAGCCGAAGAGGCCAGAGTTCGACGCGCTCTCCATGATGCGGAGTGCTGCATTTGAGAGGTATTCATGCTCTGGTGAAGTTGACATGGTGACTCCAAGAGGGCGACGGGAGACCTTACTTGGCTGAGATTCTGGTGTAGCCGTTGTCTGTCTGATAGACGAGGTCGATTTCCTCAGTGTGAAGAAGGTCTATCAAGTCATCATGTGGCTGCTTTGGAAGCAGCGCAGTCAGCTTGGGGTGATGTGGCTTGATGTGCCGTACGTAGTCCTTGAGTTGGCCTATCGCCGCGCGTACCTCATCGCGGGAGCTCTCGCCCCGCACCGAATAGAGCTCATGCGTGGTGGCGTCGTAGAGATCAGTCTTGAGGATGGTGGTGGTGTTGGCGATCTTTATCGTGTAGGCAAAGACCTCGTGCCCTTGTGCGATGAGCTCCTTGAGGTACAAATTGCAGAAGTCCGACTGGCGGTGCTCCGCGATGACGCTGGGCTGAGCCGCGCGCCTGCTCTCCGAGGCCCGCCCCTTCTTCGGTGCGACCAGCCTCACCTCGGGCATCCTGGGCTCGGACAGCCTTGTCGCTGCGACGGACGCCAGAACCTTTTGTGCGACGGTCTCTTGTGCGGGGGTGATGGCATCCTTGGCGAGACGCTCGTACGCACCCTTGGGGCGTAGGCGGAAAACGATGATGCGGCGCTGTGCTTCATGCTCGCCGTGGGCTTCGCGTACGGTGTATGGCTGCTCGACATCCAAGATGAACTCGCCGATGTACCGCTGCTGCTTGGCGCCGGACTTCGAGCCGGGGACCCTGCCCTCCGCGACGAAGACGTGCAGGGCCTTAGTCTTCTCGGGGTCTGCGTGGTAAAGGACAGCAGCGTTTCGAGACCCCTTCTGGCCCATAAACGTTTGGTCTCCACTGGTGCCTTGGCCCGTGTACTCGAAGATCGGGCCAAGCTCGTCTTCTTCCGCCAGCCAGCCGTCCTCGTAGCCGTACTTCTTGCCGCTGTTGTGATCGACGTAAATGAGGATGTTTGGGGTGGTTTTGGAAGAAATGATCCCCCCTTGACTCCCTCCGCCGAACAGCTTGTCCATCTCTGCTCGTGTGGTCAGTTGCCCAGGGGTGATCGAAGGTATGCCCATACCTTGACGTTAACTGATCACTCTGACGCTGAAGAGGCTCGACTAGGGGCTGTTTGGGGTTCGGATCTTCGTGAGGCTCGATG
>NZ_MUNF01000314.1 GCF_002154555.1 Streptomyces murinus
GGCGTAGACCGTGAGGACGTAGCGGTGCGAGCGGTCGCCGTGCGGCGGGCAGGGGCCGCTGTAGCCGGTCCGCCCGAAGCTGTCGCGGCCCTCGACGGCGCCCGGCGGACGCGCCCCGGCGGACAGCCGGCGGGTGTTCGCGTCGAGGTCCCGGATCAGCCAGTGGGTGAAGGTGCCGCCCGGCGCGTCGAGATCCCGCACCGTGATGGTCAGACAGGCCCTGGGGAGCGGGTGTCCGCGGGCACTCCGGCGAGGTCGATCGGGGGCGGGACGTTCGCGCCGTCGCAGGTGAAGCGGCGGGGGACGGTGCCGCCGCCCTGGTACGCCGTGTTCGTCACCGTGAGATGGCGGGCGGCGGCCGGGGTCGTCGTGTCCGTCCTGCCGCCTCCGCAGCCCGTGGCGGCGATCAGGACGACCGCCGCCATCGCCAAGCTCTCGCGCATGCCCGCACGCTAGTCGGTGCGCGGGCCTCCTCCGGGGTTCGGCGTGAGGTGGTGGCGGCCGATCTCGGGGTCGGGGCCGGGGGCGCCGTTCAGATCCGGGGCTTGTGTCCGGTCGCCGTTCGGGGTGGTCTCCTCGGGGGTGATCTCCTTGGGAGGCTGCTCCGGGGTCTGGTGCGCCGTGCCCTCGGTGGGCGGTATGTCCGGGCGGTTGCCGCGCTCCAGGAAGTGCAGCAGTTCCACCGGGATCGGCAGGACCAGGGTGGAGTTCTTCTCCGCGGAGACGGCCATCACCGTCTGGAGCAGGCGCAGCTGGAGCGCGGCCGGGGTGCCGGACATCTGCTGGGCGGCCTCGGCGAGCTTCTTGGACGCCTGGAGTTCGGCATCGGCGTTGATGATCCGGGCCCGGCGCTCCCGGTCCGCCTCGGCCTGGCGGGCCATGGACCGCTTCATCGTGTCGGGCAGCGAGACATCCTTGATCTCGACCCGGTCCACCTGGATGCCCCAGCCCACGGCCGGGCTGTCGATCATCAGCTCCAGGCCCTGGTTGAGCTGCTCGCGGTTGGAGAGCAGATCGTCCAGGTCGCTCTTGCCGATGATCGAACGCAGCGAGGTCTGCGCCATCTGCGAGACGGCGAACTTGTAGTCCTCGACCTTCACCAGCGCGCTCGTGGCGTCGACCACCCGGAAGTAGACGACCGCGTCCACCCGCACGGTGACGTTGTCGCGGGTGATGCCCTCCTGGGCGGGGATCGGCAGCGTGACGATCTGCATGTTGACCTTCGCCAGCCGGTCCACGAAGGGAATGATCAGCGTGAGGCCCGGCGGCCGTACCTCACCGGCGACCCGGCCGAGCCGGAACAGCACCCCGCGCTCGTACTGCTTGACCACGCGGGCCGCCATCCCCGTGTACACCAGGGCGACGCAGAGCAGCGCGACGATCGCCCCCACCAGCTCCTGGACCATGACGACCTCCTCACCCAGAGGTCTGATTCATCCGTCGATGCCACGATATGCCTATTTTGGTCACGCGGGATCCGGGCCGGTCGGATCAGAGGGATTCGAAGGTGTCGGTCTCCGGTCGATGGGTCCGCACCGCGCCGGTGTGCACCTCGTAGTACCAGCCGTGCAGCCCCAGCCGGCCCTCGGTGAGGCCCCGCTGCACGCACGGGTACGAGCGCAGCCGCAGCAGCTGGGTCAGCACATGGCACTGCACGGCCTCGGCGACCTCCGGATCCTCCGGCGTGCCGGACGGGCGCGGCGCGGCATGGGCCAGCCAGTCGCGCACGGCCGGTACGGCCGTCAGGTCGTCGCCCCGCACCAGCGCGCCGACGGCGCCGCAGTGCGAGTGGCCGCAGACCACGATGTCGCGGACGCCGAGCACCTCCACGGCGTACTCGATGGTGGCCGCCTCGCTGGTGGGGTGGGCGGAGGTGTGCGGCGGGACGATGTTGCCCGCCGTGCGCAGCTCGAACAGCTGGCCGGGGCGGGCGCCGGTGATCAGGGCCGGGACGACCCGGGAGTCGGAGCAGGTGATGAACAGGACCTGCGGGGACTGTCCGGCGCCGTGCCGGGCGAACTCCTCGGGGCGGTCGCCGAAGCTACGGGCGTTGTCGATGAGGGGCTGCATAGGGGGCCATCCATGCCTCTCGTCCGGGCCAACCATTGGTCAATGGAAGGTCAAGAAAGACATTAGCGTGGCAAAGCCCCCCATGGGCGGAAATTCACCCTATGGGGGGATGGAGCCCTCCGATCGGGAACCGGCGAGGCCCTTCTGATCAGGAACCGACGAGCCCCTTCGCGTCCCGGGCGAGCGCCGTGAGCCGGGATATCGCGCGGAAGTACTTCTTGCGGTAGCCGCCGTTCAGCATCTCCTCGCTGAACAGCTTGTCGAACGGCAGCCCGGACGCCAGGACCGGGACCTCGCGGTCGTAGAGCCGGTCCGCGAGCACCACCAGGCGCAGCGCCGTCGACTGGTCCGGCACCGGGCGCACATCGGTGAGGCAGACCGCCTTCAGATCGTCGGTCAGCGCGCCGTACCGGCTCGGGTGCACCTTGGCCAGGTGGTCCAGCAGATGCGGGAAGTCGTCGAGGGAGGCGCCCTCGGTGGCGTACGCCGCCTTGGTCACCTGCTCGTCGGTGAACGGCGCGGGCGCCTCGGGCAGACCCCGGTGGCGGTAGTCCTCGCCGTCGATGCGCAGGGCGCGGAAGTGGGCGGACAGGCCCTGGATCTCGCGCAGGAAGTCGGCGGCCGCGAACCGGCCCTCGCCCAGTTTGCCGGGCAGCGTGTTGGAGGTGGCGGCGAGCGCGACCCCGGCCTCGACCAGCTTGCCGAGCAGCGTCGAGACGAGCACCGTGTCGCCCGGGTCGTCCAGCTCGAACTCGTCGATGCACAGCAGCCGGTGCTCGGACAGGGTCCGCACGGTCTGCTGGAAGCCGAGGGCGCCGACCAGGTTGGTCAGCTCCACGAAGGTGCCGAACGCCTTGCGGGAGGGCTCGGCGGGGGTGGCGTGCCACAGGGAGGCGAGCAGATGGGTCTTGCCGACGCCGTACCCGCCGTCGAGGTAGACCCCGCGGGGGCCCGCCGGGGTCTTGGGCGCCTTCGCCCGGCCGAAGCCGAGGAAGCCGCGCCGGCCCGCGCCGGAGGCGTGCGCCCCGCCGAGCCCGGCCGCGAAGCCCTCCAGGACCGTGACGGCCTCGGTCTGGCTGGGCTGGTTCGGGTCCGGTATGTACGTCGAGAAGCGGACCGAGTCGAAGCGCGGTGGCGGCACCATCTCGGCGACCAGCCGGTCCGCGGGGACGTGCGGCTCGCGCTCGCAGAGGGAGAGGGGGCCCGCATCGGTCAGGGCGCTGGATCCGGGGGCGGTGGTGGAGGACGACACGGTTACCCATGCTAAGCGCCGTGTCACACTGCACGACATGCGACGCCTGTTCCCTGTGACCGACGAAACACCAGCCCAGGCTTTTGGCGGGGGCGAAAGGGGCGCAGCGGGCGCCGACCGCGAGTGGAGCCTCGCCGAGCTGGCCGCCGCCTACGCCTACCCGGCGCAGCGCCCCTGGCTGCGCGGCAACATGGTGTCCTCGTTGGACGGCGCCGCCCAGCACGACGGCCATTCCCAGCCCATCTCCAGCGCCACCGACATGCGGATCTTCGGCACGCTGCGGGCGCTCGCGGATGTCGTGGTCGTCGGCGCAGAAACGGTACGGCAGGAGGGGTACCGCCCGGCCCGCGCACGGGCGGAGTTCGCCGCGGCGCGCGAGGCGGCAGGACAGGGCCCCGCGCCGGCGATCGCGGTCGTCACCGCGAGCCTGGACCTGGACTTCTCGCTCCCGCTGTTCGCCTCGCCCCTGGTGCCCACGCTGATCCTGACCGGCGCCGCGGCCGCGCCCGAGAAGGTCGCCGCCGCCGAGAAGGCGGGCGCCCGGGTGGTCGTGGCGGGGGAGGGCATGGGCGTCGACCCCGAACGCGCCGTGCGCGCCCTCGCCGCGCTCGGCCACCACCGGCTGCTCACCGAGGGCGGCCCCCGGCTGCTCGGCCAGCTGATCGCCGCCGAGGTGCTGGACGAGCTGTGTCTGACCCTTTCGCCGACGCTCACGGCGGGGAGCGCGCAGCGTGTCGCCGGGGGGCCGTCGGTCGCCGTGCCGCGCCGCTTCGAACTCGTGTCCCTCCTGGAGGAGGACGGATTTCTGTTCGGTCGTTACCGTCGGCCCTGAAATCGGCGGAATCTGCCGTTCCGTTTGGCTTTCGGCGGGCACACTTAGACCCGCAGTACCCGTGCAGGCGCGGGGGAAAATGGTTTCCGCAGGGGTCCGGCCACGGCCCACGGAGGAGAAGAGGCGTTTGGTGTTCACAAGCGTTCTGATGATCGAGAAGGCAATGACGTCCGCGGACGTCGAGTTCGTCACCACGTTGCACGGCGACGAGCCGGTCGCCTTCCATGTGCTTCTCCAGCCGCGCGGCGACCAGGCGGACCGCCTGCTGCGGGCCATCGACGACATCGCGCTCGGCGAGCTGGACGAGGCGGTGCGCGAGCACGAGACCCCGGAGGGGGAGGACGCGCGCAGCGTCGGCCGGCAGGCCCTGGACGTCTCCGTGACCGCGCTGCGGGCCTCCGGCAGCGTGGCCGACGGGCGGCTGGTCGAGGACCATCCGCTGGACGCGCTGAAGGCGATGGTGGCGGAGGTGGGCGCGGACGAGGTGATCGTGCTCACCGACCCGCACTACGTGGAGGAGTTCTTCCACCGGGACTGGGCCTCGCGGGCCCGGCACAAGGTGGGGGTGCCGGTGTTGAAGCTGTTCTCGCACAGCAAGGCGTAGGGGCTTCACCGAAGGCGGGGGCCGAGCGCATAGGCTAGGCCCCGCTTCAGCTCGTACCGTCTCTGGGGAGAAACACATGGCACCCGGCCTTCCTGCCGCCATGGACCGACCGCACTTCATCGGCATCGGCGGCGCCGGGATGTCGGGGATCGCGAAGATCCTCGCGCAGCGCGGGGCCGAGGTCGCGGGCAGCGACGCCAAGGACTCGGCGACCGCGGGGGCGCTGCGGGCGCTCGGGGTCACCGTGCACCTCGGGCACGCCGCCGGGCACCTCGCCGACGACGCCAGCTGTGTCGTCGTCTCCTCGGCGATCCGCGAGGACAACCCGGAGCTGGCCCGCGCCGCCGAGCTGGGCATCCCGGTCGTGCACCGCTCGGACGCGCTGGCCGCGCTGATGCAGGGGCTGCGCCCGATCGCCGTGGCCGGCACGCACGGCAAGACGACCACCACCTCGATGCTGGCCGTCTCGCTCGGCGAACTGGGCCTGAAGCCCTCGTACGCCATCGGCGGCGACCTGGACGCGCCCGGCTCCAACGCGCTGCACGGCGCGGGCGACATCTTCGTCGCCGAGGCGGACGAATCGGACCGCAGCTTCCACAAGTACGCGCCCGAGGTCGCCATCGTCCTCAACGTCGAGCTGGACCACCACGCCAACTACGCCTCGATGGACGAGATCTACGAGTCCTTCGAGACCTTCGCCGGGAAGATCGTGCCCGGCGGCACCCTGGTGATCTCCGCCGACCACGAGGGCGCCCGCGAGCTGACCCGGCGGCTGGCCGGATCGGTGCGGACGGTGACGTACGGCGAGGCCGCGGACGCCGATGTCCGGGTCACCGCCATCGTCCCGCAGGGCCTGAAGAGCCTGGTCACCGCGGTGATCGACGGCCAGGAGCTGACCTTCGCGGTCTCCGTGCCCGGCCGGCACTACGCGCTCAACGCCGTCGCCGCGCTCGCCGCCGGCGCCGCCCTCGGCATCCCGGCCGCCGAGCTGGCGCCCGCCATCGCCGCCTACACCGGGGTCAAGCGGCGCCTCCAGCTCAAGGGCGAGGCCGCCGGGGTGCAGGTGATCGACTCCTACGCCCACCACCCCACCGAGATGACCGCGGACCTGGAGGCCATGCGGGCCGCCGCCGGGGACGCCCGGATCCTCGTCGTCTTCCAGCCGCACCTGTTCTCCCGCACCCAGGAACTGGGCAAGGAGATGGGCCAGGCCCTGGCGCTCGCCGACGCCTCGGTGGTCCTGGACATCTACCCGGCCCGCGAGGACCCGATCCCGGGCATCACCAGCGAGCTGATCATCGACTCGGCGCGGACCGCGAACGCCGAGGTCACCGCCGTGCACGACAAGGCGGAGATCCCGGCCGTGATCGCGGGAATGGCCGGACCCGGTGATCTCGTTCTCACCATGGGCGCGGGCGATGTGACCGACCTGGGCCCGCTGATCCTGGACCGCCTGTCGCAGCAGTAAGGGGCTGAGACCCATGTCGTACGACATCGAGAAGCCGGACGAGCAGTGGCGCGCGGAGCTGAGTCCGGGCGAGTACGCGGTGCTCCGCCAGGCCGGTACCGAGCCCGCGTTCACCGGTGAGTACACGGACACCACGGCCAAGGGCGTCTACTCCTGCCGCGCCTGCGGTGCCGAGCTGTTCACCTCGGAGACCAAGTTCGCCTCGCACTGCGGCTGGCCGTCCTTCTTCGACCCGAAGGACACCGACGCCGTGGAGCTGATCGAGGACCGCTCCCACGGGATGGTCCGCACCGAGGTGCGCTGCGCCCGATGCGGCTCGCACCTCGGGCATGTCTTCGCGGGGGAGGGGTATCCGACCCCCACCGACCAGCGGTACTGCATCAACTCGATCTCACTGAGGCTGGCGCCCGAGGAGGGCTGACACGCCTCGAACAGGCCGGATGAACCGGGCCGTTGCCGTCTAGACTCTCGCGGCAGCGGCCCGCGCGTCGTCGGCCGTGCCGTGGCCGCGGGCGGGCGGAGAGCTGTCAGACCCGGAGGGTGTTCGGCGTTTTGATACGGATAGATGCAGTCACGAAGCGGTACGACGACGGCACGGTCGCGGTCGACCGGCTGTCACTGGAGATACCGGACGGCGCGATCACCGTCCTCGTCGGGCCCTCCGGCTGCGGCAAGACGACGACCTTGCGGATGATCAACCGGATGGTGGAGCCCACCGAGGGCAGCATCCTCCTGGACGGCGCGGACATCCGGCAGCAGCCGGTCAACTCCCTGCGCCGCTCCATGGGTTACGTCATCCAGAACGCGGGGCTCTTCCAGCACCGCACCATCCTCGACAACATCGCCACCGTGCCCCGGCTGCTCGGCTGGAGCAAGCAGAAGGCACGCGGACGGGCCGCGGAACTGATGGAGCGGGTCGGCCTCGACGCGTCCCTTGCCAAGCGGTATCCGTACCAGCTCTCCGGCGGCCAGCAGCAGCGCGTCGGGGTGGCCCGCGCGCTCGCCGCGGATCCGCCGGTGCTGCTGATGGACGAGCCGTTCTCCGCCGTCGACCCCGTGGTCCGCAAGGGCCTCCAGGACGAACTGCTGCGGATCCAGGACGAGTTGGGCAAGACGATCGTCTTCGTCACCCATGACATCGACGAGGCGATCAAGCTGGGCACCATGGTCGCCGTACTGCGCGAGGGCGGCCGGCTGGCCCAGTTCGCCCCGCCGGCCGAGCTGCTCAGCGCACCCGCCGACGCCTTCGTGGAGGACTTCCTCGGCGCCGACCGGGGCATCCGGCGGCTGTCCTTCTTCCCGTCCGACGCACTGGAGCTCGCCACCGCGCCGCTCGTCCCGCTCGACGCGGACGCCGACCGGCTCGCCGCCGCTGCCGACGCGCCCTACCTCCTGGTCACCGACGCCGACGGCCGGCCGCTCGGCTGGGCCGAGCCCGGTGCACCTCTCGACCGGGGCCGACTCCTGGACCACGGGCGGCCGTTCAGGCCCGGCACCGACTCGCTGCGCACCGCCCTGGACGGGGCCGTACTGTCGCCGACCGGGTGGGCGGTCGCGGTGGACGGCGACGGGCGCGCCGTGGGCGTCGTGTCGCAGCAGGCCGTCGGGGAGGCGATCCGCGCCGCGCACGGCCGGGCCGGCGCCGAGGCGAAGGCCGCCCGATGAACGGCTTCTTCGATCTGCCGAGCGACCTCCAGTACAGCTACCTCGGACTCGTCGGACTGCATCTGCGCGAGGCGCTGATCCCGGTGCTGGCCGGGCTGATCGTCGCGCTGCCCATCGCCCAGCTGTGCGCCCGCTTCCGCTGGGTCTACCCGCCCGTGCTCGGCCTCACCACCGTGCTCTACTCCATTCCCTCGCTCGCCTTCTTCGTCGTCCTCATCGACTACTTCGGGCAGAGCGAGACCACGGTGATGATCCCGCTCGCGGTCTACAGCCTGGTGGTGCTGGTCCCCGGCATCGTGGACGGCGTCCGCTCGGTGCCCCAGGAGACACTGGCCGCCGCCGAGGCGATGGGCTTTGGCCCGCTGCGCCGCTATCTCCAGGTCCAACTCCCCATCGCCGCACCGGCGATCATCGCGGGCCTGCGGGTGGCGGTCATCTCCAGCCTGTCCCTGGTCAGCGTCGGCATGCTCATCGGCAACCAGGGCGCCCTGGGCAACATGCTCTACGACGCCAACACCTACCACCGGCCCGCCCTGGCCGTTAACTCGGTACTGACCACAGCGGTGTTGGGCGTCCTGGCCGACGCCCTGCTGGTCCTCGTGCGCCGACTGCTGACTCCCTGGATGCCGAGGAAGGGCGCCGCCCGGTGAACGTACTCAACCTCGTCCACGCCTTCTTCGGCGACGGCGCCCACTGGCACGGCTACGACGGCATACCGACCCGGCTCGCCGAGCACATCGGCTACTCGCTGGAGGCCCTGCTGATCGCCGCCGTGATCGGGCTGCCCGTCGGCCTGGTCACCGGGCACTACGGCCGGGGCGGCAACGCGCTCGCGCTGATCGCCACCGCGGGGCGGGCGCTGCCCAGCTTCGGGCTGCTGGTGCTGATGGTCCTGTGGATCGGGCTCGGCCTGCTGCCGGTGATGATCCCGCTGGTGGTGCTCGCCGTACCGCCGATCCTGGTCACCACCTACGAGGCGGTGCGCACCGTCGACCCGTCCCCGGTGGACGCCGCCCGGGGCATGGGGATGTCCGAGACGCGGGTGCTGTTCCGGGTCGAGGTGCCGGTCGCGCTGCCGCTGATCCTCTCCGGGCTGCGCACGGCGGCCGTGCAGATCATCTCCACCGCCACCATCGCGGCGTACGTCGGTCTCGGCGGGCTCGGCCGCTACATCATCGACGGCCTCTACCAGCGCGACTACGAGAAGGTCGTGGGCGGCGCCGCGCTGGTCGCCGGGCTCGCCCTGGTGACCCTCCTGCTGTTCTGGGCGGCCGCCCGGGCCACCGTGTCCCGCGGTGTACGCAGAAGTACCTGACGGGCGGCCCGCGTTCCCCTTCGTTTCCCTTCATCAAGAATGCGTTACAAGAGCCGGGCGCGCCGTTGACTCGGCGTCGAGCCCGTGGATTGGATCAGGTAGTGACTTCAACAAGCCAGATCAGCAGGTCCATACGGAGGAACCGGGGCGCGGCGGCGGTGGTCGCGCTCGCGATGGCGACGGCCCTGCTCGCGGGCTGCTCCGCCAAGTCGGGCGGCGTGGTCGTCGGCTCCAACAACTTCCCCGAGAGCAACCTGCTCGCCGACATCTACGGCGAGGCGCTCAAGGCCAAGGGGATCGACGTCACGTACAAGCCGAACATCGGCAGCCGCGAGACCACCTACGGTCTGCTGAAGAACGGCTCCGTCGCCGTACTGCCCGAGTACAACGGGGCGCTGCTGGCCTACCTCGACCCGAAGGCGACGCCGAAGAGCGCCGAGGAGACCACGGCGGCCATCAAGGCCAAGCTCGCCTCCAAGCTGACGCTGCTGGACCCCTCGTCGGCGCAAGACAAGGACACCCTGGCGGTCAACGCGGAGACGGCGCGGAAGTACCACCTCACCGCGCGGTCCAGCGCCGCCGATCTGAAGGCCGTCGCGGGGGACCTGGTGATCGGGGGCTCCCCGGAGTTCCAGACCCGGCAGCAGGGCCTGGCGGGCCTGAAGTCCGTCTACGGCCTGGACTTCAAGTCCTTCAAGGCCCTGGACGCGGGCGGCACGCTCACCCAGACCGCGCTGGCGAAGAACGACGTCCAGGTCGCCGACATCTTCAGCACCGACCCCACCATCGCCAAGGAGAAGTTCGTCGTCCTCCAGGACCCGCAGAACCTCTTCGGCTTCCAGAACGTCCAGCCCGTCGTCTCCAAGACCGCTCTGCCCAAGAAGGGCGTCGCCGCCCTGAACGCGGTCTCCGCCAAGCTCGACACCGCGACCCTGCTCGACCTGGACACCCAGGTCCAACTCCAGCACAAGGATCCGCTGGACGTGGCGAAGGCGTGGCTGAAGTCGGCGGGGCTCGCCTGACGGGCGGACCCGTCCCACCCGGTCTCGTCCCCCCGTCCCCGCGCCCGTACCGGCGGGGGGTCGGCGAGTCCTCTCGACGAGGGGACCGGCCCGATCCGGGTGGCCGGTCTGTGCGCTACTGCCTTCGCCGGCCGTGAGTTCCTCGGCATCGAGAACCTGCCGTTCTTCTGGCAGGACCAGGAAGCCCCGTGGCGCGCCCCGTCTCAGCGCCGCTCGTCCGCGGTCGCCGCGAGGGCGCTGTTGCGGTAGTCCTGCGGCGAGGTGCCGAACGCGGCGCGGAACGCCCGGGTGAAAGTGGGGTGTCCCCGGAAGCCCCAGCGGTCCGCGAGGCGATGGACCGGCATGTCGCGCAGCGCCGGGTCGGCGAGGTCGGTCTGGACGCGTTGGTCACGCGGTACGGGGTCGTGGCGGTCCTGGCCGGCCCCGATCGCGGTGGCGCGTACCTGACCCAGTCGCTCCTGTCGGACCCGAAGCGGATCCGCGGCCGCCTCGACGAGGCGCCGACCCCCGAGGCGAAGCGCTGATCGACGAGGGAACCGGCCCGATCCGGGTGACCGGTCTGTGCGGCTACTCCCACGGCGGCCGTGAGTCCCTCGGCATCGAGGACCTGCCGTTCTCCTGGCAGGACCAGGAAGCCTCGCGGCGTGCCCCGTCTCAGCGCCGCTCGTCCGCGGTCGCCGCGAGGGCGCTGTTGCGGTAGTCCTGCGGCGAGGTGCCGAACGCGGCGCGGAACGCCCGGGTGAAAGTGGGGTGTCCCCGGAAGCCCCAGCGGTCCGCGATGCGATGGACCGGCATGTCGCGCAGCGCCGGGTCGGCGAGGTCGCGGCGCGCGCGTTCCAGGCGCTGCCGCCGGATCGAGGCGGCCACGGTGGTCCGGCGGGGTTCGAACAGGCGGTGCAGATGGCTGACCGAGATGTGGTGCGCGGCGGCGACTGTGGCCGGGGACAGTGTCACGTCGTGCAACCGCTGCCGGATGAAGGAGTCGACGCGCAGCAGCAGCGTGCGGTGGTGGACGCTCTCCGGTACGAGGGCCTCGGCCTCCAGATGATGGGCGACCAGCGCGGTCACCAGATCGAGGGCGACGTGCCCCAGGCGGGCGAGGTCGACCGGCCGGTGTCCCGTGCCGTCCTCGATCACATCGCTCAGGATCTGATGGAGCGTCCGGCCGAAGAGCGCGCCCCGGCCCGCCGGCAACGGCCGTGCCAGCAGGGGGTCGAGTCCGCCGGGCGGCAGCCCCAGCAGAGCGCGGGGCGCGTGGAGGGAGACGACCGTGGTGACGCCCGGTACGGCCGACTCCGCGGTCACCTGGATCCGGAACGGCTGCGAACTGTCGTACAGCGCCAGCTCGTCGGCGCGGACGACGGTCTCCCGCCCGGCCTGGCCCACGGTCAGGCCGGCGTCCACCGGGACGATGAGCGAGAGCATCTCCGGGTCGCCGCGGCGGATCAACCGCGGTGTGCGCAGTACGGCGGCGGGTGTCGCCGAGAACTTCACGACCGTCAGCGGGGCGAGGTCCACATGCCGCACGGACGCCTCGAACGTGTCGCCGGCCCGGTTCAGGAGCCGCATCGGCAGCAGGCCCCGGCCGAACAGCTCGTCCGCCGCGGCCAGTCGCTCCGCCGTCTTCAGGTGCCGGGTTCCGAAGTCGCCGTGCGCCATGCTGCCGTCCTCCTGAGTGTCACCGTCGGTGGGTCGCGTCGCAGGATGAGACGCGGCGTCAAGGGGAGGGGATGCACGGTCAAGGCGGCCCCCGGCGAGCGACCGTAGCGTGTGGGCGAAGGCGGCCCGCAGGCAGGTGGGCGCGACACGGAACATGGGGGAACGGATGATGAAGAGACGAGCCCTGTCGGCCGCGCTGGCCGCGGGTACCGCGACTCTCGCCATGGTGATGAGCACCGGTGCGGCCCAGGCCGAGGACATTCCCGGCTTCGTCAACAAGGTGACGGTGGGCAGCGGTACGAGGACGGTGTACACCGGCCACACCGAACTGGATCAGAGCACCCTGTCGGGCTGCCTCAGCAACGCCTGGATCCAGGGGCACGCGACCTGGACGCTCGGGAACGTCACGAAGACCAGCATCGTGGTCAAGAGCATCCAGGTGTTCTACCGGGCGGGCGTCACCTCGTACGTGGGCGAGCAGTACCTGTTGCGGGGCAACAACAGCTCGGTGTGGTCCAAGGTGGCTTCGGGCGATGTGCCCGGCGACACCCGCGACCGCAGCGAGACGTACGCGATCAACAAGACGGTGCCGCTGGACGGCAAGTCCACGATCACCTTCTGGTCCTACTTCAGCCTCGGTCGCACCGGAGGCCCGGCCGACTGCGGTGGGCAGTCCACCTTCACCTACAAGCTTCAGCCGGTGAGCTGACGGGGGCGTGGGCGGGGGCGCGGCCGGAGTTCTCCGGTCGCGCCCCCGTCCCGTCGCGTCGGTCAGAGGTCGAACTCGTGCGGCGGGAGTTCCAGGGTGAAGCAGGCCTCGCGGACGACGGACTGCTCGGTCTTGTCGAAGTCGCCGTCGGCGCCGCCGATGACGATGCCGATCTGGATGACGGCGCGGGCCTCGGCGGGCTTCTTCTTGGCCTTGGCGATCTCCTGGAGGACGCTCACCTTGCCGAAGGCGAAGTCGGTGGTGAGCTTGTTCAGATTGTCCTCGAAGCGGCGGCGCAGATCGTCCGCCGGGAAGTTCTGGAGCACCTCATTGGTGGCGATGAGCTGGGCCACGCGCTGGCGCTCCGAGGGGTCGACGGTGCCGTCCGCTGCGGCCACGAGGGCGCACATGGCCATGCTCGCGTCCCGGAAGGCGCCGCTCTTCAGGTCGTTCTTCTTCGCCACCAGCTGGTTCTGCATCTGCGACGCGGATTCCTTGACGCGGTCCCACAGGGCCATGCTCGCTCCTCATATCAACGGCAGGTGCCCCGCGGCACCCACCGGCAACTTCTACAACACCGTAGAAACTGACGGTGGGGCCGGAAAGTTCCGGGACGTCACACGGCGCCCGTCCCGGCCTCCTCGGCGAGGGCCCGTGCCTGGCGGCGGCGCTTGCGGCGGCTCACCCGGGGCTCCTGGTCCGGCAGCCAGCCGAAGGCGAGACAGCTGCCGACGACACCGAGCAGCAGGCCGATGAAGAAGCCGCCCAGGTTGGACGTGACCCAGGTGCCCAGCGACGCCAGCACCCCGAGGATCGAGTAGAAGAGCCGCTGGGTGGGGTTGAAGAGGACCAGCAGGCCCAGCAGCGCCATCAGGACCGGCAGCAGATAGCCGGCGAGCCCCTGCATGCCGATGTGCATCACGACCTTCAGTGACGCCTTCTCGGTCAGCAGGACCTCGCCGCCGCCCAGGGCGAGCAGCAGCCCGCCCCAGAACGGCCGGCGGGCCCGCCAGGCCCGGAAGGAGCGCCGGGGAACCGGTCGGGGACTCTCCGCCACGGCGCTCAGCAACCCGAGTCGCTGAAGCGCAGCTTGAGACCCGGCAGCTTGAACACCCCTGCCGTGGTCGCGTAGTTGGTCTGCCGCAGATTGTCGATGTGCACGCTGTCGGCCTGCTGGCTGAAGACGCCGATCGGGCCCTTCGCGTTGGCCTCGGTCAGCGTGCTCGCGTCGTTGCCGATCTCGATGTGGTTGAACGAGGCGTCACCCGACATCTCGGTGGAGTCGGTGGTCAGATCGGACGCGCTGACCTTGGTGTCGCCGCCGCCCGCGGTGATCAGCAGGTTGGTGCCGCCGAGGTCGACGCTCTGGCACAGCTTGGTCAGGGTGGCCTTCTTGATCGCCGAGGTGACGATGAGCACCTGGCCGCCGGTGTCACCGGCGTTGGGGCTGCCGTCGGCCATGTTGTCCAGGCCGCCGAACTGTTCGAAGCCGGTGCCGTCCAGCTGGCTCGCGGCGACCGTGAACGGCATGCCGGAGATGGAGAACTGCACACCGAGCGCGCCCTGCGCGGTGAGGACCGCGAGGCCGGCGGCGACGAGGGTGGCGGGCACCGCCATCACCGCGGCGCGACGGGCCCGGACGCGGCCCCGTCTGCCGGCCGCGGGGGCCGCGGTGCCGCTCGGTGCTTCGGACGGTGAACCGCTTTCCGGGTTCTCGGGGGTGTTGCCGGTGGACGAGAGGTCCGGGGACGAGGCCATGTCTGCTCCCATGGGCATGGATCAATGCGGGTTGGGCTTCAGTGGCGCGATGTCCTGGCGCGGACAGCGGCCGCCGCGGACGCCTCCTCGCACTCCCGGCGGGCGCAAGGGCTTTCTCGTTACGCGGCGGTAGCCTTTCGAGGAAGTTACCGCCGGTTACATTTTGGGGTCAAGGGAGATGTGAAAAAAGGGTGTCGACGGTGCGTGCGCGCCCTGCGAACCCTCAACTTCCCCTGTGTACAGATGTGTTGAACGGTCCGATGGGTTGACGCCGATGGTTGACGGGGCTACAAATTCCTCAGATTCCACGGATCCGTGGCGCCGGATCCCCCGAGCGGCAGCGGCCGTGTCCCCTGCGGGCACCGGCCGCGTTCCCGGCCCTTACGCGGCACCCGCTCCACTGCGCGGCGATCGTCTCGAACGCGGGCCGTCGCATATATCGGCCCCTTCGAACGGCGGCCGTCCCGAACGGTGATCCTCCCGCACGGTGATCTTCCCGCACGTCGCGCGAGTACGGCACGGACAGCTCCCGCACGGGTCCGTACCGGCACCCCCCTTGTTCGTCCGGCCCGGCCGATTCCCCCCGGGTACCGGCCGGTGTCCGGCCCGCCGCCGTCGCCGGTCCGTCGCGTAAGGAGAAGGCGTGACGGGCCCGCGCCGGCGGCGGGCCG
>NZ_MUNF01000315.1 GCF_002154555.1 Streptomyces murinus
CCATCGGCTGCTGGCCGGCCATCGGATACGGGGCGGGGGCACCCGTCGGGTACGGGGCGGCCATCGGCTGCGGGGCGGGCGTCGCCTTCCGACGCGAGAGCGACCGGAAGAAGTTGACGATGACCATGACGGGCAGGATGAACGCCTTGAAGAACACGATGTACGTGCCCCCCTGGAAGATGAACCCGAGGTAGATGCCGTAGCCCATGAACCCGAGACCGGCGATCACGTTGAACGCCCGCCAACCCTTGCTGAGACCACTGGCGTTGATGACACCCAGGATCAGCATCGCGGCGCCGCTGATGAAGAGCAGGACGACGTACCAGGAAAAGAGGGGCTCAGCACCGAAGTCGAGGTTCACGAAAATCCCTTGAAGAAAAAGTGGACGGCCCGCGAATGCGGACGGCGCACACTACCCAGGTCGCACACACTCTCGCCACGCACTTGTGAACGGAAGATCCGGCGCGCCCGAGCAGCCTTCTCGGTAAACCGTCTCCTCAAATGAGGGCGAAGTACCGTATGACACCACCGGATCCACCTCCGCCGAAACCTCCAGCACACCCCGAGGCCCACAACCGGTGATCCAATCGTTTCCCGTTCGTGGCCTGTTCGGCTTCAAACCCCACAGCTGCGGCTCCGGCTCCGGGCGCCGTCGTACCGTTGGCCCCTGGCCCCTTCACGGCTCATCCCCCGCGGCCATCGGCATCGACTCGAAGACGACCGGGCCCGGACAGAAGACCGCGCTGCCCGGACCGAACATGTCCTCTCCCGTCAGATACCGGTAGAGCCATTCGGCGAACGGCATCCGGTATTCGTAGAAATCCTGCGCGTCGGAGAGATCGCTCGCGGAGAAGGCGTCGACCGTGCTCTTCATCCACGCGCCGAGGTTCCACGATCGCGTAGCCGGATGAGACAGAAAGAGATGCCCGTTGAGCTGCACCGGCCCATAGCCGTCGACAACTTGCTTGTAGTCGCCGGGCAGGACGACGCCCAACTCCCCTTCCAGTTGCTCCCATGCCCCCGCGGAGGCATGGATGCCTCTCCCGCTCCCCAGCAGGCCATGAAGCCGAGAAATTTGCACCAGAAGACCTTTCAGAACTCGGTCACACGAGAGGGCTGCCCGGCAAAGGCCGCACGGGCGCCGGTGGCCCATCCTTGGTCGCAGCGCGGGCACCAGATCATGGTTTCCTTCGGTGAGCCAGGGGGAACGTGGAACGGCCGGTGCCCCCGCACAGTGGGCACCGGCCGTTCCGGTTCGACCTGTTCGTCGCAGGTCGGTTCATGTGACCTGCCGGCAGGTCAGAGCGCGAGGCCCGTCAGGACGAGGACGCGCTCGTAGGTGTAGTCCTCCATCGCGGAGCGGACGCCCTCGCGGCCGACGCCGGACTGCTTGGCGCCGCCGTAGGGCATCTGGTCGGCGCGGTAGGACGGGACGTCGCCGATGACCACGCCGCCGACCTCAAGGGCGCGGTGGGCGCGGAAGGCGGCCTGGAGGTCGTGGGTGAACACGCCCGCCTGGAGGCCGTACTTGGAGTCGTTGACCGCGGCGAAGGCCTCGGCCTCGCCGTGCACCTTCTGCACGCTGAGGACCGGTCCGAAGACCTCCTCGCGGGCGAGGGTGACGTCCGAGGGCAGGTCGGTGAGGACGGTCGGCGCGTACGAGGCGCCGTCGCGGTCGCCACCGGTGAGCAGCGCGGCGCCGGCCTCCACGGCCTCCTTGACCCAGGACTCCACGCGCTGGGCGGCGTCCTCGCTGACCAGCGGGCCGACGTCGGTCTTCGGGTCGTTCGGGTCGCCGGTGACCTGGGCCTCGACGGCGGCGACGATGCGCGGCAGCAGCCGGTCGTACACCGGCGCGTCCACGATCACGCGCTGCACGGAGATGCAGGACTGGCCGCCCTGGTAGTTGGAGAAGGTCGCGATGCGGTTCGCGGCCCAGTCCAGGTCGGCGTCCGAGGAGAAGTCGCCGAGGACGACGGCCGCGCCGTTGCCGCCCAGCTCCAGCGTGCAGTGCTTGCGCGGCACCGAGTCCATGATCGCGTAGCCGACCTTCTCGGAACCCGTGAAGGAGATGACCGGCAGCCGCTCGTCCTGGACCAGGGCGGGCATCTTGTCGTTGGCGACCGGCAGGATCGACCAGGAGCCGGCCGGCAGCTCGGTCTCCGCCAGCAGCTCGCCGATGACCAGGCCGGACAGCGGGGTGGCCGGGGCCGGCTTGAGGATGATCGGGGCGCCGGCCGCGATCGCCGGGGCGATCTTGTGGGCGCACAGGTTCAGCGGGAAGTTGAACGGCGCGATGCCGAGCACGACGCCCTTCGGGAAGCGCCGGACCAGCGCGAGCCGGCCCTCGCCGCCGCCGTCGGTGTCGAGGCGCTGGGCCTCGCCGCCGTTGAACCGGCGGGCCTCCTCGGCGGCCCAGCGGAACACCGAGGCGGCACGGCCGACCTCGCCGCGGGCCCACTTGATGGGCTTGCCGTTCTCCGCGGAGATCAGCTGACCGATCTCCTCGGTGCGCTCGATGAGGCGCTTGGCCACGTGGTCGAGGGCGGCGGCCCGTACGTGCGCGGGGGTGGCCGCGAACTCGTCGCGGGCGGCGTACGCGGCGGCCACGGCCTCCTCGACCTGGGCGTCGGTCGGCACGCTGACGGTGCCGACGAGCCGGCCGTCCCACGACGAGGTGACGTCGAAGGTGGTCTCACCGGTGACCTGGCGGCCGGCGAGCCAGAAGGCGTGGGTGGAAGTCATGTGCGATTCCCGGCCTTTCCGCGTTTGGGGGCGTCTTTGGGGGCGTCCTTGGCTTTCGTGCTCCACGGTAGGACGGCGGGGGCCGGGGGTCGCTTGTCCGTGCCGTAGCAGTAGCGGCGACGGGCACTACTGATTGGACTACTACTTCGGTTACTGGTCGGTCGAGGTGGCCTTCAGCGCGAGCCACAGCTCCATGCGTACGTCGGGGTCGTCCAGGGAACGCCCGAGGATCTCCTCCACCCGGCGCATCCGGTAGCGCAGCGTGTGCCGGTGCACGCCCAGGTCGGCGGCGGCCGCGTCCCACTGCCCGTGCCGGGAGAGCCAGGCGCGCAGCGAGGCGACCAGGTCGCCGCGGCCGGTGGCGTCATGCTCGTACAGCGGTCGCAGCAGCCCGTCGGCGAACGCCTTCACCGCGTCGTCGGCGAGCAGCGGCAGCACGGATCCGGCGGCCAGCTGCTCGTGCTCGACCAGGACCCGGCCGCGGCGCCGGGCGACCGACAGGGACTGTTCGGCCTGCTTGTAGGCGGCCGCGGCGGCGATCGGGCCGGCCGGGGCGGACAGTCCTACGACGATCTCGTCCTCCTCGGTGGCCGCGCGCTCGGGGCTGGTGCGGGCGGCCTCGAGGTCGGCGGCCCAGGCGACGCAGGCGGCGACCGCCGCGCCGCCGTCCGCGGCCAGTACGACGAGTCGCTCGCCCTCCGGTACGACCAGTACCGCCTCACCGGAGCGCGCGGCGGCGGACTCCAGGGCCTCCGCGAGGGTGCCGAGCCGGTCGCCGCCGGTCGCGGTGGCTCGGGCGCCGGGGACCGAGTCGGCGACGATCATCCGGAACGGGGCGTCCAGCAGTCCGCCGTACAGGTCGCCGGCGACGGCGCGGGCGTGGTCGGGTTCCCCGGCGAGCAGCATGCGCAGCACGGCGGTGCCGATGCGCTGCTCGGCGGCGTGCAGGGAGCGGGAGCGTTCGGTGGTGAGGGTGAGCAGGGCGATGGCGGAATGGACGGCGTACCGCTCGGCGGTGCCGGGGGCGGCGGCGGTGCCGACGGC
>NZ_MUNF01000316.1 GCF_002154555.1 Streptomyces murinus
GGCCAGGGGAGGCGCGGCCGGTACGGGGGTCCGGCCGCGCCTCCCCTGGCCCCACCCGCTGAAGGGGGCGCGCGGGCGTCAGGGATGCATGCGCGCCCCCTTCAGCACCTTGTCCACCCCGCCCCGCGGGCCGTACACCGCGAGCCCGACCAGATCCAGATCGGCCGTCGGTACGGCGCGCACCGCCGCGCGGTTGTCGCGGTCGTTGCCGGTGGCGAACAGGTCCGCGGTGAACACCGCGCAGGGCAGGGCCCGGCCGAGCGCCCGCCCGTGGGCCGCGCGCAGGGTCTCCTTCTCTCCCTCGAAGACCAGCACCGGCTGCCGGAACATGGGCAGGTAGCGGGCGCCGTCCGCGTCCTCGTAGGGCTCGCCGACCACCTCGGGCAGCGTCGCGCCCAGGCCGCTGACCAGGAACGCGGTGACGTTCAGCCGCTGCCAGGAGGCCAGGTCCGCGCGCAGCAGTACGGCGATCTTGGTGTCGAACCGGATGGGCCCGGCGGGCTCGAAGGAGACCGGGGCGGGGGTCGAGGTGCTCATGGGACGAGACTGCCGATCCCGGCCCGGCGGCGTCTTGTACGTTGTTTGCATGGCCATGAGCAGGGCCACGAGCGGCGCCGCGAACGGGTCCGCGCGCGGAGCCCCGGGCGAGGAAGTGAGCGCGTGGCGTCCCCGGGTGCCGGGCGTCACCGAGGTCTTCCACGCCCATTTCACCGAGTACGCCTATCCGATGCACGTCCATGACGCGTGGACGCTGCTCATCGTGGACGACGGCGCGGTCCGCTACGACCTCGACCGGCACGCGCACGGCACCCCGCTCGACACGGTCAGCCTGCTGCCCCCGCATGTGCCGCACAACGGCTCCCCCGCGACCCCCGGCGGCTTCCGCAAGCGGGTCGTCTACCTCGACAGCAGCCGGCTCGGCGAGGAGCTGATCGGGGCGGCCGTCGACGGACCCGATCTGCGCGACCCCGTGCTGCGGCTGCGGGTCGGACAGCTGCACGCGGCCCTCGCCCGGCCCGGCGACGAGCTGGAGGCGGAGAGCAGGCTGACCCTCGTCGGGGAGCGGCTGCGGGGGCATCTGCGGCGGCGCGTCGAGTCGTCGAGTCCGCGCCGGGATCCGCAACTCGCACGGAAGCTCAGGGAGTTGCTGGACTCCCGGCTCACCGACGGCATCTCGCTGACGGAGGCATCCGGGCTGCTGCACGCCCATCCCGCCCATCTCGTGCGGGCGTTCAGCGGTGCGTACGGCATCGCGCCGCACCAGTATCTGATGTCACGCCGGGTCGGGCGGGCCCGCCGGCTGCTGCTGGACGGGCTGCCGCCGGGCGAGGTGGCGGCCCTGACCGGGTTCTACGACCAGGCCCATCTCACCCGCCACTTCCGGAAGTTGGTCGGGGTGCCACCGGGCCGCTATCGGAGCGGGGCGCGCCGGGCGCCGTAGCCCACGCGGCTCACTCGGCCGCGCGGCTCACTCGGCCGCGCGCCGCAGCCCTCCGAGGGGCCACCCGGCCGGGCGCCGTAGCCCTCGGGAAGCTCGCTCGGCCGGACACCGCAACGCTCCGGTGGCTCGCTCGGCCGGGCACCGCACCCCTCCGGTGGCTCACTCGGCCGGGCGCTCGATGAGGTGCTTGAAGGCGTCCAGGTTGCGGGTGGACTCGCCGCGGGAGACGCGCCAGGCGTGCTCCTTGCGGATGGAGGTCGCGAAGCCCAGCTCCAGCAGGGAGTTGAAGGCGCCGTCGGCCGCCTCCAGGACCTGGCCGAGGAGGCGGTCGATCTCGTCGGGGGTGACGGAGGCGAGCGGGAGGCGCGCGGTGACGTAGACGTCGCCGAGGCGGTCGACGGCGTAACTCACGCCGTACAGCTTGAGGTTGCGCTCCAGGAGCCAGCGGTGGACGCCCGGCTCGTTCTCGTCGGGGTGGCGCACGACGAAGGCGTTGAGGGAGAGGGAGTGCCGGCCGACGAGGAAGGAGACGGTCGTGGACAGCTTGTGGGTGCCGGGCAGCTTGACCACGTAGGTCCCCCTCTCGGGGTTCTCCCACTCCAGTTCGGCGTCCTGGAAGACGGCCGCCAGGACCTGCCCTGCCTTCTCGACATCACCCATGGTGGGAGCGTACGCGACGGCGGTACGACTGGGTCGCGGCCGTATAGACGTCGGCGGTCGCCGCGGCCGCCGCGTCCCAGCCGAAGGACCTCGCGTGCCGGGCGGCGGCGTCGCCCATGCGCGCGGTGAGGGCCTGCTCGTCGGCGAACCGGGCGAGGACGCGCGCGTAGTCGGCCGGTTCGTGCCCCTCGACCAGGAAGCCGGTCTCGCCGTCGCGCACCGCCACCGGCAGCCCGCCGACCGAGGCGGCGAGCACCGGGGTGCCGGCCGCCTGCGCCTCGATGGCGACCAGCCCGAAGGACTCGCTGTAGGACGGCATGACCAGCACGGACGCGGCCCGGAACCAGTCCGCGAGCTGCTCCTGGCCGACGGGCGGGCGGAACCGTACGACATCCGCGATGCCGAGCCGGGCGGCCAGCTTCTGGAGCCCCTCGGGCTTGGCGAGGCCGCTGCCGCTGGGGCCGCCGACGACGGGCACGAGGATCTTGGAGCGCAGCTCGGGGCGTTCGTCGAGGAGGACGGCGACCGCGCGCAGCAGCACATCCGGGGCCTTCAGGGGCTGTATGCGGCCCGCGAAGAGGGGGATCAGGGCGTCCTTGGGCAGGCCGAGGCGGGCGCGGGCGGCGGCCCGGCCGTCGGCGGGGCGGAAGCGCTCCAGATTGACGCCGGGGTGGACGACGGCGACCGCGCCGGGGTCGGCGTCGTAGTGCCGGACCAGTTCGCCGGCCTCGTCGTCGGTGTTGGCGATCAGCCGGTCGGCGGCGGCGACGATCTGGGTCTCGCCGATGACCCGGGCGGCGGGCTCGGGGCGGTCGCCTGCGGCCAGATTGGCGTTCTTGACCTTGGCCATGGTGTGCATGGCGTGCACCAGGGGGACGCCCCAGCGCTGGGCGGCGAGCCAGCCGACATGGCCGGAGAGCCAGTAGTGGGAGTGGACCAGGTCGTAGTAGCCGGGGCGGTGGCCGGCCCAGGCCTGCATCACGCCGTGTGTGAAGGCGCACAGCTGGGCGGGCAGCTCCTCCTTGGCGAGGCCCTCGTAGGGGCCCGCGTCGACGTGCCGGACCAGGACGCCGGGGGCGAGCTGGACGGTGGGCGGCAGATCGCCCGCGGTGGCCCGGGTGAAGACCTCCACCTCGATGCCGAGCGCGGCGAGCCGCTGGGCCAGCTCGACGATGTAGACGTTCATACCGCCCGCGTCGCCGGTGCCGGGCTGGTGCAGGGGAGAGGTGTGCACGGAGAGCATCGCGACCCTGCGGGGCCTGCGGAGCAGCCGTAGCCGGGGCGCGGCGGACGGGGAGCGGCGCCCGAGCCTGCTGGCGTACTGGCTCACGTGGCGGTCCTCCTTGCTGCGGGCATGCCGGACGGAGGACTCGCCTGCGCCCTCCAAGGGGGTGCAACAGCGGGCGGGGTGCCGGCCATTTCCGGAACAAGCCGCTTTACCGAATCATTACCTTGGTTGGCTCAACCCGGCCACCGACCTGTCCCCTTCCCGGCTCCCGGGCCTCCCGGCCCCCGGCCGGTCTCCTTCCCGGCCCCCTTTACCCTCGTACTCATGGCAACCCGCGCATCCGCCCGCCGTCCCGTGGGGACCGTGACGCGCGGCACCACCAACCCCAACCGGCTGCGCCGCATGGACCGCTGGATCGCGGCCGTCCACGGCGCCGAGCTGCGCCGCGCCGCCGAGCCGGTCGCCGTCGACCTCGGGTACGGCGCCGCCCCCTGGACCGCCGTGGAACTGCTCGGCAGGCTGCGCACCGCCGCTCCCCGCACCCGGGTCGTCGGCATCGAGATCGAGCCGGAGCGGGTCGCGGCGGCGCGGCCGTACGAGCGCGAGGGGCTGGTCTTCCGGCACGGCGGCTTCGAGGTCCCGGTGCCCGGACGGCCACTGCTGATCCGCGCGGCGAATGTGCTGCGCCAGTACGACGAGGACCAGGTCGCCGCCGTCTGGGAGCGGCTGTGCGCGCGGCTGGCCCCGGCGGGCGACGGCTCGCGCGGGGGGCTGCTGGTCGAGGGGACGTGCGACGAGATCGGGCGGCGGCACGTCTGGGTGGCGCTCGGGCCCGAGGGGCCGCGGACCGTCACCTTCGCCACCCGGCTCGGCTCCCTGGACCGCCCCTCCGACCTCGCCGAACGGCTGCCGAAGGCGCTGATCCACCGCAATGTCCCGGGCGAGCCGGTGCACGCCTTCCTGCGCGACTTCGACCGCGCCTGGGCGGCGGCCGCGCCGTACGCCGCGTACGGGGCCCGGCAGCGCTGGCTGCGCACGGTGCGCGCCCTCACCGCGGACTGGCCGGTGACGGACGCGCCGGTCCGCTGGCGGCAGGGTGAAGTGACGGTGGCGTGGGGGGCGTTGGCGCCGCAGGGCTGATTGTGGGCCGGAACGGTTGAAACCACCCCTTCGGGTGGGCGGGCAACGGAACGAACCCGGCGCGTCGTTCGTCAGACGGGCGAGGTGATCGTCGTCCTGGCCGGTCACGGGGGAAATCCGACTTTCCTCATGGCCTCTGTCGCTTTGCGCGCGGCCGTGGCACGATCCCTCAGGCGTTCGTAAGTTACTGACGGTAAATCAGCTGGGGGGTAGGTATGGGTACGGGCAAGCGCGGTCTGCTCGCGGCCGCCCTGACCGTGGTCTGCGCGGTGGCCGTACTCGCGGCCCCCGGGACGGCGCTCGCCGCGCCGGCACCCCCGCAGGACACCGGTCCGGCGGCCGGCACAAGCCCGAAACCCGTGCCGGACAAGGATCTTGAGCAGGTCCGCGAGAAGCTGGACAAGCTCTACCACGACGCGGCCGTGGCCACCGACGCGTACAACGCGGCGGAGGAGAAGACGAAGAAGCAGTCCGCCGAGCTCGTCTCGCTGGCCAAGAAGATCGTGGCCGGGCAGCAGAAGCTCGCCCAGCTCAAGGACCAGGCAGGCGCGGCGGCCCGGGAGCAGTACCGCACCGGAGGGGTGCCGCCCACCGCCCAGTTCCTGCTCAGCGACGACCCGGACCAGTTCCTGGACGGCGCCGGTCTGGTCCTCCAGAGCCAGCAGGCGGCCAACCATCTGATCGGCGAACGCACCGACACCCAGAAGCAGTTGCAGGACTACGCCTCCGACGCGGCCGCCCAGTGGAAGAAGCTGGACACCGACCGCAAGGCCAAGGCGAGCGCCAAGAAGAAGATCCAGCAGCAGATCGACGCCGCGAAGAAGCTGGAGTCGTCACTGGAGGAGAAGCAGCGGCAGCGGCTCGCGCAGCTGGAGCAGAAGGCCGCGCTGAAGTCGCAGACCGCCTGGCTGGACACCGGCATCCTCGACCGGATCCACGGCAAGGCGTCCGCGGCGGGCGAGAAGGCCGTGGCGTTCGCCACCGCCCAGCTCGGCAAGCCGTACGTATGGGGCGCCGCGGGCCCGGACTCCTTCGACTGCTCGGGGCTGACCTCCCAGGCGTGGGCCGCGGCCGGCCGCCCCATCCCGCGCACCTCCCAGGAGCAGTGGAAGCAGCTCAAGCACATCGACGTCAAGGACATGCGACCCGGCGACCTCGTCATCTACTTCGACGACGCCAGCCATGTCGCCCTGTACATAGGGGACGGCGCGATCATCCAGGCGCCGCGTCCGGGGCGTTCGGTGACGGTCGCGGGCGCGGGTTCGATGCCGATCCTGGGGGTCGTACGACCTGACGCGTGAGGCCGTCGGCCCGCTCGGGGCGATCTCGGGACAGGGGTGCCGACCGTCCGCGGCAGGGGTGTGAGGCGCGTCGCGTGACCCGCGTTATACGGCTTTTGCCCCGGTGACGCGGGTCATGTGACCCACTCCACCGCCAACCCCCGTGCAAACCGGGGCAGGACGTGAGCTTCGTCATCCCCCGGGGCCCGGTGCGCTGTCCAACTGCGGTACGGAAAGCGGCATATGACAGTGGCCTGCGCCAGAGCGACGCGGCTCACACCATTCCATCGGGGTGGCCCCACCCGCTAGGGTCACCCGTCGGTGGGTCGAGACCCTCGACACCGCCGTGCCCTCGGGGGGAGGGAAGGAACCCAGACGATGCCCGTACCCGTACCGCGGCAGAGAGCGATCCCGGCCGTGGAGAGTGGTCAGGCGCAGGCCGCCGGCGCCGTCGGCGGCCCCCTCAAGGAAGAGGCCCACCGCGACGCCGCGCCCACGAGCGGCGCCACTCTCACCCTGCTGCTGATCGAGGACGACCCGGTCGGCTCGCCGATCGTGCCCGAACTGCTGGACTCGGCAGGCAAGCCGGTCCGGGTCCGCACCGCCCGCAACCTCACCGAGGCCGAGCGGCTGCTCACCGACGACGTCCACTGCATCCTGCTGGACCTGGCGCTGCCCGCGCCGGGCGGCGGCGACACCGATGACGAGCTGGCCGTGCTGCACCACGTCCTCCAGCTCGCGCCCCGGCATGCCGTGCTGGCCCTGACCGGCTCCGGCGACGCCGAGCGCGGCGCGGAGGCGGTGCGCGTCGGCGCGCAGGACTACCTCGTCCGGGACGAGCTGGACAGCCGGCTGCTCAGCCGCGCCGTCCGGTACGCAGTGGAGCGGAAACGATCCGACACCGCGGAGCGCCGGCTCACCGAGAGCCGGCTGCGGGCGCAGGAGAACCGGCGCCTGGAGCGGGGGCTGCTGCCCACGCCGCTGCTCGACGGCTCCTCGCTGCGGTTCGCGGCCCGGTACCGTCCGGGCCGCTCGCGCGCGCTGCTCGGCGGCGACTTCTACGACGCCGTGCGCACCCCCGACGGCACGGTGCACGCCATGATCGGCGATGTCTGCGGGCACGGCCCGGACGAGGCGGCGCTCGGCGTGGAGCTGCGGATCGCCTGGCGGGCGCTCACCCTCGCGGGGCTGTGCGGGGACGAGCTGCTGGGCACCCTCCAGGAGGTGCTGGAGCACGAGCGCCCGGACGAGGAGATCTTCGCGACGCTGTGCACGGTGGACATCGCGCCCGACGGCCGCCACGCGGGCCTGTGCCTGGCCGGCCATCCGGCCCCGCTGCTGGTGCGCCCCGGCGTACCGGCGCGGCTGCTGCCGTACGACAACAACGGTCCCGCCCTCGGGATGCTGCCCGGGGCGCGCTGGTCGCGGATGCAGGTGGAGCTGGGCGCCGAGTGGAGCCTGATGCTCTACACCGACGGGCTGATCGAGGGGCGCGTCGGGGCCGGCGGGGAGCGGCTCGGCCAGGACGGCATGGTGGAGATGATCCGCCGCCAGCTCGCCGAGGGCCTGCGGGGCGAGGAGCTGCTGCGGGCCGCGGTGCAGGAGGTGCGCCGGCTCAACGAGGGCGAGCTGGCGGACGACGTGGCGGTCGTCCTGCTGGACCGGACGGCGTAGGCCGGTACCGGGGGGACAGGACGGCGTAGGCCGCCGGTACCGGGGGGACCGGACGGCGTGACCGCCGGTACCGGAGGGCGGCCCGCCGACCGCGGTGGTGGCTAGCGGCCGCCGTTGTACGGCCCGTACGGACCGTCGCTGCTGCTGCCGCGGCGACGGCCGTAGCCTCCGCCGCCCGTGACGTGCTTGAGCGCGGGGCGTACGTCCACGATGTAGACGATGCTGGCCACGGCGCCGGCGATCGGCAGGATGGCCAGGACCGAGAAGATCACGCTGGCGACCAGGGCGAGGCCCAGGATGATCAGCCAGAAGACCTTGTTCTGCTTGTCGGCCGCGCGGAAGGCGTCCTCGCGCCGCACCGCGGCGTCGACGAGCGCGAACGCGGCCAGGGCCATGAGGACGATCTTCAGGATCCCCATGAATCCCGCGAAGCCCAACATCAGCATGCTTGCCACCGCCCCTGTTCCGCCGCTCGGTCCCTACGCCGCAACCGTACCCATAGAACGGGCGGAACGGGCCGGACACCCCAAAGATGCCCGGCCCGCCGCCGCCCGCGCGGTCACTTGGCCGGCGGGGTGGGCTTCTTCGTGGTGGCCGTCCTGCGCGCGGTCGCGGCCTTCCGGGCGGCGGCGGCCTTCTTCTCCGCGGCGGCCTCGGGCGTGGCGACCTTGGGCCGGCCGGCCTCGTCCTTGACCTCGACGGGCTCCGGCTTGCCCTCGACGGCGATGGCCAGGTCCTCGATGTCCTCGGCGGCCTCGCCGCGCCAGGTCTTCACGGCCGCCTCGCCGTGCTCGGCGACCTTCTCGTAGGTCTCGCGGGCCTTGACGGCGTACTCGGCGGCGACGCCCACGCCGCGCAGGGCGAGGTCCTGGGCCTGCTCGCCGAGCTTCTTCAGGTCGACGTCGAAGCCGCCGATCAGCTCGGTGACCTTGGTCTGAAGGGTCTCCTGGGCCTCCTTGGCCCGGGCGGTGGCCTTCTCCTGGACGGCCTTCGGGTCGGTGCCGCGCACCTTCTCGATCCGGGCCGGGGCCTCGGCGCGCAGCTGCTCGACCAGTGCGGGCACCTTCTTGGCCTGCTGGAGGGCGAGGTCGGCGGTACCGGCGGCGAAGTAGAGCGGAGTCGGGTCGCTGAGGGTCTTGCGCAGGTCGTCGGTGATGGCCATGGTGATCAGGTCCTCCCGGATCTCGCGTTCGGCTGAGGTGGTGTGGTTCGCGGTGGGCGCCCGGTGCCCTGGTCCGGCGTCAGCCGGCCGTCCGCCGCGAGCCGGCATCGTCGTCGTCCGTTCCCTGCTCCGCGCCGTCCGCGTCCGCGGGTTCGCCGGCCCCGAATCCGTTCTCCTTGCGGAAGGACTCGTAGATCTGGAGCAGCACCTGCTTCTGCCGCTCGTTCAGCGAGGGATCGGCGAGGATGACGGCGCGCGTCTCCACCTCGTCCCGGTCCCGCTCGGCGTCGAGGATGCCGGCGCGGACGTACAGCGTCTCGGCGGAGATCCGCAGGGCCTTGGCGACCTGCTGCAACACCTCCGCGCTCGGCTTGCGCAGCCCGCGCTCGATCTGGCTCAGATACGGATTGGACACCCCGGCCGCCTCGGCGAGCTGCCGCAGCGACAGCTGGGCGTTCCGCCGCTGTTCGCGCAGGTACTCACCGAGATTGCCGACGTTCAGCGATGCCATGCCTCCACCATGCCCCACCCCCGCTAACTATTGCAAGCAGGCGCTTGCAATAGTGCGCCGGGGTGTCGGGACGGCCGGCGGCGTTGTCGGTGGGCTCTGCCAGGGTGTGCGGCGTGGATGAACTGGTGGAGCGGGTCGACGGCCG
>NZ_MUNF01000317.1 GCF_002154555.1 Streptomyces murinus
CTGGGCCAGTTGCACCGGGCGGGCTGGGTGCACGGCGATCTCAAGCCGGCCAACGTGCTGCTGATGGCGGACGGTTCGGCGCGGCTCGCCGACTTCAACATGGCCGCCGAACTGGAGGGCACCCACGGCTACACGCCCGCTTTCTCCACCCCGGACTACACCCCGCCCGAGCTGCTGTGGGCGGAGATCGGCGAACGCGGCCGCCCGATCCGCCCGTCGGCCGACATCTGGGCCTTCGGCGTGCTCGCCCACCTCCTGCTCACCGGCTCCTTCCCGCTGCCCGGCGGCACCCCCTCGGCCCGCCGGGACGCCGCCGTCGCCTATGCGCGCGGCACCGAGGAACTGCGCCTTGCGGCCGAACTCCCGGACGCCTGGCGGGAGATCGTGCGGGACTGCCTGGCCCGTACGCACGCCGACCGGATCGGCACCGGGGCGCTGCTGCGCCGGGTCACGGCCGCCGCCGGCACCGGCCGCGCACCCCGGCTGCCCCGCCTCGCGCGCCCCGGCCGCCGCCGTAGCCGTACGACCGTCCTGGCCCTCGCGGCCGCCGCCCTCGCCGCCCTCCTCGGGTACGGCCTCGACCACCGGCACTCCGGCGACGACGGCAAGGCCCTGGCCCGCTACGGCGCCGCCGAACTGCGCACCGACCGGGGCGTTCCGGTGCGCTACCGGCGGCTGATCGTGGACGCCGCCCACCGCTGTTCCCGCCCGGATGTCAGCCCGGCGCTGATCGCGGCCATGCTGAAGGCCGAGAGCGGCTTCGACGCGGACCTCGCCGACCCGGGCACCCGCGAGTACGGCATCGCCCGCTGGACCCCGGCCGTGCTGCGCTGGTGGATGCGGGACGACGGCATCCCCGCCGCCGCGACCCCCACGCCCCCGCTGACCCCGGCGGTGTCCATCCCGGCGATGGGCCGCTATCTGTGCTTCATCGACGCCCACATGAGGGCGGACCTGCCCGGTGACCGGCGGCTGCTGGACGCGGCCGCGTACCGGACGTCGTACAAGAAGGTCGACGCCGCGGGCGGGATCCCGGCGGAGTACCGCGCGTACTGCGCGAAGGTCGCCCGCGGGCTCGCGCGGTACACACCCTGAGACATCCGAGGTACCGGCCCCGGGGCCCGGCTGGGACGGTGGAACCACTCCGCCACGGCGGAGCGACCACCTCGCTCGTTCACATGGGGGAACAGTGAATATCGCCAAGCCCGCCGCGCTGCTCGTCGCGGCCACCGCCCTGCTCGCCGGCTCCACGGCCGCGGCCACCGCCGCCGCCCCGGACGGCACCCGGGTCACCGCCATCGAGCGCACCGCCGACCAGGTGCTGCCGGGCCACCCGGCCGCGCTGAAGGTGACGGGGGACCAGGTCCGCTACGACGGCCTGACCCTCACGAAGGCCCCGCGGGGCAAGCTCGCCGCCCAGGACCTGGCCTGCGCGTACGGCCATCTCTGCATGGTCGTCAAGGGCACCAAGTTCGACTTCTACAAGTGCCAGACCTGGACGGTGAACAACTGGACCGGTGACGGCCCGTTCACCAACAACCAGACGCCCGGCACGGTCGCCCGGTTCTTCAACCAGGACGGCAGCGTCCGCTGGACCTCGACCGCGTACCAGGCCGGCACCGCCACCTGGAACCCGATCTTCTCCCTGCGCCCCTGCTGACCCGGCATACGGCGCGGCGGCCTCCGGCCCCCTCGGGGGAGGGCCGGAGGCCGCCGTACGCGTGCCCGCTCGGTGCGACGAGGCTCAGACACGGCTCAGACGCAGCTCAGACGTGGCTCTGACTCGGCTCAGTGGAAGAAGTGGCGCGTGCCCGTGAAGTACATGGTCACGCCCGCCTTCTGGGCCGCCTCGACGGCCAGCTCGTCACGGACGGAGCCGCCGGGCTGGACGATCGCGCGGACACCGGCGTCGATCAGGATCTGCGGGCCGTCGGGGAAGGGGAAGAAGGCGTCGGAGGCCGCGTAGGAGCCCCGGGCGCGCTCCTCGCCGGCCCGCTCGACCGCGAGCTTGCAGGAGTCGACGCGGTTGACCTGGCCCATGCCGACGCCGACCGAGGCGCCGTCCTTGGCGAGCAGGATCGCGTTGGACTTCACCGCGCGGCACGCCTTCCAGGCGAAGGCGAGGTCCTTCAGCTCCTCGGCGGACAGCGCCTCGCCGCTGGCCAGCGTCCAGTTGGCGGGGTCGTCGCCCTCGGCCTGGAGCCGGTCGGCGGCCTGGAGCAGCAGACCGCCGTCGACCGGCTTGGCCTCGACCGCGTTCGCGGGGCCGCCCTGGGCCTTCAGCACGCGGATGTTCTTCTTCTTGGTGAGGGCCTCCAGGGCCCCCTCCTCGTAGTCCGGGGCGACGATGACCTCGGTGAAGATCTCCGCGACCTGCTCGGCCATCTCCTTGCTGACCGGCCGGTTCACGGCGATGACACCGCCGAACGCGGACAGCGGGTCGCAGGCGTGCGCCTTGCGGTGCGCCTCGGCCACGTCCGCGCCGACCGCGATGCCGCAGGGGTTGGCGTGCTTGATGATCGCGACACAGGGCTCGGCGTGGTCGTACGCGGCACGGCGCGCGGCGTCCGTGTCCGTGTAGTTGTTGTACGACATCTCCTTGCCGTGCAGCTGCTCCGCCTCGGCCAGGCCACCGGTGCCGTCGACGTACAGCGCGGCGCCCTGGTGCGGGTTCTCGCCGTAGCGCAGGGTGTTCTTGCGCTCGTAGGTGGCGCCGGTGAAGTCCGGGAAGGCCGAGTCGTCCACGGGCGCGTAGTCGGCGGCGAACCAGGAGGCGACGGCCACGTCGTAGGCGGCGGTGTGCTTGAACGCCTCGGCGGCCAGCCGCTTGCGGGCGGCCAGGTCGAAGCCGCCGTCCTTGACGGCCGCGAGGACGTCCGCGTACCGGTCGGGGCTGGTGACCACGGCGACCGAGGGGTGGTTCTTGGCGGCGGCGCGGACCATCGAGGGGCCGCCGATGTCGATCTGCTCCACGCACTCGTCGGCCGAGGCACCGGAGGCCACGGTCTCGCGGAACGGGTAGAGGTTCACCACGACCAGGTCGAACGGCGCCACGCCCAGCTCGTCGAGCTGCGCGCGGTGGCCCTCCAGGCGCAGGTCGGCGAGGATGCCCGCGTGCACCTTCGGGTGCAGGGTCTTGACCCGGCCGTCCAGGCACTCGGGGAAGCCGGTCAGCTCCTCGACCTTGGTGACCGGGACCCCGGCGGCGGCGATACGGGAGGCAGTGGAACCGGTCGACACCAGCTCGACACCGGCCTCGTGCAGCCCGCGCGCCAGCTCTTCCAGGCCGGTCTTGTCGTAGACGCTGACGAGCGCCCTGCGAAGGGGCCGCTTGTTGCTCTCGGCGGTCACTGGATAACTACCTTTCGTCCCTCAATGCGATAGCCGTTGCGGGCGAGCCGCCCCACGACCTCGACGAGCAGCCTTCGCTCGACTTCCTTGATGCGCTCGTGCAGCGCGCTCTCGTCGTCCTCGTCCCGGATCTCCACCACGCCCTGCGCGATGATCGGCCCGGTGTCGACGCCGTCGTCGACGAAGTGGACGGTGCAGCCGGTGACCCGGGCGCCGTACGCGAGCGCGTCGCGGACCCCGTGGGCGCCGGGAAAACTGGGCAGCAGGGCCGGGTGGGTGTTGACGAACCGCCCGCCGAAGCGCGCGAGGAACTCCTTGCCCACGATCTTCATGAACCCTGCGGAGATCACCAGGTCGGGCTCGTACGCCGCGACCGCCGCGGCGAGGGCGGCGTCCCACTCCTCGCGGCTCGCGTGGTCCTTCACCCGGCACACGAAGGTCGGCAGCCCGGCGCGCTCGGCGCGGGCGAGCCCCTCGATGCCGTCGCGGTCGGCCCCGACGGCGACGATCCGCGCGCCGTACGCCTCGGCTCCGGCGCTCTCGATCCCGTCAAGGAGCGCCTGGAGGTTGGTGCCGGATCCGGAGACCAGCACGACGAGGCGCTTGGCCACGGGGTTGGCGGCCACGGTGGGGCCCTTTCTCAAGAAACGGTCTGTACCGTCGGCGGTTTGTACATTCGTACGAATGCTTCGCGCCCCGGGATACGGGGAAGTCTACGAAGCGGCCGACCGCCAGCAACGATACCGGCACCGCGGACGGCCCCCACGGGACGGGTGCGTGGCCGGGAGGTAGCGTTCGCAGGGAATCGACAGGAGCAGCCCCGGGAACGCGGTCGTCGTGCGGCACGTTGACGGGGTGGAAGCTCACGACGACCAGCCGTGTTGATCTAGGGGAAGACGCTCTTTTGATGCCCGTCCGCAGCCTGCGACTCCTCACGTTCCCGCCAGCACCGGTCCGGGGAGGGGAGCGCGACGGAGTGCTGCTGCGCGAGCGGCCTTCGACGCCGCCCGACGCCCCGCGGGGCGGCTCCGGAAGCTCCGGCGAGGGGCAGAACGGCGGCCCCGGGCGGGACGGCCGCGGTGACGAGGGCGGACGGCAGCAGGACAATCCGTTCGCGCCGCCGCCGGAGGGCACCCCGGACCGGCCGTGGCAGCCGCGGCACCCGGGCGGTGCGTCGGGTCCCTCCGGTCCTTCCGGTTCCGGTGGTGGCCAGGGCGGTCACGGTGGCCAGGGCCAGCAGGGCGGCGGCTCGTGGGGCAGCCAGTGGAGCGACCGGCAGCCCGGCCGGTCCCCCGGCGGCTTCGGCGAGCGTCCCGGCGCGGGCCCTCAGGGGCCCGGCGGGCAGGGCAGTGGCCAGGGCGGCGGTCAGGGCGGCCCCGGCGCGGGCATGCGCTGGGACCCCACGGACCCGGTCCAGCGCCGGGCGCGCTTCGCGCTGCTGTCCGGGATGTGGGCCATCTTCTTCGCGCTGTTCAGCTGGCCGTACGTGTCGCTGCTGCTGGGCGCGCTGGCGCTGTACTGGGGCATCAGCGCGCCCAGCAGCAGCGA
>NZ_MUNF01000318.1:0-139 GCF_002154555.1 Streptomyces murinus
GCGGCGAGCACCGCGCGGACGATGTTCTGGTAGCCGGTGCAGCGGCAGAGGTTGCCCTCCAGGGCGCCGCGCACCTCCTCGGCGGTGGGGTGCGGGTTCTCCCGCAGGAGATCGCGCGCCGCCATGATCATGCCGGGGG
>NZ_MUNF01000318.1:183-21846 GCF_002154555.1 Streptomyces murinus
GCCGATCGGGGTGCCGGTCAGACCGAGACGGTCACGCAGATAGTGGACGAGGAGCAGCCGCGGCTCCACGTCGTCCTCGTAGATCGTGCCGTCCACGTTCACCTTGATGTGCGTCATGCGCCCTCCAGACCGTGCGGGCAGGCGTCGATATCAGCCGGTCCGGCGTGATGTAGGTCACTCTATGACCGGGGTGTGGACCCGGCGAACGCTGAGGCGCCGGTTTGTCGCGCACTGATCCATTGCCGAAGGAGGAGCGTCTTTCTGTACGGTGCGTGATCGGCTGACACTCCGCGTCATGGGCCCGGGCCCATGAGCTGGGGCGGCGGCTGCCGCGCAGGGCAGGAGCCTGAGTGGCCGGGTCCGGCGGAAGCCGTTCGGCGCGCGCGATCGCGCCGGAACTGCTCTGCTGAGAAGGGGTGGGCCGTCGTGCCGGCCCGTCCGGGAGAGCGGCGGCCGGCACCCTCGATCGGCCGTCCCGCCCACGCTCGTACCCCCTTCTCCGGAGAGATCCATGAGCAGCTATCGAGTCGCCCAAGTGCCCGCCGCGAACGGCACGTTCGAGGTGGTCGAGCGCGAGGTGCCGCGGCCGGGGCCCGGCCATGCGCGGATCGCCGTCGAGGCGTGCGGCGTCTGCCACAGCGACGCGCTCTTCGTCAGCGCGGCGGTGCCGGGCATCACCTTCCCCGAGGTGCCCGGGCACGAGATCGCCGGACGGATCGCGGAGCTGGGCGAGGGCGTGGGGGAGCGCGGCTGGCAGGTCGGCGACCGGGTGGCCGTGGGCTGGTTCGGCGGCAGCTGCGGCCACTGCCGGGCCTGCCGCGAGGGCGACTTCATCGTGTGCGAGAGCCTCAAGGTGCCGGGCTGGGCCTACGACGGCGGCTTCGGCGAGCAGGTGATCGCACCCGTCGACGCCCTGGCCCGGATCCCCGACGCGCTCGCCGCGAGCGACGCGGGGCCGCTGGCCTGCGCGGGCGTGACCACCTTCAACGGGTTGCGGCGCAGCGCGGGACGCCCCGGCGACCTGGTCGCGGTGCTCGGTCTCGGCGGCCTCGGGCACCTCGGTGTGCAGTACGCGGTCGCGATGGGCTTCGAGACGGTCGCGATCGCCCGGGGTCCCCAGAAGGCGGAGTTCGCCAAGCAGCTCGGCGCCCACCACTACGTCGACAGCACCGCCGCCACCCCGGTCGCCGAGGCGCTGCAATCCCTCGGCGGCGCCAAGGTCGTCCTCGGCACCGCCGGCAACTCCGAGGCCATCTCCGCCACCGTGGACGGCCTGACCCACCGCGGTGAACTGGTCGTCATCGGCGCGGACATCGCCCCCCTCGACATCAACCCCAACCAGCTCCTCATGGCCGCCCGCGTGGTCCGGGGCCACCCCTCCGGGACCTCGCAGGACGTCGAGGACACCATGGCGTTCAGCGTCCTGCACGGCATCCGCCCGATGACGGAGAAGGTTCCGCTGACGGAGGCGGACGCGGCGTTCCGGAAGATGATGGCGGGCGGCGCGAGGTTCAGGATGGTGCTGACGGAGGGGTGAGCGGGGGAGTGGGGGAGCGTCAGGCCGCCGCAAGCCCTCCTGCGGCGGCCTCCGCCGCCGTCACCGTCTGCTCCAGCAGCGTGGCGATCGTCATCGGGCCGACGCCACCCGGGACCGGGGTGATCAGGGAGGCCCGCTCGACGGCCGAGTCGAAGTCGACGTCGCCCACGTTCCCGGCGTTGTAACCGGCGTCGATCACGACCGCGCCGGGCTTGATGTCCTGGCCCCGCAGCAGCCGCGGCCGGCCGACCGCCGCGACGACGACGTCCGCCTCGCGGACCGCCGCCGACAGATCCCGGGTGCGCGAGTGGCAGTACGTCACCGTCGCGTCCCTGGCCAGCAGCAGCATGCCCACCGGCTTGCCGAGGATCGCGCTGCGGCCCACCACCACGGCCCGCTTCCCGGCCAACTCGACGCCGTACTCGTCCAGCAGCCGCAGGATGCCGCCCGGCGTGCAGGACACGAAGCCCGGCAGGCCGAAGCTCATCGTGGCGAAGGAGGCGAAGGTGACCCCGTCGACGTCCTTCTCGGGCGCGATCGCCTCGAACGCCGCCCGCTCGTCGACATGGTCGCCCACCGGATGCTGGAGCAGGATCCCGTGCACCGTCGGATCGGCCGACAACTCCCGCAGCGTGCCCACCAGTTCGGCGGTGGACGTGCTCGCGGGCAGGGCCACGTGCCGGGAGGTGATACCGGCCTTGCGGCAGCGGTTCTGCTTCATCCGGACGTACGTCACGGACGCCGGGTCCTCGCCGACCAGCACGGTCGCGAGAGAGGGCACCACGCCGGTACGCGCGGTGAGTTCGGCCGCCCTGCGCGCGGTGTCCTCGACGATGCGACGGGCGAGAGCGGTTCCGTCCATGAGACGGGCCTGGGTCATGCGGCACACTCCTGAGCTGGATCGATGTCTTACGCCCAGGCGCGCGGCAACCATACGGACCGCTCCCCGGTGGTACTCCACCTCAGCGCCAGTCACGGCCCGTGCACAGCGTAACCGAGGCACGCAGGGGGCCGGGGAGCGGGCGTGATCCAACACGTGCCGCAACAGCCTCACGGCCGAGAAGGCTCACCGCGTCCGTCCGCGCCGGACCCGCGGCACCACCCGCGGCACCCGTGGCAACCGCGACGCGTGCGGCACCGCCGCCGGGGGACGTCCACGCACCGCCCTCAGGACCGACCGCAGCACCGCGCCCGTCACCGGCACACCCGCCGCGGAGACCGGCCCGCGGCGCCGGGGCCGCGCCCGGCCCACCACCGCGCGGGCCGAGAAAGTCCAGGTCAGCCGTGAGCTGACCTGGATCCGCGCGAACCTCCTGCCTACTCGTCCCATGCCTGGATCAGAATCTGCTCGGCGATCTTCCCGTCCCGCAAGGTGATCATGGATTCGGCGAGGACGCGGGTGCCGTCCCCGTACTGGCAGGACTCGGTGAACGCGGCGTGGTCGCCCTGCACCACGCACCGGTCCAACTTGTGGATCATGTCGCGGCGGTAGACGTCGTCGAGCATCTCGGCGATCTCGCCCCGGCCGTGCAGGATCTTGGGGTGGCTGGGCTGGGTGTTGCGGTCGATGATGCGGATCTCCGCGTCGTCCGCGTACAGGGACAGCAGGGTGTTCCCGGTGTTCCCCTCGATGCCCCGGCGCAGTGTCTCGGTGTCGAAGACGGAGCCTGTCGCGGTGCCCATGGTGACCTCCTTCAAGGGCTCGCGGTCCGGCGCGCGGCCGACCGTACGGGCCCCGTCTTCGAGCGTCCCCCGGCCCGGCGGCCTCGGCAAGCGCACGGGGCGCGCTCCGCCTCACGAGTGAGCGCGGTCCGCCGCCCGTGTCCGGCCGGGGTCCTTCACCGTTGCTGAGGGCATGATCTCAACACGCCGTATCGTCGCCGTCCTCGGACTCGCCGCCGGGGTCACGGGCCTGGCCGCACCCCTTGCGAGCGCGGCCGACGCGAGCGCCTCGCACACCGGGCAGATCAACCCGATGACCGTGCTCGACACGCTCACCACCGGCAACATCCCCGCCGAGCAGCGGGCCCAGCTGCCCACGGCCTCCCAGCAGCTCAAGTCCCTGAACCAGGTCAGCCAGCTGAACCAGCTCAGCGAACTCCACCAGGTCACCGACATCGTGGCGCCGGTGACCGGCCTGCTCCCGGCCGTGGGGGCCTGAGCCGAGGCGCCACACCGGGGCGCCGCGCAGCCGAGTGCCGCCGCCCGCGTTCAGCACCGCCCAGTCCCGGGCCACGGCGTAGGCCGCGCCGGGGGCCGGGGTGGTGCCGGGCGGCAGGTCCTCGGCCAGCGCGCGGGTCAAGGTGTCCGCCGGGCCCAGCTCCAGCCAGGTCCGCACCCCGTCCCGGTGCAGCAGGGCGGCCACCTCCGCGAACCGCCGGGTCTCCGGGCCCGGCAGCCAGAACCCCGGCTCGGCGGTCTCGGCGCCGACCGGGCGGCGGGTGATGTCGCAGACGAGGGGGAGCCGCGGCGGGCCGGGGTGGAGCGTGGCGAGGGTACGGCCGTAGGCGGTGCGCAGCGCCTGCGGGGCCGCCTCGCCCAGGGCGCCGTCCAGCAGCCGGGCCAGGGTGCCGACCGCGTGGCAGCAGTCCGCGAGCGAGAAGACCCCGGCGGCGTACGCGGCGGCCATCCGCCCGGCCCCGTGCCCGAACAGCACATCAGGGCGGGCGCCCCAGCTCCGCAGCAGCCGGTACTGCGCCACCTGGAGCGTGAACAGCGCCGGCCCGGCGTACGACGCCCGGCCCAGCAGCGCCGCCGTCCGGGTGCCGGGCTCCGCGAACATCACGCATTTCAACGGCAGTTCGAGATAGGGATCCAGACGGGCGCACAGCTCGTCCAGCATCTTCGCGAACAGCGGGAAAGCCGCCGCGAGTTCACGTTCCGTCTGCGGGCGCGGCGAGGCGCCGGCCGAGAACAGGAATGCGGTACGTCCCTTACGGCCATCAGCGAGCATGCCCCCATGAAGGCACGGTCGGGTAAGCACCGGACCGGTCGGGTGCCCGCACCTCGCAAAGGAATCGCCATCATCGAACGTCGTCATTCGATCCGACTCTTGTGCAATTCATAAGCGTTCCTCGGGGCGTGTGCCTCCGGCCGCCTCCGGGTGCCCACGGGTGCCCCCGGAGGGAAAGATCCACGGTCACCGCCGTGGCCGATCCCGCCGCCCATCGGACGCGCGTAGGGTCTGCACCGTAAGCACTCGATGGAAGGAACCAGACCATGGCGCAGGAAGTACGCGGCGTGATCGCACCGGGCAAGAACGAGCCCGTACGAGTCGAGACGATCGTGGTGCCGGATCCCGGGCCGGGCGAGGCCGTCGTACGCGTCCAGGCCTGCGGTGTCTGCCACACCGATCTGCACTACAAGCAGGGCGGCATCTCCGACGACTTCCCCTTCCTCCTCGGCCATGAGGCCGCCGGTGTGGTGGAGTCGGTCGGCGACGGCGTCACCGAGGTGGCCCCCGGTGACTTCGTCATCCTCAACTGGCGTGCCGTGTGCGGCAATTGCCGGGCCTGTCTGCGCGGTCGCCCCTGGTACTGCTTCAACACCCACAACGCGAAGCAGAAGATGACCCTCGCCGCCACCGGCCAGGAGCTCTCCCCGGCCCTCGGCATCGGCGCGTTCGCCGAGAAGACCCTGGTTGCCGCCGGCCAGTGCACCAAGGTCGACCCGGCCGTCTCCCCGGCCGTCGCGGGCCTCCTCGGCTGCGGTGTGATGGCCGGCATCGGCGCCGCCATCAACACCGGCCAGGTCGGCCGGGGCGACTCGGTCGCCGTCATCGGCTGCGGCGGCGTCGGCGACGCGGCCATCGCCGGGGCCGACCTGGCCGGCGCGGCGAAGATCATCGCCGTGGACATCGACGACCGCAAGCTGGAGAAGGCCCGCGCCCTCGGCGCCACCCACACCGTCAACTCCAAGCAGCACGACCCGGTCGAGGCCGTCCGCGAACTGACCGGCGGCTTCGGCGCCGACGTCGTCATCGAGGCGGTCGGCCGCCCGGAGACGTACCAGCAGGCCTTCTACGCCCGCGACCTCGCCGGCACCGTCGTCCTCGTCGGCGTCCCCACCCCGGAGATGAAGCTCGAACTGCCCCTGCTGGACGTCTTCGGCCGCGGCGGCGCCCTCAAGTCCAGCTGGTACGGCGACTGCCTGCCCTCCCGCGACTTTCCGATGCTCATCGACCTGCATCTGCAAGGCAGGCTGCCGCTCGACGCGTTCGTCACCGAGACCATCCAACTGGACGAGGTGGAGAAGGCGTTCGACCGGATGCACCAGGGCGACGTGCTGCGTTCGGTGGTGGTGCTCTGATGACCGCACGCATCGAACGGCTCGTCACCTCGGGGCAGTTCACCCTAGACGGCGGCACCTGGGACGTCGACAACAACGTCTGGATCGTCGGCGACGACCATGAGGCGATCGTCATCGACGCCGCCCATGACGCCGACGCCATCGCCCGCGCCGTCGGCGACCGCCGGCTCACCGCCATCGTGTGCACGCACGCCCACAACGACCACATCGACGCGGCGCCCGCCCTGGCCGACCGCACCGGCGCGGTCATCTGGCTGCACCCCGACGACCTGTCGCTGTGGCGGATGACCCACCCCGACCGCGACCCCGACCGGCTCCTCGTGGACGACCAGGTCATCGAGGCGGCCGGCGCCGACCTCACCGTGCTGCACACCCCCGGGCACGCGCCCGGCGCGGTCTGCCTCTACGACCCCGCACTGGGCGCCGTCTTCACCGGCGACACCCTCTTCCAGGGCGGCCCCGGTGCCACCGGCCGCTCCTTCTCGCACTTCCCCACGATCATCGACTCCATCCGCGACAAACTGCTCACCCTCCCGCCCGAGACCAAGGTCCTCACCGGCCACGGCGACTCCACCACCATCGGCGCCGAGGCCCCTCATCTGGAGGAATGGATCAAACGCGGGCACTGAACCGCATCGTGCGCATAGGGTCGCGATCATGACCACGAACACGCTCGTGACCCTGCACGACACCCGCGTCCTGCGCTGCGCCCCCGACGGCCCGCCCCTGGACGGCGAGCGCGCGGCACTGGACCTCATAGGCGACGCCTTCGGGCAGGACGCCCAGCTGGTCGAGGTGCCCGTGGCACGGATCGCGCAGGAGTTCTTCCGCCTGCGGTCCGGCGTCGCGGGCGCCGTCGTCCAGAAGTTCGTGAACTACCGGGTGCGGCTCGCCGTCGTCGGCGACATCTCGGCCCACATCGAGGCGAGCGACGCCCTGCGGGACTTCGTGCACGAGTCCAACCAGGGCGACCAGCTGTGGTTCCTGCCGGACACCGACGCCGTCGCCGAGCGGCTCGCCCGCTGACCGACCCCCCGGTAAAACCCGACAGGAGATGTCCGGCTTCTCCGTGACGCTGAGGGACGACAGCACACGCTCAGCGCACGGAGGCCCGACATGCCGGCACCGCTCGACGAAGACCACGGAGATCCGAAGGACCTCAAGGACCTCAAGGACCTGAAGGACCTCAGGGACCTCGCGGGCAGGGTCGCCCTGGTCGCGGGGGCGACCCGGGGTGCCGGGCGGGGCATCGCCGTGGAGCTCGGCGCGGCCGGCGCCACCGTCTACGTCACCGGCCGCAGCACCCGCGCCCGGCGCTCCGAGTACGACCGCCCCGAGACCATCGAGGACACCGCCGACCTGGTCACCGCCGCCGGCGGCCACGGCATCGCCGTACCCGTCGACCACCTGCGACCGGCCGCCGTACGCGACCTGGTGGACCGCATCGCGACCGAACAGGGCCGTCTGGACATCCTCGTCAACGACATCTGGGGCGGCGAGAAACTCTTCGAGTGGGACACCCCGGTGTGGGAGCACGACCTGGACAACGGGCTCAGACTCCTGCGCCTTGCCATCGACACCCACGCCGTCACCAGCCACTTCGCGCTGCCCCTGCTGCTGCGCCGACCCGGTGGTCTGGTCGTGGAGATGACCGACGGCACCGCCGAGCACAACCGCGACACCTATCGCGTGAACCTCTTCTACGACCTCGCCAAGAGCGCCGTCCTGCGCATGGCCTTCGCCCTCGGCCATGAACTCGGCCCGCGCGGCGCCACCGCCGTCGCCCTCACCCCCGGCTGGATGCGCTCCGAACTGATGCTGGACCTGTTCGGTGTCCGCGAGGACAACTGGCGTGACGCCCTCGTGCGTGAGCCGCACTTCGCCATCTCCGAGAGCCCGCGCTTCACCGGCCGGGCCGTCGCCGCCCTGGCCGCCGACCCCGCTGTGGCCCGCTTCAACGGGCGGTCCCTCTCCAGCGGCGGCCTCGCCCGTGAGTACGGCTTCACCGACCTCGACGGCAGCCGCCCCGACGCCTGGCGCTATCTGAAGGAGGTCCAGGACGGGGGGCGGCCCGCCGACACAACGGGTTACCGGTGAGGGGGAGTTGGACGGAACACCGGCACGGGACGGTGAAAGACCGCGGGTACGGCCGTACCGTCGCCCCATGAGCGATCACACCCGTTTCGCGGGACACGCGGTACTCGTCACCGGAGCGGCCCGGGGCATCGGTGCCGCCGTCGCCCGGCGGCTCGCCGAGGAGGGCGGCCGGGTCCTGGTGACCGACCGGGACCCGGCCGAGGCCGAGCGGACCGCCGCCGAGCTGCGCCGACAGGGCCTGGCCGGCGAGGCGTTCGGCTGCGATGTGGCCGAACGGGCCGCCGTGGAGGCGGCCGTGGCCCGCGCCGTGGACGCCTTCGGCTCCCTGGATGTCCTGGTCAACTGCGCCGCCCACTGCACCCCGGACACCCCGCGTTTCGAGGACGGCACGGACGAGACCTGGGCCCGCGACCTCGACATCACCCTGACCGGCGTCCAGCGCTGCTGCCGCGCCGCCCTGCCCCACCTGGCCGCCTCCAAACGCGGCGCGATCGTGAGCATCGGCTCCGTCAACGGCCTCCAGGACTTCGGCAACCACGCCTACAGCGCCGCCAAGGCCGGCCTCGGCTCCCTGACCCGCACCCTCGCCGGGCACGCGGCGGCCCGGGGCGTCCGGGTGAACCTCGTGGCGCCGGGCACGGTGCGCACCTCGGCGTGGGAGGGACGGGAGGGCGAACTCGACGCTGTCCGCGCCCTGTACCCGCTCGGCCGGATCGGCGAACCCGAGGACATCGCCGCCGCGGTCGCCTTCCTCGCCTCCCGCGACGCCGCCTGGATCACCGGCACCACCCTCGTGGTCGACGGCGGCCTCACCTCCGTGCACACCGGCTTCCACGCCGCCCTGCACAACTGACCCTCGTACGGGCCCGGTTGCGGCCGCACGTTCAGCTCCCCGCGCGCAACTCCTCGCGCAGTCGGCCCAACAGCTCCCGCGCTGCCAGGCTCAGCGGCCCCCGGGCCCGCCGGACGAGGGCCGCGCGGGCGCGGGCGCGCGGGTCGGCGAGAGGAAGAGCGCGCGCAGGCCGGTGCGGGGGTCCGGCCCCGGCAGGACGGCGACGCCGAGGCCGCGCGCCGCGAGACGGGCGAGCGCGTCCGGCGTCGCGGCCTCGAACACGACCTGCGGCCGGAACCCGGCCCCGGCGCACAGCCGTTCCAGCACCGTCCGCATCCCCGCCCCGCGCGGCAGACCGATCAGCCGGTGCCCCTCCGGCGCGGCCGGCGACACGGCGTCCCCGTCCGGGTGCGCGGCCACCAGCGGATGCTCCGGTACGGCCGCCACGACCAGCGGCACATCGACGAACACCTCCCGGGCGAGGCCCGGCGGCGGGGTCCGGTCCGCCACCCCGGCCACCGCGAGGTCCGGCCCGCCCACGCCGCAGGCCCGTGTACTCCTGCACGGCCTGCCGGACCCCGTCGACCGCCGCCGGCGCCGCCCGCGCGTACGGCAGTACGGCCGCACCGACCGGTCCAACAGCGGCTGCCCCAACTCCCGCTCCGGCTTCCTCAACGCCTCTACCGATCATGCCAGTTGCGATACGAACCCGGTCTTGGACGTGCCGTCGAAGTCCTCACCATGCCGGGGCCTATGGAGAGAGCACCGGACATCGCCGCACTCGTCGCCGCCGAACGCCGCGAATCGGCCAATGTTCTCGAGGAGTTGACCCCCGCGCAGCGGGACGCGCCCAGCCTCTGCGCCGGTCGGCGGGTACGGGAGGTCGTGGCGCACATGTCGATGGGGTTCCGGTACCCGACCGCGCGGGTGCTGCTGGAGCCGGTCAGGGCGCGCGGGAGCCCGAGCCGGATGACCGACCGGCTCGCCCACCGGGACGCGGCCGCCCATCAGGACCGGCCTGGACATCACCGTCGCCCTGGACCTGGACCCGCGGGTCCCTCCACGGCGGCGCCCCACGGCCGGCTCCAAGGTGAGGAAGCTCACCGTTTCGTCACAGCATGACCAGAAAGGCAACCTCGACGCGCCCGATCAGGTCTACTTGTCCGAGATCGTGGGAATCGCGCACGAAGAAACCCCGGGGGAGGCCCTGGGCAAACTGCCAGAAGAAGGAGAAAAGCCCTCATGGGGGACATACGCAGACGAGGTGTCGTGGCGCTCGGACTCACGGGTCTGGTGGCGCCGCTCACACTCGCCCTCGGCGCGGCACCCGCCCAGGCCACGAGCTCCTGCACCACGTCGACGGGCCCGTATCAGAAGCAGGCGGAGAAGTTCCTCGGCCGCCCGGTCGACGGCCGCCAGTCCGCCGCCGACTGCAAGGCGATCCGCGCCTTCCAGGCGAAGAACGGCATCACCCCCACCATCGGCTACGCGGGGCCCGTCACCTGGGGTGTGATGGACCTCATCAACCAGCAGAAGGCCGTGGGGAAGAACCCGAACAAGAGCGGCAAGTGCCCGGTGAACAAGGGCCGGATCGCCTGCGTGGACCTCACGCACCAGCTCAGCTGGATCCAGGACGGCAAGAAGCTCGTCTACGGCCCGGTACCCGTGCGCACCGGCCGCAAGGGCTTCGTCACCCGCACCGGCCTGACGAAGGTCTACTGGCGTGACCTCCACCACGTCTCGACGCTCTACGACGTGTCGATGCCCTACAGCCAGTTCTTCAACGGCGGCGAGGCGTTCCACTCGGTCGGCCTGAGCATGTGGAACCCGCCCGGCTCGCACGGCTGCGTCAACATGACCCCGAAGGACGCCAAGAAGTACTGGTCGCTGCTGCGGACGGGCGACGATGTCTTCGTGTACGGCCACAAGCCCGGCACCTGAGCGAAGCGATCGCCCGATCACCCCGGTCACTTCGATCGGGCGCTGTGCCGTTGCTCACCCTCGTCCGGCGGTCCCGGAGCGGCCGTCGGGTGAGGGTCGGGTGTGAACTCCCGTACGCCCCTTGACACATTGACGTGATGAGCAACACGGTCCGAAATGTCCGCATCGAAGGTACTTGCTCACAGCGCCTTCACCTCGATCGGCATATGCTTCACAGCATGTCCACCACTCTTGAAGCCGCCTCCGAGCGATCGGCCGCGGAGGTCAACGAGGAGATCCGGGCCCTGTGGCGCCGATCGGGCGGGACGCTGACCAGCGAGCAGCGCAAGCAGTACCAGCGCCTCGTGATGGAGTGGGCCGCCGCGGCCCCACGGCCGTACCGGGACGTCTGACCTCGCGACGCGAACCCGCGACCCCGATCGGGAGTCGCGGGTCCCCAGATCCTCCTCAGTCCTTGCGGGCCACCCCGCCGAACATGGCGACCTCCTCCGGCTCGGCCCCGTTGTCGTGCTCCGGGCGCCAGCGCGAGCAGGAGACCACCCCCGGCTCCAGCAGCTGAAAACCGTCGAAGAACCGCGTGACGTCCGCCGGCGTGCGCTGGGTCAGCTTCGGTGTGCCGTGCTCGTTCCAGAACTTCACCGCCTCGTCCACGTCCGGCATCGAGGGATGCGTGACCGTGTGCGAAAGCACCAGATGGCTGCCCGCCGGAAGCCGGTCCATCAGCGTCCGCACGAGCCCGTACGCCTCGTCGTCCTCGCCGATGAAGATGACCACACCGAGCAGTATCAGCGCGACCGGCTCACTGAAGTCCAGCGTCTTCGAGGCGTGTTCGAGGATCGCGTCCACATTGCGCAGATCCTCGTCCAGATAGTCGGTACGACCCTCCGGCGTACTCGTCAGCAGCGCCCGCGCGTGCGCCAGCACCAGCGGGTCGTTGTCCACGTACACGATCCGCGACTCCGGCGCGATGCGCTGGGCGACCTCGTGCGTGTTGTCGGCGGTGGGCAGCCCCGTGCCGACGTCGAGGAACTGGCGGATGCCCGCCTCCTCGACCAGATGCCGCACGGCCCGGCCCAGGAACAGCCGGTCCGCGCGCGCGTACTCCCCGATGCCCGGGTGCAGTTGGCGGATCTGGTCGCCGGCCGCCCGGTCGACCTCGTAATTGTCCTTGCCGCCGAGCCAGTAGTTCCAGATCCGCGCCGTGTGCGGCTGGCTGGTGTTGATACGGGCGCGCAGCGACACCGCCACGTCGTTGGTGGCTGCGGGGTTGTCGGTCACGTGCGTCAGCTCCTGGGGTGCCTGGAGAAGTGGTTCAACCTTCAAGGCGCAATCTAATCCCCCGAGTTGCCCCGCGCCGCCGGTCCGTCCGATTCCGGTACCGGACCCGTCGGCACCCCCTCGCCGATGTACGGGCGCAGGGCACTGATCAGGAACGGGTCACCGCCTTGGGCCAGTTGGCCGGAGGTGATCCGGCGGGCGACTCCGGCGAGGAAGTCGGCGATCTGCACCCGGGCGTCGGCACGGGAGTCGACGAGCCGCACACCGTCGAGCGCGATCCCGTCACGCCGGGCGCCCTGCACGATCGCCGCGATCCGGCCCGGCGTCAGCGCGTTCTGCTGATCGTGCACCAGCGTCACCGGCACCCCGCCCGCGCTCCAGCGGGCGGCCGTGCGCCGGAGCGCCGGGAACAACGGGTTCAGCACCGGGAACAGCGGAGGGGCGGCCCGCACATGCTCCCGGTAGGCGTCCGCGCCGGCGCGTGCCGCGGACAGCCGGCGCAGGATCCGCGCCGCCTCGGTCCCCGGCCCGGCCCGCGTGAGCGTGTCGATCGTACGGAAGAACTGATCGACGACGGTGAGCGGATCACCGTCGGGACGGACCCGCAGCAGACGGTTCGCCGCGCGCAGAAACACCCGCCAGCCCGGCTCCCCGAAGGCGCCGGGCCCCCACCGGTACAGCGGACCGGCCTCGGCCGTGTCCCCGAGCAGCAGCTCGACGGTCCGCTCCACCACCAAGTACGCCTTCTCCGTCAGCTCCACATGGGCGTACCCATGGATCGGGCCCGCCTCGGCCAGGAGCCACTCCAGCACCGCCCGGTGCTTCTCCCGCAGCACATGGTTCGCCTTGTACTCCTCGGCGGGCGAACGGATCCGGTGCCTGATCTCCCGTACGCACTCCGCCGCCACGTCCACCGGCAGCTCCACGCTCGCGTGCGCGAACACCTCGGTGTTGCCACCGGTCAGGTTCTCCCCGTCCGACCCCGACTCGTCACCGGCGACCTCCCGGCGGCGCACCACCGCCGCGCCCGCCTCGTCCGCACCGTTCCGGGTCACCGCACAGCCCCCTATCTTGTGCCTCATGACCAGCTTCCCGCACGACACCGCCGGCGAACCGGATCCGCTGCGCGCCCTCGACCTGGAGCGGCTGCGCCGTCGTACGAGCATGAAGTGGCGCACCTACCCCGAGGACGTCCTGCCGCTGTGGGTGGCCGAGATGGACGTACCCCTCGCCCCACCCGTCGTCCGCGCCGTCACCGACGCCCTCGCCCTGGGCGACACCGGGTATCCGGCGGGCACCGCCTATGCCGAGGCCCTCGCCGCTTTCGCGGCCCGCCGCTGGCACTGGGACGGGATCACGACGGACCGCACGGCGATCGTTCCGGACGTCATGCTCGGAGTGGTCGAAATGATCAAACTGGTGACCGATGCGGGCGATCCGGTGATCGTCAACCCGCCGGTGTACCCGCCGTTCTTCCTGTTCATCACCCATATGGACCGCCGCGTGGTGGAAGCCCCGCTCGGCGCGGACCTGCGCCTCGACCTGGCGGCCCTGGAGGACGCCTTCCGGGAGGCCACGGCGCGCGGCGGACGCGCCGCCTACCTGCTGTGCAGCCCGCACAACCCCACCGGTACGGTGCACACCGCCGCCGAGCTGACGGCCGTCGCGGAACTGGCCGAACGCCATGGTGTGCGGGTCGTCGCGGACGAGATCCACGCCCCGCTCACCGCCCCCGGCACCCCCTTCGTGCCGTACCTCAGCCTGCCCGCCGCCGCCCGGGGCCTCTCGCTCATGTCGGCCTCCAAGGGCTGGAACCTGCCGGGTCTCAAAGCCGCCCTTGCCCTGGCCGGTCCCGGGGCCGCCGCCGATCTCGCCCGGATGCCGGAGGAGGTCGGCCACGGCGCCAGCCATGTCGCGATCATCGCGCACACCGCAGCCCTGCGTGCGGCCACGGGCTGGCTCGACGCCCTGCGCACCGGGATCCGGGACAACCGGCTGCTGCTGGCCGACCTGCTCGCCGAGCACCTGCCCGCGGTCCGCGTCCACCCCGGGGAGGCGACCTATCTCGCCTGGCTCGACTGCCGCGCCCTCGGCCTCGGTGATGACCCCGCCCAGGTCTTCCTGGACCGCGGCCGGGTCGCCCTGTCCGCCGGTCTTCCCTTCGGCACCGGCGGCGCGGGCCACGCCCGCCTCAACCTCGCGACGTCACCGGAGATCCTCACCGAGGCCGTGCACCGCATGGCCGCCGCCCTGAAGTGAGCGAACGCCTAGACTCGGCGTCATGGACGACGACTCGCGCCAGGCCCGGCTCGCCGCCGGAAAGTACCTGCTGGTCACCAGCTTCCGCAGGAACGGCACCCCCGTGGCCACCCCGGTCTGGGTGGTCCGGGACGGCGCGAGCCTCGGCGTCTGGACGACCGCCGACAGCTTCAAGGTCAAACGCATCCGCCACCGCGCCGACATCCTCGCCGGCCCCTGTGACGTGCGCGGCAACCCCACCGGCGACCAACTCCCCGCCACCGCCGAGATCACCGACCCGGCCACCACCGCCCGCTACCGCGCCCTGATCGCCCGCAAGTACGGCATCCTCGGCCGCCTCACCCTCCTGGGCAGCAGACTGCGGCGCGGCACGGACGGCACGGTCGGCATCCGGGTGACCCTCGACGACTGACCGCCGCGAGCCACCCGGAACCACCCCCGGATCAGGAGGCGTTCAGCACCGAACCCTCCAACACCAGCCCGTTCTTACGGGGTTCGCCCGTCATGTCGTCGAGCTGCTGGAACCGTACGGACTCCGCCGGCTCGGCGACCTTGTCCTTGACCGTGGGCAGCGTGATGTCCGCGCTCGTCCGGTGCGCGGGGATGTCGACCCAGAGGTAGAGACCGCTGACCTTGGACAACGGACGCTCCGGGTCCGGGGATTCACCGGAGGCATCGCGCAGCCACGCGGCGGGGACGTCCTTGGTGGACAGCTCCGCACCCGCGGTCGGCGCGGTGGCGGCGAACATGGCGCTCATGTCCACGTCGACCGGCTCCGACAGCGACACGCGCCAGGTGAGGGACTGCCCCTCCGTGACCCGGTTCGCGATCGGAGTGACGGTCATGGTGGGCGCGGGATCGTCGTCGCGCACCGTGACACCGCCCCCGTAGGACCCGACGACGGCGCCGTGCACCGCCTTGACCAGCACGTCGTACGTCACGTCCGAACCGTAGCGGGTGTTGCCCACGACCTTGATCGGCACATCGATGTCCCGGCCGCCCGGGTGCACCGTGACCAGCCGGTCCGTGGCATGGCCGGTGGCCGGGTCGAGGACGTAGACACGGACCTGGCCGCTGCCGTGCCCCGACACCCGGGCCGGGACACGGTAGGTGCGCGTGCCCGAGTCACCCTCGGCCACCGTCAGCCGGCCGAGGTCCACCCGCGGCAGCGCCGCCGTACGCACCGCGGGCGTCCCCGGCTGCCAGCCCCACGCGTCGACGAGCCAGGCCCGCCCGGAGGCCGAACGCGCCGTCAGTTCCATGGACTTGACCGACCGCAGATCGACATGCGCACGGCCGGCGGCCGTCAGCGGGACCCGGAACTCGCGGGCCCAGTAGGAGGCGGTCCGCTCACTGCCGGGCAGGCCGTCCGCATGGATCCGGCCCAGCGTCGCACGGTGCCCGCCGGTGTCGGTGAGGGTCACATCGAACTGTGCGCCACGGGAGTTGGGCGGCACGAACAGCCGGAGCGCCAGATCCTTCGCACCGGCCAGGGACAGCGGCCGCTGCGACGTCACCCGGGTCCGGGCGCCGGTGTGCGTCCAGCGCACCGCGATCGCGTGCCGCCCGGCCTCCTGATCGGTCCCCCACTGCGCGAAGTGCGGCGAGGAACCGCTCGCGTCGTCGCCGAGGCAGCGCTCGGCCGGGCTGGTGGCCACGACGGAGCACAGCTTGCCGCCGCTCACCGAGACCCCGCCGTCCGGCAGGAACCCGCCGCCGCGGCGCGCCCCCACGGCATGGCTGATGACCCGCGCCGGATCCGCCGAGGGCGCCCGCTTCCCGGAGCCGTCCAGCAGCGGCCGCACCCGGTCGTCGCCGGCCACGAACAGCCGCGCGGCCGCCGCGATGTACACCGAACCGGCGCGGTGCTGCCGGTCGGCGGAGAGCCGGGTCGCGGCGTGCTTGCCGCACACCGGATCCGGCCGCTCCGGGTCGTCGTAGAAGTCGTCCTCGGCGGGCGCCGCCGACGTGCCGGGCGTCCACTCGGAGTTGAAGAAGTTGTGGTCGGCGCCGACGACGTACACGGCACTGTGCAGCGCGCTGCCGCCGGTGACCGCGCGCGTCCCGTCGACGTACAACTCGCCTTCCAGGTCGGAGACATCGCCGTCGCAGCCCGGCAGGACCGACACCGAGGGCACATCGGGCACCGGGTTCTGGCCGAAGGCGGTGGGGCCGATCAGCACCGTGCCGCGCACGGTCCAGCGCACCGCGCCGTGATAGCCGTCCCTGTCGGCGGGCGGCGGGTAGAGGCTGTCCAGGGCCGCCCGGTTGACGCCCTCGCCGCCCCGGGAGTGCCCGACGAGCAGCACCCGGGACAGGTCGGCGCGGGGCGCTGAACGGACGACCGCCGGCGCGGACCCGGGGTTCTTCGCCCAGTCGGCCCAGTGGCCGAGGTGGAGCCGGATCAGGGAGGAGCGGGCCTGGGCGCCGCCGTCCTCCGTGTCGTTGTCCTGCCCGTTGATGCCGTTCGCCGCGATCGACACCGTCAGGTAACCCTGCGATGCCAGGAGTTGCTGGTCGCGCAGATAGCCGCGATAGCTCGGCACCGACCGGTAGCCCGACGTGCAGGGCCAGTCGATGCTGATCTCGTCGCCCCGGTAGCAGGTGGAGTGCCGGCCGTGCAGGAACAGCGCGAGCGGCCGCTTGCCGGGGGCGCCGACGGGAGCGACGACCACCGCTCGCATCTCCACCGGCTTCGCGAAGCCCGGCAGCCGTACCGAATCCAGGGTGTACTCACCGGTCTTGGTGCGGTAGGCGCCCGGCTTGCCCGGGTCGACGCCGTTCGCCGGGAGCTGCGGCGGGGGAGTCGGCTTGGCAGGAGAGACGGGGGCCACGGGCGAGGCGGGCGACGCGGGAGCCCCGCCGCTCGTACGGCCGTCCAGCCGCCGGCCGCCGGACCAGACCTGGAGCCCGTCGGGGCGGCCGAGCCCGGCGAGCCCGTGCGGGCCGCCCGACTGCTTCCCGTCGAGCGGGAGACGGAACGTGCGGCCGTCCGCATCCGGCTTCGGCACGCCCAACAGGCGCCCATCGGAACGGAATTCGACCCGCGCGTCCCCCATCGGCACCGGCCGGTCGGAGCGCCACTCAAGGCGGGGCGCCGAAGCCCCGCCGGTCAGCCGCCAGCCGGGCGGCAGCGCCCCATGACCGTCCGATGACGCCAACGCGGCTGCCGCTGACGGTGGTTGACCCTGGGCGACCGCCACCCCTGGAGACACTCCCGCCACCGCGCATAACGCGGCGGCGGTGACCCATATGCGCCGGGCACGGACCACTGTTCCTCCTCGACCCCCGACCCCGGGCGCCCCGGCCGTCCCGGGGCCCCTCGCTCCCGGAGGACGGAACGCGGAGCCTGTGGGTTGCCTGTGGAGGGGAAGTGGTGGATCACATGTAGGGGGATCAGGAGTACGAGAGTGGGGTGTGCAGCGGGTCCGGCGGGCGGGCGGGTCAGGTCCAGGCCCGGTACGGCTCGTCCACCAGCTGGAAGACCGGCTCACCGCGCACCGGGTCCTTGGTGGTCGACAGCCGCACCCGGTCACCGCTGTGAATGCCGACCGCCGGGCCCATCACCCGGCCGCGTACGACGAAGCCCTCGGCCATCTCGATCAGCGAGACATTGCGCGCCGCCGGGGTGTTGCGGTGCACCACCGTGGAGTGGCGGACCGTACCGATCCCCTCGCTGCGCTCGGTGCACAGCTCACTGCCCTGGCACACCGGACACAGCAGCCGGTGGTACATCGCGGTGCCGCACCAGGTGCAGCGCTGGAAGTGGAGGGCGTCCCTGGAGTCCGCGGGGGCGGGATCGAGCACACCCGTCGCGGAGCCGGCCACCGCATACGGGGCGCTCACTTCGTGGTGGTACATCCTGGTCAACTCCCTGCACTCGGCCGGAATCCCGCGTGCGTGTCCCGTGCACGCGTGCGCCCGGCGGCCTGGCCACCGCGCATGACCGACAGGGTATGGCACTCAGTGTCACTCGTAAAGGCACTCGGTACCCCTAAATTACTCCCGGGGCCACCCGCGCGTCCGCCGTGCCGACCGCTCAGGCGCGGTGCGACGCCGTCTCCAGTTCCTGCACCACCCGCCACAGCGGGGCGTCCCGGCGGGTGACGAGGACCAGCACGTCGTCGGGGCGCGGCGCGTCCTCGTCGTCCGGCGCCGACCCGGGCCACACGGTGGTACGGCCGCCCGCCGCGGCCGCCGTCTCCTGCGGGCGCCCGAACTCCCGCTGCACATACCCCAGCGCGTGGTCCAGCGCCGCGACCGCGTCGCCCCGGCCGTCCGAACGCAGCCAGGAGCGCAGCGCGTTGTTGTGCGCGGCGACCACCGCGGCCGCGATCACATCGGCCCGCAGCGTTCCGTCGGGGCGCCCGGTGAACCGGCCGCGCAGATATCCGGCCATCGCGCGCTCGTACCGCCACACCACCGACAGCTCGGACGCCCGCAGGCCCGCCACCTTGCGGGTGAGGTGGTAGCGCTGCACGGAGAACGCCGGGTTCTCCGCGTACATGTGCAGCACCATCCGGGCCGAGTCGCACACCCGCCGCACCGGCTCGCACTCCTCGCCGCCCGCCGCGAGGAAGGCCGTCATGTCGGCGAGACAGCGCTCGTGGTCAGGGAAGACCACGTCCTCCTTGGCGGGGAAGTAACGGAAAAAGGAGCGCCGGCCGACTCCGGCGAGCGCCACGATGTCGTCCACCGTGGTCTGCTCGTAGCCGTGTTCCGAGAAGAGCCGGAAGGCCGCCGCGACCAGGGCGTCCCGCATCGGCGGTTTGGCGGCCGGCGCCGCACTGCTGGAGCTCATGGACGGGAACGTAGCACCCGGACCGGCAATGTGACACTCAGTGCAGCAACTGTGGAGATGTGAGGGAACTGAGTGCAGTGCGAGGTGTGCGTTCGAACACCGGATCGATCGTATTGATTGGAAACGGTCGATACGGCTGTGGGCGTAGAGTGAGCGGCCCGAAATCCGGCTCGGGATCACTGTCCAGGGGGAGCCCATGCGACTGCACGTCGACCAGCGCCACGAGCGCGTGCTCGAACTCGTCCGTGAGCGGGGCAGCCTCCGCGTCGCCGAACTGGCGGCCGAACTCGGCGTCTCCGCCGTCACCCTGCGCCGCGACGTCGAGACCCTCGCCACCCGCGGCATGCTGCGCCGGATGCACGGAGCGGTCGTCTGGCCGGGCGACCACACCGGCGCCACCGTCCGGCAGGCCCCCACCGACCGGTCGTACGACACCCCCGAAGGCGCAGTGATCGGCATGATCGTGCCGACCACCGTGTCCATCTTCACCGACATCGTGAACGGCGCGCGCGAAACGGTCGGCGCCCGAGGCGGCCGGCTCGTCCTCGGCGTCTCCGGCTACGTCGACACCGAGGACTCCGTCCAGGCCGAACACCTGATCGCGGGCGGCGCCCAGGGCCTGCTGGTGGCATCCAGCTGGTTCGGCGGCGTCCCCACCGGCGGGCAGGAGGAGTGGCTCACCCGCTGCGGGGTGCCCGTCGTCCTGGTCGAACGCTCCGCACCACCCGGCAACCCCGCCGCCGGCCTCGACCGGGTGCGCACCGACCGCGCCCACGGCGCCGCCGTCGCCGTCGGCCACTTCGCCGCCCTCGGCCACCGCCGGGTCACCGCCGTCCTCCAGGAAGGCCCCCACGCGACACCGATCAGCGACGGCTTCCGGGCCGCCGCCCGCGCCCGCGGCCTGGAGATCCACCAAGGCGCCCCGAACGTACGCGAGTACGGCGACTACGAGGCGTCCGTCGACTACCTGACCGACGCGGTCCGCGCCCATGGCGTCACCGCGGCCCTGGTGCACAGCGACGAGGACGCCATCGTGCTCGTACCCCGCCTCCAGGCACGCGGCGTACGGGTGCCCGAGGACCTCGCGCTCATCGCCTACGACGACCAGGTCGCCCCGCTCGCCGACGTGCCCCTCACCGCCGTCGCCCCGCCCAAGCGCTCGGTCGGCGAACTCGCCACCGGCATCCTGCTGCGCCGTATCGCCGAACGCGCCGGCCGGCTCACCCCCGGACCCCGTCAACACCTGGACCTGCTCCCGGAGTTGCGCATCCGCTCCTCCTGCGGCGCCAAGTCCCCGGCCGCCACCGCACACTGACCCACCGGAGGTCACGGCATCCCCTCGCGGACACCTCGGCCCGTCCGGTCAGGAGTCCAGCCAGTCCGTGATCTCCTCGGTGTGCTCGCCGAGTCGGGGCGGGCGGCGGTCGTAGCGGGGCGGGGTGCGGGACAGTGAGATCGGGTTGGCGACGAGGTCCAGGGCCGCCCCGTCGTCCCCGTCCAGCGTGGCCCGGGGCGCCAGGCCCAGCCGGTCGGCGAGGGCGAAGGCCTGGCCGAGGTCATTGACCGGACCGCACGGGACACCGAGGGGCGTGAGGTGCTCGAACCACTCGGCGGCGGTCCGAGCCACCAGCAACTCGCCCAGTTTCTCCGCCAGTTCGTCGACATGGGCCACCCGGTCCGCGTTGCCGGCGAAGCGCGCGTCGGCGGCCAGTTCCGGGGCGCCGAGGCCCCGGCAGAGCGCCGCGAACTGGCGGTCGTTGCCGACGGCGATCACCAGCGGCCGGTCCTTGGCCCGGTACACCTCGTACGGGGCGATCGACGGGTGCCGGTTGCCCATGATGCCCGGCACCCGGCCGGCCAGGGTGTATCCGGCGGACTGGTTGACCAGGCTCGACAGCAGGGTCGTCAGCAGATCGACCTCGATGAGCTGCCCCTCGCCGGTCGCGTCCCGGTGCCGCAGCGCCGCCAGCACCCCGACCGCGGCGTGCAGCCCGGTGAGCACGTCCACCAGCGCCGCCCCGGTCTTCACCGGCTCCCCGGGCGCGGACCCGGTGACACTCATCAGCCCGCCCACGGCCTGGATCAGCAGGTCGTACCCGGGCAGCGCGGCCCCAGGACCGGACCCGAAGCCGGTGATCGAGCAGTACACGACGCCCGGGTTCGCGGCACGCACCTCGTCGTAGCCGAGCCCGTACTTGCGCAGCGTCCCCGGCCGGAAGTTCTCGAACAACACATCGGCGCGGCGCGCCAGTTCGGCGGCACGGCGCCGGTCGGCCTCCTCGCGCAGATCGAGAGCGACCGAACGCTTGTTACGGTTCACGGAGAGGAAATAGGTGGCCTCGCCGTGTGCGTGCGGCGGGCCCCACGCGCGGGTGTCGTCACCGCCCGCCGGATGCTCGACCTTGATCACCTCGGCGCCCAGATCGGCGAGGAGCATCGTCGCGTACGGCGCCGCGAGCACCCGCCCGAAGTCGGCGACCAGCACACCGCTCAGCGGCAGCGGCGGAACGGCCCCGCTCATGACGCCGTACCCCCGAAGCCGTGCGGACACCCGGTGACCCGGCGCCGCCGGACCGCGCCGGTCCGGCGGCGCCGGGTCACCGGGTGTCC
>NZ_MUNF01000319.1 GCF_002154555.1 Streptomyces murinus
CCTCCCGCACCCCGCCCCCCGAGGGCACCGCGCCCTGGGTGCGGCTCGACGCCACCGACGTGGACGCCTGCGCACAGGTGGTCGAGTCGGTGCGGCCGGACCGGCTGGTGCTGGTGCACGGCCCCTCCGATGTGACCTGGTGCGAGGCCGACCCCGAGCGCGCGATCGCGCTGCACAGCGCTGCGGCCCGCCATCTGACGGCGGCCGCGCGGGGCCGTCGTACCGTGCTGATCTCCACGGACAACGTCTTCGACGGCAGCGGCCCCGACAACGACGAGGCCACCTCGACGGCTCCCGCGAACGCCTACGGGCGGGCCAAGCTGGCCGCCGAGCGGATCGTGGGCGCGGCCCCCGACGCCACCGTGCTGCGGGTGAGCCTGGTCTACGGCTGGGAGCCCGCGGACTGCGCCAAGTGGCTGAACTTCTTCGCCGCCTGCGCCCATCGGCTGCGCGCGGGCGAGCAGGTGGAGGCGCCCCACGACCAGTGGACCACGCCGGTGCTGGTGGAGGACGTGGCCTCGGTGACCGCCGCCGTACTGGAGCCCGGAGCGCCCGGGTTGCTGCATCTCGGCGGCCCCGACCGGGTCTCGCGGGCCGAGTGGGCGACGGCGATCGCCGACGGTCTTGGCGTGCCCAGGACACGGGTGACCCCGGTGCCCCGGGCCGCGGGACGGTACGCGAGCCGGCCCGCCCACACCTGTCTGACCAGCACCCTCCTGGACGAGGTGCTGCGCCGGCACGGGCTGCGGGTGCGCGGTGTCGCCGAGGGCGTCCGCACCCTGCTGGAGGCCGCGCCGTGATCCGTACCGTCAGTTCCCGCGAGGTCTACCGCAACGCGTGGATGAGCGTCCGGGAGGACGACATCCGGCGCCCCGACGGCAGCGAGGGCGTGTACGGGGTCGTGGACAAGCCGGACTACGCCCTGGTGATCCCCCGGGACGCGGACGGCGCCCTGCATCTGGTCGAGCAGTACCGCTACCCGGTCGCGGGCCGCTACTGGGAGTTCCCGCAGGGCTCCTGGCCCGCCGGGCACGCGGGCGCGCCACCGCTCGAACTGGCCCGCGCCGAACTGCGCGAGGAGACCGGGCTGCGGGCCGCCCGGATGACGTACCTGGGCATGGTGCATGTCGCCTACGGCTATGCCAGCCAGGGCTGCAACGTCTTCCTCGCCGAGGAGTTGACGCAGGGCCCGCCCGAACGCGAGGCCACCGAAGCGGACATGCGCCAGTGCCGGGCGGCTCCGGCCGAGTGGCGCGACCTCGTCCGCGCCGGGCGGATCACGGACGCGGCGACCCTGGCCGCGTACACCCTGCTGGGTCTGCACCGGGGCGGGTCCTGATGACGCCCCGGTACTCGGTCGTCGCCACCGACCTCGACGGCACCCTGCTGCGCGGCGACCTCACCGTCTCCCCGCGCACCAGGGCCGCGCTCACCCGGGCCACCGCCCGCGGCGCCCGGCACCTGGTGGTGACCGGCCGGCCGGCCGCGGGCTGCCGGAGCCTGCTGGCCCCGCTCGGCTACCGGGGGCTCGCGATCTGCGGGCAGGGGGCGCAGCTGTACGACGTCGGCGCCGACCGGCTGCTGTCCTCGGCGACCCTCGACCGGGACGTCGTACGGGCGCTGGTGGCACGGATCGCGGAGGCGGCGGGCCCCCTCGCGCTCGGCGTGGTGACGGCGGGGCTGGCCGGGGAGTTCCTGGTCACGCCGGGTTTCGGCGAGCGGGTGCGGCACGGCTGGCGGCTGGTCGAGGATGCGGCGGGACTGTGGGCGCGGCCGGTGGAGAAGGTCCTCATCCGCAGCCGGACGCTGGACGACGACTCCCTCGCCGCGCTGGCGCTCTCCGTGTGCGCCGGGCTGATCGGGGTCACCCATTCCGGTGAGGGCATGGTCGAGCTGCTGCCCGACGGGGTGGACAAGGCGAGCGGTCTCGCCGCGGCCGGGCGGCGACTGGGCTTCGACGCCGCCCACACGGTCGCGTTCGGGGACATGCCCAACGACATCCCGATGCTCGCCTGGGCCGGGCACGGCGTCGCGATGGGCAACGCCCACCCCGAACTCAGGCGCCACGCCGACGAGATCGCGCCCGGCAACGAGGAGGACGGCGTCGCGGCCGTCCTTGAACGCCTGTTCCCCTGAACGCACGCCCTGCGCCGACCCCACTCGCTGGTGCAACTTGCTGAAAATTGCTGCAAGTTCTTGCCAGCCGGGTGGGCGACTGCTTGACTCACCAACCCGAGCGACGCGAGAGAAACGAGCCGACTGCCATGACCACCGAGACCGACGTCCTCGTCCTGGGCGGCGCGGGCGTGGACACCGTCGTCCATGTGCCGGAACTGCCGGTCCCCTACGCCGACAGCTACATGATCCGGCCGGGCATCGTGACCCGCGCCGGGCAGAGCGGCGACTTCGTCGCGCTCGGGGTCAGCGCCCTGGGTCTGCGCGCCCACCACATCGACCTGGTCGGCGCCGACCCGGAGGGCGATCTGGTGCGCGCGCTGCACCGGGACCGGGGCATCCCGCTCACCGATGTGCCCTCGGCCGCCGGCACCAAGCGCGCGGTCAACCTGGTCGGCCCGGACGGGCGCCGGCTGTCCCTGTACGACGACACCCGCAGCCAGGAGTCCGACCGGCTGCCCGAGGACACCCTGCGCGCCCTCGCCGCGAGCAGCCGGCACGCGCACGTGGTCATCACCCACCCCTGTTCGTACGCCCTGCCGCTGCTGCGTGAGGCCGGGCTGACCGTCTCGACGGACCTGCACAACTGGGACGGCGTCAACCCGTACCACGAGCCCTTCGCGCTCGCCGCCGACCTGGTCTTCCTGTCCACCACGGCGCTGGCCGACCCGGAGCACACCATGCGGGACATCGCGGCGCGCGGCCGGGCCCGGATCGTCGTGGCCACCGCGGGCGCCGAGGGCGCCCACCTGCTGGTCGACGGCGAGCTGACCCAGGTGCCCGCCGTCGCCCCGCCGGAGCCCGTCGTGGACTCCAACGGCGCGGGCGACGCCTTCGCCGCCGCCTTCCTGCTGGGCTGGCTGGACGGCCTGGACCCGCTGCACTGCGCCCGCTACGGCGCGATCGCGGGCGCCCACGCCTGCACCGTGCCCTCGACGCGCGCCGACGCCATCTCGCGGGACCAACTCCTCGCCCGGGTCGCCGAGTCGGACGCCGACGAGCAGGCCGCCAAGGTGAGCGGATGAGTCCTGTCATAAGCCACCACGACGTGCTGGTGCTCGGCGGCGGGGTGGCGGGCTGTGTGCTCGCCGCGCGGCTCAGCGAGGACCCCGCGCGCACGGTGTGCCTGGTGGAGGCCGGACCCGACCACGGCCCGGACCCGGACGACTGGCCGCGCTCGCTGCGCGACGCGCACGCCCTGCCCCGCGACCACATGTGGGAGCGCGGGGTCGCCGTGCACCGGCTGCGCGCCCGGGTCCTCGGTGGCTCCTCCTGCGTCAACGGCTGCTGGCACACCTGGGGTTCGGCCGCCGACCACGAAGAGTGGACCCGGGCCGGCGGCCCCCGCTGGTCGGCCGCCGCCATGGCGCCGTACCGGGAGCGGGCCGTCACGGCCATGCGGCTACGGCCCGTACCGGAGCGGGAGTTCAGCGTCTGGGCGCGCGCGGCGCTCGCCGGTGCCCGTGAACTCGGGTACGCGGACGTGGACATGGGCGCCCCGGGCGCGCCCGGCTGCGGCACCCCGCTGCTCAACGCGCTCGACGGGCTGCGCTGGAACGCGGCCTTCGGCTATCTCGGCCCGGCCCGCTCCCGCGCCAACCTGACCGTCCTCGGCGGCACGACGGCGGACCGGCTGGTGCTGGACGGCGGCCGGGTCGTCGGCGCCGAGGTCGTCAGGGACGGGCGGCGCGAGACGCTGACCGCCGACACCTACGTCCTCGCCTGCGGCACCTTCGGCTCGCCCGGACTGCTGCTGCGCAGCGGCATCGGCCCCGCGGACGAGCTGCGCGCGCGGGGCCTGCGGGCCGAGGTGGACCTGCCGGGCGTCGGCGCCAACCTGTCCGATCAGCCCGGTGTGTTCGTCCCCCTCGCCCCGACCCCGGACCTCAACGCGGCGCTGGCCGCGCGGGAGAAGGCGGGCGAGCTGTACGTCAGCCGGATGCTGATCCGGGCGGCCAGCACGCACTGCCCGACGGACGGCTGGGACCTGCACATCCTGCCCTCCGCCGGGGACCCGCTCTTCGGGAGCCTGCCGCCGGGCGAGTACGAGGCCGGGATCTCCGCGTTCCTGATGAAGCCCGCCTCCCGGGGCCGGGTCCGGCTGCGCTCGGCCGACCCCGCCGAACCCCTCGACATCGACGCCGGGTTCCTCACCGACCCGGACGGCCGGGACGCGGCCGTGCTGCGGGAGGGCCTGGAGATCGTCGAACGGCTCGCCGCCACCTCGGCGCTCGCCCCGCTGGCCGGCACCCCCTCCGATGCCCCCGCGTCCAAGCTGACCGACGCCGAACTCCGCGCCCGGCTCGGCACCTACTGGCACCCCGTCGGCACCTGCGCCATGGGCCCCGCAGCCGACCCGCTGGCGGTCACCGACGGCACGGGCCGGGTGCACGGCGTGCCCAATCTGCGCGTCGCCGACGCCTCCGTGCTCCCCTCCGTCCCCGCGGCCAACACCCAGCTCCCGGTGCTCGCCGCCGCCGAACTGCTCGCCGACGCCCTGAAGGAGGCGGCCCGTTGACGACCGTATCCACCGATCCCGCCGCCCGCGCTCCCGAGGCGCGGCTCATCTACGGCTGCATGGGGCTCGGCGGCGGCTGGGACCGGGCGCCGTACACCGCCGAGGACGTCGACCGGGCGCAGGCCGCCGTGGAGACCGCGCTGGAGTGCGGGATCACCGTGTTCGACCTCGCGGACATCTACCGGTTCGGCACCTCGGAGTCCGTGTTCGGCGAGGTCCTGGCCCGGACGCCGGGGCTGCGGGAGCGGATCACCGTGCAGACCAAGTGCGGCATCCGGCTCGCCGAGGGGGACCGGCCGGGCCTCTACGACCTGCGCGGGGACTCGATACTGCGCCGGGTCGAGGAGAGCCTCGCCCGGCTGCGCACCGAGGTGATCGACACCCTGCTGCTGCACCGCCCCGACCCGCTGACCGGCCCCGACGAGATCGCCGCCGCCCTGCGCGAACTGCACCGGCAGGGCCTGGTGCGCCGCTTCGGCGTCTCCAACATGAGCGCCGCGCAGCTCGCGCAGCTCCAGTCCCGGCTGGAACTCCCGCTGGTGGCCAACCAGTTGGAGATGAGCCTGGCCCGGCGCGACTGGGTCGAGGCGGGGGTGCTGCTCAACACCTCGGCGGCCACGTCCAACGGCTTCCCCGAGGGGACCCTCGAAGCGTGCGTCGACCGGGGGATCCAGCTCCAGGCGTGGGGCGCGCTGGCCCGTGGCCGCTACACCGGGGACGCCGGCTCCCCCACCGCCGAGCTGCTGCGCCGGCTTGCCCGGAGCAAGGACACCACGCCCGAGACGGTCCTGCTGTGGTGGCTGGCCCGCCATCCCGCCGGCATCGTCCCGGTGATCGGCACCAGCCGCCCCGACCGGATCCGCGCCTGCCGGGACGCGGCACTGCGCGCACCGGACCTCACGCACGAGGAGTGGTACGAGCTGTGGATCACGGCGCGGGGCACCCCGCTGCCCTGACCCACCAGCCCCTGGGAGCCGCCCCCCTCAGGGGTCCGGCTCCCCCCTCAGATGTCCGGCCCCGCCCCAGGGCCCGGCGCCACCGCACCGGTGCCCCTGCCGGGGACCTCTCGCCCGCTCTCCCCCGCCCTGCCGACCGACGGAGTACCGACCGTGACCGCGAGCACCACCACCGACCGGGGCCGGCTGACCTCGGCCCGCTTCTACATCACCTTCCGCTGCAACTCGCTCTGCGGCTACTGCAACGTCTGGCAGGACGACAAGTTCAAGGGCTACGAGGAACTCACCCTGGAGCGGGGCCGCCAGATCCTGGACGAGCTGTACGAACTCGGGGTGCGCTACGTCGACTTCACCGGCGGCGAGCCGGTGCTGCACCCGCACATCGACGGCATCGTGCAGCACGCCAAGTCGCTCGGCATGGCCGTGGAGATCACCAGCAACGGCATCCGCTTCGCCCAGCACATCGAGGCGATCGTGCCCCACGTCGACACCATGAACGTCTCCCTGGACACCCTGCGACCCGACCGCTACCGGCAGATCCGGGGCGTGCCCACCCTGGACCGGGCCCTCGACGTCATCCAGAAGGTCATCGCCACCGGCAGCGGCAACCTCAAGCTGATCTGCGTGGTGACCCGGGAGAACGTGGACGAGATACCGGACCTGCTGCGCTTCGCGCACGAGAACCGGACCACCGTCTACTTCTCCGGGATGTTCGAGTACTTCGACGAGCAGGACACCGTCCGCGACACCAACCGGACCGCCCGCAAGCTGAAGCTGATCGAGCAGAACGGCAAGCCGCTCGCCGACGCCACGGCGGGCCGCGCCGGACGGATGGACGCGTCGGAACCGACCGGCGGCCCGATCGCCGAGCAGCTGATACGGCTGCTGCATCAGCCGTACGCACTGGTCAACCTGCACTTCCGCAAGTACATGGAGACCCTGGACCCGACCGCGCCCACCGACTGCTACGCCAACAAGCGGATTCTGACGGTCGGCCCCGACGGGCGCCTGGTCCTGCCCTGCTACCACGCCTTCGACAACTCGGTCGCCTGGGACCGCCCGCTGCGCGAACTGGTCGAGGACCCCGAGTTCCTGCGGGTACGCGACGAGGAGGTCGGCCACCGCTCGGAGTGCCGCAGCTGCACCGTCTTCCCGTACATCGGGCTGTCGTTCAGCCACCGCTTCGACAAGGTCTTCCTCTACCAGGCTCTGTCGGAGGAGATCGCCAAGGTCAAACGGCAGTTCACCGACCCGCTCTTCCCGCGCCTGCCGCTCGACCTCGATCGACTCCACTCCCGCTACGCGGAGTTGGAGCATCTGATCGACCAGGTGCTGCCCACGCCCCGGCCTCCGGAGTCCGCCGACCACTTCTACCGCTTCGAGACCACCGGCACCGGGGTGCGCTCCGAGTTCGCCGCCGGGGAGCTGAGCGTCGCCGAGCTGATCGGGGACTACGCGCACGGCGAGTGCTGGGGCATCCAGCGCTCCCCGCACACCTGGATCCGCCTCGTCTACCGCGAGCTGGTCCCGGCCCTGCGCGAGCTGCTGCCGCAGGAGGCGTACGAGTCGGTGGTCGCCGAGCTGTACGAGGTCCAACTCGCCTGGTGGTACGCCTACTTGACGCGCTACTACCGGGGCGCCGACCAGCTCGACGGCACGGCCGCGGAGAAGACCGTCGCCGGGTTCCTCACCCGCACCGGCGCCCTGCTGCCCGACGCGCCCGCCGCGACCCGGGTCCGTGAGGTGCTGCTGCACGCGGGCTGCGTCCTCGGCCTGTCCCCCGAGACCCTGGCCCCGCTCGCCGTACGCACCCCCTTCCCCGAGGCCGCCCTCATCGCCAAGCACCTGCTGCTGATCGCCCTGGACGCCGAACTCCCACGCTACGCCGAGCTGTTGCCGGAGGAGGCCGCCGAGCCCCTGCGCCGGGCGCCGTTCACCCCGCCCACCGGGGACGTGCCCCCGCTGGACCCGGAGACGGCCCGCCTGCTGGGCCAGGACCCCCTCCCTGCCACCGTCGACGAGGCCACGGCGGAGAAGCTGATCGCCGCGGTGACCGCCCTCGCCCCCGAGGACCGCGAGGGCCTCGCCGCCCGCCTCCTCACCCATGAACTGCGCACCCCGGACGCCGTACGCCGCCGGGGCGCGGAGCTGAGGTCGCGGGGGACGGCCACCGGCTGAACCGGCGAGTCGGTGAATCGACTGGGGTCGACGGATCGATAGGGGTCGACGGGAGGGCCGAAGGGCGGCGGGTCAGGTGCCGGAGAAGAGCGGCCCTCCCGCCATCAGGCCCCCGTCCAGGGTGAGGGTCTGGCCGGTGATGTACGACGCCCGGTCGGAACCGAGGAAGAGCACGGCGTCGGCCACCTCCTCCGGGGTGCCCGGCCGGTGCAGGGGCAGCACGGAGTTCACCGCCTCGCGCGTCCGGTCGTCCCCGGTGACCCGCTCGTACATCCCGGTCCGGGTGAACCCGGGGGCGACCGCGTTCACCCGGATGCCGTGCGCGGCGCCTTCGAGGGCGGCCGCCTTGGTGATGCCGATGACGGCGTGCTTGCTGCCGGCGTACACGGCGACCTCCGGGTAGCCCATCCGGCCGTACACGCTGCTGACATTGACGATGCTGCCGCCGCCGTGCTCCCGCATGGCGCGGAACTCGTGCTTCAGGCTCAGCAGGGTGCCCTTGACGTTGGTGTCGAAGGTGGCCGCGTAGTCGTCGTCCGTGACGGCGGTGATCGGGGCGGACCGTCCCTCGGTGCCGGCGTTGTTGAGGGCGACGTCGATCCGGCCGAAGCGGTCGACGGCCTGGTCGACGAGGTCGCTGACGTCCTCCTCCAGGCGCACATCGGCCTGGACGAACAGGGCCCGGCCGCCCAGTCCTTCGAGTTCCCCGGTGAGTTCCTTGCCGGGATCCGGGTGCCGGCCCGAGACCACGACGTCGGCGCCCTGCCGGGCGTAGGCCAGCGCGGTGGCGCGCCCGATTCCGCTGAGCGCGCCGGTGATGACGACCACGGGAGCTGGCATGGGGTGAGTCCTCTCTCGGCCTCTCCGGGCCGCTGCGGACGGTGGACCGTGGCGAAGCGTAGAAGCGCGTGGGGGACAAAACGCGCACACCTCGCGGCCGACTGACCCGGACAGCGCACACTTGTACCAAGAAAATCGCACATACTGCCTATGCCCTGCTCTGGTCGGGCACATGGTGATGACGATCCTGCGCCGCTTCGGCCCCGTGCTGCGCCCGGGCGGGAGGCTGCTCGTCGTGACGAGCGGCCCCGGCACCCTCGGCCGTCTGGACCCACGGCCGCATCACCTGTTCGACGGCGCGAGCCTCGACCAGGTGGAGAGTGTCGCCGCGTCCTTGCGCGCCGCCGTACACACCCGCACCGCCGAGGCCGCATCGGCCGTGCTGGACGTCGTCCTCGACGAGCACGTCGACCCCTGTCTGTACGGCGAGTCGATCCACTTCGGCGAGCCGCTGGACCGGCACGGGGGCGTGCCGCCGGTCGAACAGGACCGACCGCTCACCCCGTGAACCGGCCGCCCGCACCGCCCTGTTGGGGGTGGGGCGGGTCTTCCTCCAGCCAGCGCCGGATGTTGGCGAGCAGGTGCTGGGAGTCGACCGGCTTCGTCATGAAGTCGGAGGCTCCGGAGGCGAGCGCCTTCTCGGCGTCCGCCTTCATCGCGTGCGCGCTCAGCATGATGATCGGCAGTCTGCTGAACTGCGGCATCGACCGGATCGCCTTGACGGCCGCGTGTCCGTCCATATGGGGCATGGCGATGTCCATCAGGACGAGCGAGGTGTCGGCGTTCCGCTCAAGGACTTCGATGCCTTCCCTGCCGTCCTCGGCGTACACCACATTCACGTGGTGGGCCTCCAGCACCGTAGCGAGCGCGAACACGGTGCGGATGTCGTCGTCGACGATCAGAACCTTCTCGCCGCTCAACGCGCCGGTACGGTGGGGTCGGGGGCCGATCGCCGTAGCGCCCCTTCGGGGCAGCGGGGTCGTCGCGACAGGCGCATGGCTCCCCGGGTCGGGCGCCAGGGCGCGCAGCGGCAGGAAAAAGGTGAACGCCGAGCCTCGGCTCGGCTCACTCGTCACGAAGATCTCGCCCCCGAGCAGCCGGGCGATCTCCCGGCTGATCGACAGGCCCAGACCCGTACCGCCGAATTTGCGGTTCGTCGTGGCGCCTTGTTTGACCAGCTCGAACACGGACTCCAGCTTGTCCGGAGCGATGCCGATACCGGTGTCGGTCACCGAGAACGCGATCACCGCCTCGTCCTGCGCACGGAGCTGCCCCGTCTCCAGGAACTGCTCCCGGATCGGCTCCGGCAGATCCGCGCCCGCCCACCGGATCACCAGCTCCACCGCGCCGACGTCGGTGAACTTCACCGCGTTCGACAGCAGGTTGCGCAGGACCTGGAGGAGCCGCTGTTCATCGGTGCGGAAGGTGGCGGGCAGTTCGGGCGAGACCCGCACCGAGAAGTCGAGCGCCTTCTCCTCCATCAGCGGCCGGAACAGCGCCTCCAGATGGTCGACCACTTGGACCAGCGCGATCCGCGTCGGTGACAGCTCCATCTTCCCGGCGTCCACCATGGACAGGTCAAGGAGATCATTGAGCAGGTGGAGCAGGTCGGAGCCGGCCCCGTGAATGGTCTCCGCGTATTCGACCTGCAAGGGCGTCAGATTCGCGCCGGCGTTGTCGGCCAGCAGCTTGGCCAGGATCAGCAGTGAGCTGAGCGGGGTGCGCAGCTCATGGGACACATTGCCGAGGAACTCGGACATGTAGCGCATGGAGACCGCGAGCTGCTCGGCGCGTTCCTCCAGGACCTGCCGTGCCTCCTCCGTCTCCGTGTGCCTGAGCTCGATGTCGCGGTTCTGCCGGGCGAGCAGCTCGGAGCGCTCGCGCAGTTGCTCGGTCAACACCTGTGACTGGCTGAGCATTTCCTGGGTCCGCTGCTGCTGGAGTATCTCCGAGCTGCTGTGTTCGATCAGTTCGCGGACCGCTTCGGGGATGTCGGTGTGCCGTTCGCCGAGCCAGCGCTGTGCCTCGGCCACCCGGGTGGCGGACAGCAGGTCTCCCTCGCTCGCGCGTTCCTCCAGGACCGCGAGCCACTGCTGGAAGTCGGCGTCCTCGTCGACCCAGCCGGCCAGCCGCTTCCACTCGCGGATCAGTGCCTCGTGCGCGATCTCCGCGGTGTCGGCACCGCCCGGCCCGATCACGACGAGCCGGTGTTCCGGCTGTGCGAGGAGCTGTGCGATGAACCAGTCCCCGCCCAGATGGGCCCGGTGGGCGGTGACCCGGACGGCGCTCGCGGAACCGCCGCGGGCCCGGACCATGGACAGCAGGGCCCGGCGGATCCGCGGTTCGGGGAACTGCTCGGCCAGGAAGGTGTACACACTCTCCGCGTGCCGGTTCAGGGCTCCGGAGACGCCGTCGACGCTGTGGTAGCTGTCGAAGCTGATGTGGCGGTCCCGTTGCAGCGGCCACAGTTCCGTCAGGGCGAATTCGAGCAGGGGCAGGCTTCCGGCGGACTTGCTCGCCTCGCCTGCGATGGCCTCGGCGAGACCCGGGGTGAACGCCACGCCCGCGCGTCTCGCGGGCTCGACGATCACCGTGGTGAGCGCGTCCTCGTCCAGCGGGGACACGTTCAGCTGGCGGTCCTGGAACCGCGAGCCCACGTCGGGGAGTTCGAGGAGGTCGGGCAGGAAGTCCGCGCGGAGCGTGCAGACGAGTCTGACGTCGGGGCTCGGCAGGGAGTCGGCCGGCGGGAACAGGTGCCGCAGGAACGCCAGCCGCTCCCGCGCGTCCGCCCCACCGCTGAACACCTCTTCGAACTGGTCGCCGAGGAACACCAGGCGCTTGCCGGTGAGAACGGCCAGCCGCTCGGCGACCTTCCAGAAGCCCTCCTCGCGCAAGGAGGCGGCACGGGAACCCAGTTGGTCGAGGGTGTGGGGCGCGCCGGGGTGTTCCAGATCCAGGATGGCGCGCGCGACGGACTCGTACGGCGATGCCCCGGGCCGGAACGCGGCCGCCACCCAGCCCTCCTCCTCGAGCGCCGGCTGGAGGCCCGCGGCGACGAGCGAGGACTTGCCGACACCGGAGGGGCCGGTCACCATGGCGAGCGGCTGGGTCCGCACCATGTCCCGCAGGCGCTTGACCTCCCAGTCCCGGCCGACGAACAGACCGGCCTCCGCGTCCGCCGCGGTGAAGGCCTGCAGCCCGCGGTAGGGGCAGGGCGGCAGGACCTTACGGCCCAGGGCCTCGGGCCAGGCGGAGGCGATCTCGGGGAGCGGCACCGCGTAGGCGTCCGCCGCCGTGCCGTCCTTGCTCGCGATGGTGAGCATCCCCAGGACGGCGTCGCCCCAGCGGTCCTTGGCCACGACCGGCGATCCGCTGTAGCCCGGCTGCGCGCGCAACGCCGCCTCGCTGCCGGCGTCCAGCTGGATCAGCCCGCCGCCGACCGCGCCGCGCAGCACGCACGAGGTCCAGGCGCCGTTCACCCCGCGCGTGGGGGTGCGGGGATAGCCGAAGGCCGAGACGTCCGTGTCGCACGCCTGCGCGTCGAGCAGGCGCGCCGGGCCCGCTCTGGCGGGCAGTTCGTCCCCGCCGACGACGGTGAGACCGGCGACGTCGCGTCCTTCCGAGCCCGCTGTGGAGGGCGGATCCCAGGCGCTGATCCGGCAGTTGCGCACGGGGCCGCCCTCGGCGTCGCCCAGCAGCACGAACTCGACCTGGATCCGGGCGCCTTCGGGTGGCTCGCTCCGGTCGGGTCTCGGTCGTCCCAATGCCACGTTGACGACATGGGCACAGGTGACGATCCGCTTGTCACCGACCACGAAGCCGACCCCGACGGCCTCGTCCGAGGTCCCCCGCCGGACTTTGACGATGAACGCCTCGCGTGGTACCCGCATGCGGCTCAGGCGGGGCGACGCCAGACCATGCGGACGGCGAAGTTCACCTCTGCCGTCCCCTTGGCGATGATCACGCCGGTCTCCCCGCCCATCTTCAGCCCGAACTGGATCTCCACCTCCTGCGGCCCCAGGTCCCGCGTCGTCTCGACGACCCGCGCCAGCACGGGCCGCACCTGGTCCAGCGCCTCGGACACCGACACCCGCGCCCTGCCGACAAGGTCCCCACCGGCCGCGAGTTCGAGATCGGAGCCGGTGAGGTCACCGTCCACCTCGAAGACGGCGATGTCCTTGCCCTCGCCGTCCAGGGCCATCGTGACCAACTGGCCTTCCCCCACCGCGTCCTCCCCCGCCTTCCGGTGCCAGACCCCCTGACGCCGGACCACCCATCCTGGGACACGGAGCGCTTCCCGCGCAGCGATATGCGCGGGATCGGCCCGACCGGTGCCGTAGGTGGCCGGCGTACGACGGCGTCATGGAAAAGCCGTTGGGCGGCCCTGCCCGGCTCGGGCATGATCTGTTCCGTGGACATATATCTGGAGAGCGAGCGCCTGACTCTGCGCCGTTTCACGGCCGATGACGCCGACCTGCTGATCGAACTGGACAGCGACCCGGCCGTGATGCGCTATCTGAGCGGGGGCGAGGCGACCGCTCCGGAGATCGTCCGCGAACGCCAACTGCCGTTCATCGTCGCCGGTTACGAGAAGTGGGGCGGCGAGCTCGGGCTGTTCGCCGCGCACGAGAGGGACGGCGGGGCGTTCATCGGCTGGTTCTGCCTGCGCCCCGAGCCGGACGGCCCGCGCCACGAGGCCGAACTGGGGTACCGGCTGCGGCAGGCGGCCTGGGGCAAGGGGTACGCCACCGAGGGCTCACGGGCCCTGCTGCACAAGGGGTTCACCGAACTCGGCATGCGCACGATCTGGGCCGAGACGATGACCCTGAACCGCGGTTCGCGCAAGGTCATGGAGAAGCTCGGCATGACGCTCACGGACCACATCCCCACTCCCCCCGACATGCAGATGGTCGAGGGCGCGGAGCTCGGGGGTGTGCGGTACGAGATCACCGGGGAGCGGTGGCGGCAAGGCTGACCCGCCACGCGGCGCCGCCGCCACGGCGCTGAGCGGGTCCGCGGTGACCGCCCGCGCCGCGGAGGTGCGGCGACGGGCGGTCATCGGGGTCGCGTCAGACGCCCGAGAGGTCCCGGCGGAGGTACTCGGCGGTGTGCGAGCCGGTGGCCTTCAGGAGTTCGGCCGGGGTTCCCTCGAACAGGACCCGGCCACCGCCGCTGCCGCCCTCGGGGCCGAGGTCGATGATCCAGTCGGCGCTCTTGACGATGTCGAGGTTGTGCTCGATGACGATCACCGTGTTGCCCTGGTCGACGATGCGCTCCATGATGCCGAGGAGGCGCTGGGTGTCGGACATGTGCAGGCCGGTGGTGGGCTCGTCCATCACGTAGACGCTGCCCACGCGGTGCAGATCGGCGGCGAGTTTGAGGCGCTGGCACTCACCGCCGGACAGAGTGCTGAGCGGCTGGCCGAGTCCGATGTAGTCCAGACCCACCTCGGTCAGTGCCCGCAGTACCCGGCGGAGTCCGGGCTCGGTGAAGAAGTCCGCGGCCTCGGACGCCGTCATCGCCAGTACGTCACTGATCGACCGGCCGCGCAGCCGGTAGCCGAGGACGTCGTCGGAGAAGCGGCGGCCCTGGCAGACCTCGCAGACGGATTTCAGCGTCTCCAGGAACGCGAGGTCGGTGTACAGCACGCCGAGCCCCTGGCAGTTGGCGCAGGCGCCCTTGGAGTTCGCGCTGAACAGCGAGGCACTGACACCGTTGGCCTTGGCGAACAGCTTGCGGATCGGATCCAGCAGCCCGGTGTAGGTGGCGGTGTTGGAGCGCCGGCTGCCCGCCACCGCGGACTGGTCGATCACGACGGCGTCCGGATGCCGGCTCAGGAAGTCGTCGTTGACCAGGGAGCTCTTGCCTGATCCGGCCACTCCGGTGACCACGGTCAGGACACCGGTGGGGAAGTCGACCGTGACGTCCCTGAGGTTGTGGCTGTTCGCCCCGGTGACGGTGAGCGCTCCGGTGGGGCGGCGGGGCTCGGCCTTCACCGGCAGGCGGTGCCGCAGGTGGCGGCCGGTGAGGGTGTCGGCCTCGACGAGGCCGGTGAAACCGCCCTCGAAGACCACCTCGCCACCGAGCGTCCCGGCCTTCGGGCCCATGTCGATCACATGGTCCGCGATGGCCATGACGTCCGGGTCGTGCTCGACCACCAGCACGGTGTTTCCCTTGTCCCGCAGTTCGAGCAGGAGTTCCTTGAGCCGGTGCACGTCCCGTGGGTGCAGGCCGACGCTCGGTTCGTCGAAGACGTACAGCATCTCGGTCAGGCTGCTGGACAGATGGCGGACCATCTTGATCCGCTGCGACTCGCCGCCCGAGAGCGTGCGTGTCTCCCGGTCCAAGCTCAGATAGCCGAGCCCGATGCCGGTCAGATGCCGGAGTCGGGAGACCAGGTCGTCCAGGACCGGTTTCACGGCGGGCAGATCCAGTCCCGCCAGGACCTCGGCCAGCCGTCCGGCCTCCATCGAGGTGAGATCCGCGATGTGCCGGCCGGCGATCCGGCAGGCGCGGGCGGCGGGCGCGAGGCGGGTGCCCGCGCAGTCCGCGCAGGGGGCCGAGCGCACGAACCGCTGGAAGACCTGCCGGCCGCGCTCGGACATGTCCTCCTTCTTGATGTAGAGCCTGGTGAACTTGTCCGCCAGGCCCTCGTACTTGACGTTCAGTGTGTTGCCCTGCCAGTCCAGGCGGAGCTTGTGCGGCAACTCCCCGTGCAGCAGCAGGGACCACTCCCGCTCGGTGAAGTCGGCCAGCGGCTTGTCGTTGTCGAAGAGGCCGGACTTCACATAACTCAGCCAGTACCAGCTGTCGGTGGAGAAGTCGGGGTGCAGCAGCGCGCCCTGGCCGAGGGATCTGGTGCGGTCGACGAAGGCGTCGAGGTCGAGTTCCACGACCCGGCCCAGGCCCTCGCAGGCCGGGCACATGCCCTGGGGGTCGTTGAAGGAGAAGGCGCTGGGCGGCAGGCCGGCGGGGTCGCCCGCGCGGGAGAACAGCAGCCGCAGCAGCGGGTTGATGTCGGTGATGGTGCCCACGGTGGAACGCGGGTTGCCGCCCAGGCGTTTCTGGTCGATGACGACGGCGGCGGAGATGTTCTCGATGGCGTCCATGTCCGGACGGCCGTGGTCGGGCAGGAAGTTGCGGACGAAGGCGGAGAAGGTCTCGTTGAGCTGTCGCTGGGCCTCGGCGGCGATGGTGTCGAACACCAGGGAGGACTTGCCCGATCCGGACACGCCCGTGAAGACGGTCAGGCTCCGTTTCGGGATCCGCACCGAGACGTTCTTGAGGTTGTTCTCCCGCGCACCGGTCACCTTGATGGCGTCGGTACTCACATGTGCTCCTCGGATGGTACGGGTGGGGCTCCCCGAAGAGCCCCGGTCGTGGCCGGACGGGAAGTCGCGGCTGTCAGGCGTTCTCCTTCTGGAACGTCCGCGTGCCCCATACGAGGGCCAGGACGGCCATGCACAGCAGGACGAGGGAACCCGTCAGCAGCCCCGTCGAGCCCATGTCGCCCCGGAACGCGGCGCGTTCGGCGTCGACCACATGGGTCAGAGGGTTGATCCGGGCCAGGTTGTAGAGCCAGCCGGGGGCCAGTTGCCGGGTGACCGGCAGCAGCACCCCGGACAGCAGGAGCAGCGGCAGGAGCACGGCGTTCATCAGTGAGGGGAACGCGGCCTCGCTCTTGAGGATCAGCGCCAGCGCGTACGACCCCGAGGAGAGCGTGATGGCCAGCACCGCGGCGATCGCGAGGCTCAGCAGCATCCCGGACGCGGGCGCGTCGAGATCGAAGACGAGCAGTGTCACGAGCACGATCAGCGCCGACTGCGCGGTCGCCTGTACGGCCTGGGCCAGGACCTTTCCGAACAGCAGGGCCGACCGGCCGGCCGGGGTGCCGCGGAAGCGGTCGACCACGCCGACCCGGTACTCGGTGAGCAGGCCGACTCCGGCGAACGACCCGCTGAACAGGGCCGTCTGCACGATGAGCGCCGGGGTGAGCACCGCCCAGGCGTTGCCGGAGGGGAAGCCGGGGGTGTGGTCGACGACCGTCACCATGAGCGGTCCGAAGAGGAACAGATACAGCAGCGGCTGCATGATCCCGATGATCAGCCAGGTGGGATTGCGCAGGCACAGCTTCATGTCCCTGCTGAAGATCAGCCAGGTGTCACGCGGCATGGGTGGCCTCCAGAGCGGGGGTCGGTGCCTCGCCGTCGCGCAGGGAGCGCCCCGTCAGGCTGAGGAACACATCGTCGAGGGTGGGCCGGTTCACCTTGACCGCGGTCATGGTGATCCGCCGGCCGTCCAGGGCCCGCAGCAGCTCCGGCAGCACGGCGTCACCACGGGGCACCCGGAACCGCACGGTGTCGGCGACGACGGTGACCTCCCGCGCGTCGGGCAGGCGGCGCACCACTTCGGCGGCGTCGGTCACCTGGTCGGCGACGTCGACCGTGATCGAGTCACCGGCCACGCGGGCCTTGAGCTCGTCCGGGGTGCCCTCGGCGACGATCCTGCCGTCGTCCGTCACCAGGATCCGGTCGCACAGGGCGTCGGCCTCGTCGAGGTAGTGGGTGGTGAGGAAGACGGTCATGCCCTGTTCGGCGCGCATCCGGCGGACGTGGTCCCACAGGTTGGCCCGGCTCTGCGGATCGAGTCCGGAGGTGGGCTCGTCCAGGAACACCAGCTCGGGCTCGTGCACCAGCCCCAACGCGATGTCGAGCCGGCGTCGTTGGCCGCCAGAGAGGGTCTTGGCGGGGCGCTGGTCCAGGCCGGAGAGGTCGAGCCGCTCCGCCAGCAGTGCCCCGCGCCTGCGGGCTTCGGCCTTCGACAGGCCGTAGAGCCGGGCCTGGAGTTCGATCTCCTCCGCGACCTTGGACTCCGGCCAGGTGGAACCGCCCTGCGCCACATACCCGATCTTGCGCCGCACCCCCTTCGGGTCGGTCAGCAGGTCGCAGCCGGCCACCGTGCCCGAGCCGCGGGTGGGCCGCAGCAAGGTGGTCAGCATCCGTAAAGTCGTGGTCTTGCCCGCCCCGTTGGGGCCGAGGAACCCGACCAGTTCCCCCGCCGCGACATCGAAGTCGATGCCCTTCACCGCGTCGACGGTGCGCCCGCGAAGGGTGAACTGCCGGGCGAGGCCTCGCACTGTGATCATGAGAGTCTTCTTTCGTGCGTACCGCTTCTGGGTCGGATCACGCAGGGGCCCGGCCAAGTGGCGGGCCCCTCCGTACGGTTCATTCCGGACGGCCCTCGGCGGCGGCCTGGAACTGCGCGAGCCGCTCCTGTGCTTCGGCCATGTCCTCGGCGGTCGGCGCGTCGTCCTGGGTCAGCTTGAACCGCCAGTACCCGCTGAACTCGATGGACCGCTTGTCCAGCCCCCGGTCGTCGACCAGATGGCGGCGGAGCGCCCGGACGGCGGCCGACTCGCCCGCCAGCCAGGCGAACGGGCTGCCGGGGAGGAACTCGGCCGTGCGTACGGCGTCGATCAGCACATCGCTGCGGCCGGCCGGAGTCCCCTCGCGGTACAGCCAGTTGACGGTGCAGTCGGCGGCGGTCTCGAAGTCCTGCCGCTCGGCCGCGTCGGCGACTTCGATGAAGGCCAGGGCGCGGGCTCCTGCGGGCAGGGACTCCAGCAGGGTGCCGATGGCCGGCAGCGCGGTCTCGTCGCCCGCGAGCAGGAGCCACTCCGCGTGCGCGATCGAGTCGGTCAGGGAGACGGGCGCGGAGTAGACCGCCGACGGGCCGACCATGCCGAGCCGGTCACCGGGGCGAGCGGAGCCGGCCCAGCTGGTGGCAGGGCCGATGTCCCCGTGCAGTACGAAGTCGATCTCGATGGTGCCGGCCGACCGGCGGCGGATGGTGAAGCTGCGCATCCACGGCCGCTCGCTCTCCGGAATGGCCAGAAAGGCCTGGTACCAGCCCGTCGCGTCGTCGCTCTGCTCCGGCAGTACGGGCTGCCGCTGGCCGAGCCGGGGGAAGCAGAGCTTGACCTGCTGGTCCGGCGCCTGGCCCACGGAGTCGTCGAGTCGGTCGGCCTCGAACGTCACCCGGGCCACGCGTGGCGTGACGTGCGTGATGTCGGTGACCTGGATGAATGAAACAGGAAGCTCTGCCATCGAAAACCTTCCAAGAGTGCTGGGCATCCTGGGCGGGAACGCGTCCGCCTGGTATCCTTACGCTGTAAGGAGATGCTCGGGCGAGAGTACTTTATACAGTAAGGAGTTGCAAGGTGGTTATTTTTGCCGGACAGGGCGACGCCCGCCGCTCGATGGCCCTCCTGTGGCGATCGGCCGATTCCGGAGGCGCCAGGGCCACCCCCGGACCGAAGCCCGGACTCGATGTCGACGCGATCGCGGCCGCGGGCATCGCGGTCGCCGAGGAGCAGGGAATGGCGGCCCTGTCGATGCGGGCCGTAGGGGCCTGGCTGGGACGGACCGCCATGGCGCTCTACACGTATGTGCCGGGCAAGAACGAGCTGGTCGATCTCATGCACGACCGGGTGCTGACCGAACTGCCCACCGAGTACGACACCGGCTCGGGCTGGCGCCCGGCGATCACCGCCTGGGCCGAGGACACCTGGGCGTTCTATCTGCGCCACCCCTGGGTGCTCCAGGTCTCCCAGGCCAGGCCGGCGCTCGGGCCGGGTGAATACGCGCAGCTGGAGACGGTGGTGCGGATCCTTGAGGGACTCGATCTGGAGCCGTTGCGGATCCGCCGGGTCATCGCCGTGCTGTTCCAGTTCGTCCGGGGCATGGCCCGGGTCGCCGCGGAGCACCGGCAGGCGGCACCGGAGACCGGGGTGTCCGACGAGGAGTGGTGGACGGCGCGGACCGCTCTGCTCGCCGAACTGGCGCCGGACTTCGCCGAGCGCTTCCCGGCCCTGGCGGCGCTGGAATCGCACGCGGCCGCTGCCGCCGCCGATGCCGCCAATGAGAGGTCGGGCGACGGCGCGCCGCCTGTGGAGCGGGAGGCCGAGGAAGCCTTTCGGGTTGGCTTGGAATTGATCCTCGACGGTATCGAAACGGCCGAGCGGTCAGGACCCGGCACCCTTACCGGATCACATCGCGCCTCAAAATGATCATTGACTATATACCTGTCGATAATCTACGGTTTTTTACGTCTGGTGATCTTTCGTGATTATCAGCCACCGATCATTGGTACGCGATGTGACGATGGCTCATTTCCAGGGGGGAAAACTCGTGCGGCAGACCGCCAAGTACCACCAGCGTGACAGTCGATTACCGGTCGGCCGCAAACCGTCGGACGCGGCGGCGCGCCCCGGCTGCAATGACCAGGATCGGATCCTGACCACGCGGGTCGGCCTGAAGATCCCGGCCGTCCTGTCGTACGACCGGTGGGAGAAGGCCGGACTGCACATCTTCCAGATCGCCGACTCCTCCGCCTGGTGTCTGGGCGACTGGCTCGTCTACGGCCAGGAGCGGTACGCCGACCGCTACCGGACCGGAGTGCAAGCGGCCGGGCTCGACTACCAGACGCTGCGCAACTACGCCTGGGTGGCGCGGCACTTCGAGCTCGGGCGACGGCGCGAGAACCTCAGCTTCGGCCACCATGCCGAGGTCGCCTCCCTCCCTCCCGCGCAGGCGGACCTGTGGCTCGACCGCGCCGAGCAGCACGGCTGGTCCAGGAACCAGCTCAGGCTCCGGCTGCGGGAGAGCCGTCAGGGCGACCGGACGGCCCCGCTCGCTCGGGTCAGCCTGCCCAGGATCAGCGTGCCCGTCGATCGCGTGGAGCGCTGGCGTCAGGCCGCCTCGAAGGTCGAAGGCGACTTCGAGGAATGGATACTCGTGGCGCTCGACCGTGCCGCCGCGCATGAACTCGGTGACTGACGGACCCGGCCCTTATGCTGCGGTGGCGCTGTGCGGGGTCTCGCGGCGCTCCAGGGCGGCCACCGGCTGAGTGTCCTTCCCCGCCGCCACCTTGCTCGCGGACCGGGGCCGCCCCGGCGTCGGGCGGCCCCGGTCCGCGAACACGCTCAAGGCCGGAGCCGGAGCCGCAGCGAGTTCAGTCGCCAACTGCCCGGCAGCCGGGCCCGGTCCAGTTCCGCGTCGTCGTCCGCGAGCGCCATGCCCGGGTAGTGCTCCAGCAGCGCGGCGAAGGCCGCCTCGCCCTCCTGCCGGGCCAGCGTGGCGCCCAGGCAGTAGTGGATGCCGTGGCCGAAGCCGACATGGTTCTCGGCCTGTCCCTCCTGGTGCCGCGTGATGTCCAGGCGGTCCGGGTCGGTGTAGTGGCGAGGGTCGAAGTTGGCCGAGACCAGCACGAGTTGGATCGCGTCGCCGCGGGCGATGGGCGTGCCGGCGAGTTCCAGGTCCTCGGTGGCGTAGCGCAGCCGCGCCACATGCACCGAACCGCACCAGCGCATCAGCTCGTGCACCGCGCGCGGCAGCAGCGCCGGGTCCTTGCGCAGCAGTTCCAGTTGGTCGGGATGGGTGAGCAGGGCGGCGGTCCCGTTGCCGATCAGATGCGCGCTCGTCTCATGGCCGGCCAGCACCAGGGTGAGGATCATGGTGACCATCTCGGTGTCGCCGAGCCGTCCGCCGTCGTCGTCCTGGGCGCGGATGAGTTCGCTCAGCAGATCGTCCTTGAGCGCGGCTCGCCTTCGCTCGATCAGTTCGTGGCAGTAGTCGATCATCACGGGGAAGGAGTGCCGCAGTCGTTCGGGCCGCATCGACACCAGGTCGCCGCCCCATTCCCGCCATCGATCGAGGTCGTCGGCCGGGATCCCGACGAGTTCGCAGATCACCGTGATCGACAGCGGATACGCGAAGTGCTCCAGGAGATCGACCGCGCCGTCCTCCTCCCGGTGCGGCAGCTCGGCGAGCAGACGGTCGGCGATCCGCTCGATGCGCGGCCGCAGATCGAGGATCCGGCGGGCCGTGAACGCCCGGGTCACCAGGCGGCGCAGCCTGGGATGGTCCGGCGGGTCGCTGTCCAGGATCGAGCCGAGCAGATAGCCCCGCAGATGCTCGGGGACCTGGAGGAGCTCCATCATCCCCTCGCGCGGGTCAGCGCCTTTCTCGCCCGGCACGTTGGACGGGGTGTTGACGAGCCGGGAGTCGCGCAGGGCGGCGCGGACATCGTCGTAGCGGGTGACGAACCACACCGGGGTGCCGTCGACGAACCTGCCGCCGACCACCGGGCCCTGTTCACGCAGCCGGCCGTAACCGCCGAAGGGGTCCCGGAGCAGCTCCGGATCCGTCATGTGCGGACCGGCCGGGCAGCGGGCGGCCGGGCGCCACGGGGCGGCCGCACCGGGCGGCGCGGGTTCATGGGAAGTGGGTCGCATGGTCGGTTCCGGCTCTCGCTGGGGCGTCATTTGACCGCGCTGATCACGCCGTGCGGCGTCCACCGGCCGCCTGGCAGCCGCTCCGGCTTCACGAAGCCGGCCTCGGCGAACCATTCCTCGTACTGACCCCACCGGTAGATGGTGCTGCTCGCGGCGGGCAGCGTCGCGAAGTACACGTTGTCGAGGGCCGCGTACAGCGGGCCGTCGCCGCTGTCGTCGGACATGGCGTTGAACACCAGCACCCGCCCGCCGTCGGGCAGCGCCGCGTGGGCCTTGCGCAGCAGGCGCACGTTCTCCTGCGGCGACCAGATCACCAGCTGGTTGGCGAACAGGACGCAGTCGTGCCCCGGCGGATAGGGGTCGGCGAAGATGTCGGCCGCCCGGACGGAGATCCGTCCGGCCAGACCGTGCTCGTCGATCTTGCGGCGGGCGATCTCCACTGTGCCGGGAAGGTCCAGGACGGTGAACTCGACGCCGGGGTTCGCCTGGGCGAGCGCGATGGCGTTGACGCCGTCCCCGCCGCCGATGTCGAGCACCCGGCGCACCCCGGTCAGGTCGGCCCGCTCGACCAGTACGGGGTTCGACAGCCGGGACCAGGACCGCATGCAGCGGTAGAACAGCTGCTCAAGGCCGGGATCCTCGGACAGCCTGTGGTACAGGTCGGTGCCGGTTCCCTTGATCCGCCGCAGTCCGACATTGGTGTTCTGGCGCAGCGACTCGGTGAAGTCCACCTCGGCAGGTCGGACGATCCGCTCCTCGTACTCGATCAGATCCTCGATGATCTCCCAGGTCCCGTCCGTGAACTTTCCTTCCAGGACATCGGCGTTGAAATATCCGCGCCCCTGACGGGTCGTCAATCCCAGTGCGGTGGTGCCTAGAAGGAGGATCTGCACCGGGCGTTCCGCCAGGTCGAGTTCCCGCCCGATCTCCTGCGGGGTCAGGCCGGGGCGGCGGTGGAGCAGCGGGAACAAGCCCAGATTGCGGCCCGCGTTGAGCATCTGGAAGGCCGAGGAGCCGAACAGGATCTGCACCAGGCCGTCGTTGGTGAGCGGGGTTGCGTCGGTCATGGGCGCTCCGTATCGAGTGGATGATGAGGGTGCGGGCAAGCGAGGGGCCGCGCCGGGCCGGCGGTCATGTCACCCGGGCCAGGCCGGTGGGACGGGACGCATAGGCGCGCCCGGCGGCGACCTGCCGGAGGCGGGCCAGCGCGTCCCAGACCTCGGTGAACCGGGTGTAGAGCGGCGACGGGCCGATCCTCAGGCGGTCCGGGACCCGGTAGTCGCAGACGACCTTCGCGTCGGCGGCGAGCGTCTGGCAGATCCGCCAGGCGTCGCGGTGGTACAGCGACACATGTGAACCGCGCCGCTCCACCGGCCGCGGCGAGGCCGGGCGGAAGCCCAGTGGGGCGAGCCAGGCGTCGGCCAGGTCGTCGACCAGCCGGCCCAGCAGCAGCCCCTTCGCCCTGATGCGCGCCATGCCGGCCTCTTCGACGAGGGCGAGAGCCGGATCGATCGCCGCGAGGGACAGCAGCGGCGGGGTGCTCACCAGGAACCGCTCGATCCCCGGCACCGGATCGTAGTCGGGCCCCATCCGGAACTGCTCGCGCTGCCCGAACCAGCCCCACACCGGCTGGCGCAGTTCGGCCTGCGACTCCTCGCGCACATAGAGGAAGGCGGGCGAACCCGGGCCGCCGTTGAGGTACTTGTACGTGCACCCCACGGCCAGTTCCGCGCCGGTCGCGGCGAGGTCCACCGGGACGGCTCCGGCCGCGTGCGACAGGTCCCACAGGACCCGGGCGCCGGCCGCGCGGACCAGTTCGTTCACCTTCGCCATGTCCAGGAGCGCGCCGCTGCGGTACGACACCAGCGACAGCACCACCAGGGCGACGTCCTGGTCCAGGGCCGAGCGCAGCACGTCGAGATCGAGGCCGCCGTCGAGGCCGGAGGCGAGTCGGCGCAGCCGCAGTCCGCGCTGTGCGGTCAGGCCCTGAAGGATGTACCGGTCGGTCGGGAAGTCCTCGGCGTCCATCAGGACGGTGCCCCGTCCCGGCGCGGCGTCCAGCGCCGCACCGGCCAGCTTGTACAGATTGACCGAGGTCGAGTCCGAGATCACCACCTCCCCGGGCCGGGCGCCGAGCACATGCTCGGCGAGCCGGTCACCGAGCCGGGCGCCCCAGTCGATCCATCCCTGCCAGGACCGCACCAACCCCTCGCCCCAGCCCTCCTCGACCACCTCGCGCAGCCGGTCCGGGGTGGCCGCGGGCAGCCGGCCCAGCGAGTTGCCGTCCAGGTAGATCAACTCCGGGTCGGTGATGACGAACCGGTCCCGGAACCCGGCCAGTGGATCGGCCGCGTCCAGCTCCTCGGCTGCCGCGCGCGGTATCCCGCCCTCCATCGGCGCTCCTTCTCTCTCGTGTCATCGGCGTCCGCCGTGTGCCGGTGTTCTCCGCCGTGTACCGGCGCTCTCCGCCGTCCGTCCGTGTTCTCCGTCGTCCGGCCGAGGGGTTGTCCGTCGTCCGTCCGAGGGGTCAGAGCGTCGAGCGCACCGACCACAGCTCCGGGAAGAAGCGGTGCTCACTGATCCGGGCGAGCCAGGCCACGCCCTCGGTGCCGCCGGTGCCCGGCTTGGCGCCCAGCATCCGCTGCACGGTGAGCAGATGCGTGTAGCGCCAGCGGGCGAACTGCTCCGCGGTGTCCATGAGTGCCTCGGCGAGCAGATGCAGCTCGTGGTGGCGGGCCGGATCCCGGTAGACCGCCCGCCAGGCCTCCTCGACCTCGATCCCGGTCCGATACGGCAGTGTGCTGTCCGGGTTCGGTGCGTCGGCGGGCGGGAGCAGCCCGCGCCGGGCCAGCAGCGCGAGCGCCGCGTCGTACAGGCTCGGCTCCCGCAGCTGGCTCGCCACCGCGGCATGACCGGCCGTGCCCCGGTGCGGCGCCACCATGGCCGCGTCCTTGTGGCCGAGCAGGAACTCCAGTCGCCGGTAGCCGGCCGACTGGAAGCCGGAGGCCGACCCGAGGACGTCCCGGAACTGAGCGAACTCCGCGGGTGACAGCACGGAGAACGTCTCCCAGGACACCAGCAGGACCTGCTGCACCCGCGCCGACCTGCGCAGGGTCCACAGCGCGTCGCCGAGCGCATCCTTGTCCAACTGGTCGCGGGCGGTGGTGAGTTCTGTGTGCAGCAGCTTGAACAGCAGCTCCTTGACCTGGCTCATGATGATGAAGCCCGGCTCGGTGTCCGCTGTGCTGAGCGGATGCTGTAGCGCCAGCAGCTCGTCCATGCGGGCGTAGTGCGCGTAAGGGGTGGTGCCGGGCGGGGCGGCGGCGGACAGTGGACATCCGGGTCCCTGGCCGGAGCCTCGGGCGGTCTGCTCGGTGGTCATGCGGTCGTTCCTCCCAGGTCCATCTGCCCTCCCAGGTCCATCTGCGCGAGGACCGCGTCGCCCAACTCGGTTCCTCTCACCCCCAGTTCGTAGGGGAGGCTGAAGTGGTCGCGCCGCTCGGCGACGACCTCCGTCACCGCCGCTCTGGGGCGCAGCGCGGTCACCATTTGCTCGTGCTGGCGGACGTACTCCTCGGTCTCGTTGCCGCCGCGGGCGGCCACCACCGGGGGCAGCCGCGCGGGCAGCAGGTGGAGCGGGCTGTTGCGGCGCGCCCCGGCCTCGTCCAGGCGAAGCGCTTCGTTGACGTACGACAGACGGATCGGCTCCAGGTCGTACATGCCGCTGAGCAGCACCGCCCCGGCGATCCGGCGGGACACGTCCGGGCCGTGCCACGGGCCGGGCAGCAGCGCCATCGCGGCCAGGTGCGCGCCGGCCGAGGTGCCGCACAGATGGAGCCGGTCCGCGGCGAACCCGAGCCGGTCCGCGTGCCGCAGCAGCCAGTCGACGGCGCGCCGTACCATCCCCGCCATGGTGTCCAGCCCGACGTCCGGTGCCAGCCCGTACTCGACCACCGCGACGGCCGCGCCGGCGGCCAGCAACGGCGGTGCGGGGAAAGCCGATTCGGCGCGGCCGAGCGCCTGCCAGTTCCCGCCGTGCACGAACACCAGCAGCGGCGGACGGCCCGGGGCGGCGGACGGGAAGTAGTCGAGCAGTTCGGCCGGATGGGTGCCGTAGGCGAGGCCGGTCCGCACCGGGTGGTCCCGGCGGGCGGCCGTACTCAGCCGTGCGTACTCGCTGAGGTAGGCCGTCAGGCTCGGCACGCGGGAACTCGGCGAGTACTGCCGGTCCAGGGTGGCCTGATCCATTCCCCGGTACACGGCGGCGCCGGTCAGCGCGCGCTCCCGGGCCGCGGTGCGCCGCATGTCACTCGGCCTCCCGCCGGTGCGCGGCGCATGCCTTCTCGTACATCTCGGTCAGCAAGGGGTCGATGCCGTGGGCCGAGTTGCGGTAGCGGGCTCCGAAGCGGCTCGCGTACTCCTCGAACCACTCCCGCCGGTCGGCCAGGAACAACACGTCGTGGATGGCCATCGAGCGCACCGCCATCATCGGCACGGGGGCGTGACTCACCTCGAACTCCGGGTTGCGGGCGGCCTTCTCACGGCACTTCTCGTGGAACTGGGCGATCATCAGCCCGCGGTGCACGGCCTCGGGCTTGAGCGTGGTGTGCGCCGCGTCCAGCAGGTGCAGCTGCTCGGGCAGCAGGTCCGGCAGGACGAGCAGCAGCGAGCGCAGATTCGGATTGCCGGCCTTCCAGTCGAACTCGCTGAACTCGTCCAGTCCACAGCGGACGATCTCGTCGATGAGGGTCTGGCTCGGGGTGGGTCCCACCAGCCTGACCCGGACCTCCAGCGCGCCGGCGCGCTGGGCCGGTTCGACGAACGGGCACACCGGGCCGGTGCGTCCGAGTTCGCGGTGGGGGCGGCGGATGTAGTCGCTCAGCCAGCCGTCGGCGGCCTCCAAGGCCGTGGCCAGCTCGACGGAGAGCACGTCGGTCAGCATCGTTGTCAGTCCTCAGGTGTCGGTCCTCGCGGAAGGCGGAGGGGGTGTGCCTGGAAGGCGGCCCGCGAACGTCACTCGTCGGCGGCGGCGGTGAGTTCGTGGAGCTTGGCCGACAGGATCCGACCGATCTCGGCCAGCGTGTCCGGCCGGGTCAGCATGGTCCCGTGCTCGCCGGGCACCACATGCGCTTCGACCGTGCCCCGGACGTACGGCTGCCAGGCCGCGGCGTCGACCGGCGGGTCCTGCTGCTCCGAGCAGGCGATCAGCAGCAGGTCGCCGTCGATCGCGTCGGGCCGGTAGTCGATGGTCAGATGGGTGTTGTTCGCCGAGATCTCGGTGATCGCCGTCAGTTTGTCCTCGTCCAGGCTGGCCAGTGCGCTTCCCTGGCGGCGCAGGATCTCCCGCGCCCTGGCGAAGGTCATCTCCTCGTCGTCCTGCCGGTGGGTGCCGTCGTCGACGAGACCCACGTGGTAGAGCAGCATCACCCGGTCGTCGGGCGCGGGCACGTCCGCGTGGGTCAGCCCCTGCCACTCGGGGATCACATCGAGCACCGCGACCAGCGCCACCGGTTCGCCGCGGCGCCGGAACTCCGCGGCCAGCGCGTGCGCGCACAGTCCGCCGAAGGACCAGCCGGCCAGGTGGTACGGCCCGTGCGGCTGCACCCGCTGGATCTGGTCGGCGTAGTCCACCGCCATCTCCTCGATGCTGCCCGGCCGGGGCTCCGGACGGGCGAGGCTCCGGGCCTGGATCCCGTACAGCGGGTACCGCGGGTCGAGCTGTTTGATCAGCGCGCTGTACGACCAGCTGATGCCACCGCCGGGGTGGATGAAGAACAGCGGCGGCCTGTTGCCCCGGGGGCGCAGCGGCAGCACCACCTCGTAGGAGCCGTCCGTGTCGTCGGCTTCGAGCCGGGCCGTGATGCCGCCCGGAGTCGGCGCCTCGAACAGGCTCCGCAGGCCCAGCTCGACACCGAAGGCGGCCCGCAGCCGCGCCATCAGCCGGGTGGCCAGCAGGGAGTGTCCGCCCAGGTCGAAGAAGTCCTCGTCCACGCCGACGACGGGCCGCCCCAGCACCTCCGCGAACAGCTCGCACACGACCTGTTCCTGCGGAGTGCCCGGCGCCCGGCCGATATCGGCGCGCTCCGGTGCGAAGGTGGGGAGCGCGACGCGGTCGAGCTTGCCGTTGG
>NZ_MUNF01000032.1 GCF_002154555.1 Streptomyces murinus
CCGATCCGATTTCCTCGGTGCTTTCCAGGTTTCCGCTTTCGCGTTTCCCTTTCCGGCGGTTCCGACTTTATCAGAAGTTCTGAGTCGGATTTCCCTCCCGGTTCTGGGCACCTTGTCCAGCACGTGAAGTGCTGGGGTTCCCAACCGGGCGAGGTCGTAAACGTACTGGAGCGGGGCGCCCCGATGCAAATCGAGGCGCCCCGCTCCCGGCACGAGCCGACGGGTCGTCAGACCTCCACGACCACAGGCAGGATCATCGGCCTGCGGCGGTAGTTGTCCGAGACCCACTTGCCGAGCGTGCGGCGGATCAGCTGCTGGAGCTGGTGGGGCTCCACGACGCCGTCCTGGGCGGACCGCTCCAGGACCTCGTTGATCTTCGGGACGACCTCGGTGAAGACCGAGTCCTCGATGCCGGAGCCGCGGGCCTGGATGTGCGGGCCCCCGGTGATCTTGCCGGTGGAGGAGTCCACGACCACGAAGACCGAGATGATGCCCTCGTCACCGAGAATCTTGCGGTCCTTGAGCGCGGGCTCGCCCACATCGCCGACGGAGAGCCCGTCGACGTAGACGTAGCCGGCCTGGACCTTGCCGGAGATCTTGGCCTTGCCCTCGACCAGGTCCACCACCACGCCGTCCTCGGCGATGACGATCCGGTCGTGCGGCACGCCCGTGAGCGCGCCCAGCTCGGCGTTGGCGCGCAGATGGCGCCATTCGCCGTGCACCGGCATCAGGTTCTTCGGGCGGCAGATGTTGTAGAAGTACAGCAGCTCGCCCGCGGAGGCGTGACCGGAGACGTGCACCTTGGCGTTGCCCTTGTGGACGACGTTGGCGCCCCAGCGGGTCAGGCCGTTGATCACGCGGTAGACCGCGTTCTCGTTACCGGGGATCAGCGAGGAGGCCAGGATGACCGTGTCGCCGTCGACGATGCGGATCTGGTGGTCGCGGTTGGCCATCCGGGACAGCGCCGCCATCGGCTCGCCCTGGGAGCCCGTGCAGACCAGGACCACCTCGTGGTCGGGCAGGTCGTCCAGCGTCTTGACGTCGACCACCAGGCCCGGCGGGACCTTCAGGTAGCCGAGGTCACGGGCGATGCCCATGTTGCGGACCATGGAGCGGCCGACGAAGGCGACCCGGCGGCCGTACTCGTGCGCCGCGTCCAGGATCTGCTGGATGCGGTGGACATGGCTGGCGAAGCTCGCCACGATGATCCGCTTGCGGGCGCCGGCGAAGACCGTTCGCAGCACGCTGGAGATGTCCCGCTCGTGCGGGGTGAAGCCGGGGACCTCGGCGTTCGTGGAGTCGGTCAGCAGGAGGTCGATGCCCTCCTCGCTGAGCCGCGCGAACGCGTGCAGGTCGGTGAGCCGGTTGTCCAGCGGCAGCTGGTCCATCTTGAAGTCGCCGGTGTGCACCACCATGCCCGCGGGGGTGCGGATGGCGACGGCCAGGGCGTCCGGGATGGAGTGGTTGACGGCGATGAACTCGCAGTCGAAGGGGCCGATGCGCTCGCGGTTCCCCTCGGCCACCTCCAGCGTGTACGGCCGGATGCGGTGCTCCTGGAGCTTGGCCTCGATCAGCGCGAGGGTCAGCTTGGAGCCGATCAGCGGGATGTCCGGCTTCTCGCGGAGCAGGAAGGGGACGCCGCCGATGTGGTCCTCGTGGCCATGGGTGAGGACGATGCCCTCGATGTCGTCGAGGCGGTCCCGGATGGACGAGAAGTCGGGCAGGATCAGGTCGATCCCGGGCTGCTCCTCCTCGGGGAAGAGCACTCCGCAGTCGACGATCAGCAGACGGCCGCCGTACTCGAAGACCGTCATGTTCCGGCCGATCTCGCCGAGACCGCCGAGCGGGGTGACCCTCAGGCCGCCCTCGGGGAGCGGCGGGGGCGGGCCGAGTTCAGGATGCGGATGACTCAAAAGACTCTCCTCAACCACACGCGCCACGTACCGGTAGGGCACGTGGCGCGCATGACGTTCGTGCGAAGCAGTTGTCGTTGTGGAATGCGGGACCGGTGCCCGCGTATTCGGTTGTGGTGTCTTCAGTTGTGAAGCCCCGGAGGCTTCCGGGAGCTTCTGGACCGCGGGGGTCCGGGTGGTGCTGAAGTCTGTTGCTAGAGCTGTACCCCGCCGGCGGCAAGATCGATCTTGAGCTGGGCGATCTCCTCGGGCGAACACTCCACCATGGGCGAGCGCAGCGGGCCGCCGGGCAGTCCCAGCAGGTCGAGCGCGGCCTTGGTGGTCATGACGCCCTGGGTGCGGAACATGCCGGTGTAGACCGGGAGCAGCTTCTGGTGGATCTCGGCGGCCTTGACGACGTCACCGGAGGTGTACGCGTCGACCAGGGCCCGCAGGTCCGGGGTGACCAGGTGGCCGACGACCGAGACGAAGCCGACCGCGCCCACGGACAGCAGGGGCAGGTTCAGCATGTCGTCGCCGGAGTACCAGGCGAGGCCGGACTGGGCGATGGCCCAGCTGGCGCGGCCGAGGTCGCCCTTGGCGTCCTTGTTGGCGACGATCCGGGGGTGCTCGGCGAGCCGGACGAGCGTCTCGGTGTTGATCGGGACGCCGCTGCGGCCGGGGATGTCGTAGAGCATGTTCGGCAGGCCGGTCGCGTCGGCGATGGCCGTGAAGTGCCGGTACAGGCCCTCCTGCGGGGGCTTGTTGTAGTACGGCGTGACGACCAGGAGGCCGTGGACGCCGATGCGCTCGGCCTCCCGGGCCAGCTCGATGCTGTGGTGGGTGTCGTTGGTGCCGACCCCGGCCACGACATGGGCGCGGTCGCCGACCGCTTCCAGGACGGCCCGTACGAGGTCCGATTTCTCCGCGTCGCTGGTGGTGGGGGACTCGCCGGTGGTGCCGTTGACGATCAGGCCGTCGTTGCCTGCGTCCACCAGGTGGGCGGCGAGCCGCTGCGCGCCGTCGAGGTCGAGTGCGCCGTCCGCCGTGAAGGGCGTGACCATGGCGGTGAGGACCCGCCCGAAGGGGGTCTGCGGAGTCGAGGTCGGAGCCATGGGTAACACGCTACTCGGTGCGCTCTGTGCGGTCTGCCCTTGGGGGTCCGGGCAAGTCAGGACAAAAGTGGAACCCGGCACTGCCTGCTCGGGGGTTCAAGCAGTGCCGGGTCCGTTTGATCAGGCTAGATGAACTTCTCTAAATGCCGCAATACGGACACTTCAGGAGGCTGACCCGTACATCCGTTCCGCGCGACGGAACGGCGCCCCGTACGGGGATCTCGTTACGGCGCGACGCGGCCGTTCGCGTTGTACGCGGCGTACGTCAGCGGCATGAGCTTCGCCCACTCCGCCTCCATCTTCTCGCCCACCATCTCGATCTCCCGCTGCGGGAAGGACGGCACCTTGGCCAGCTCGTGCTGGGTGCGCAGGCCGAGGAAGTGCATCAGGGAGCGCGCGTTGCAGGTGGCGTACATCGAGGAGTACAGGCCGACGGGGAGCACCGAGCGGGCGACCTCGCGGGCGACACCCTCGGCGAGAAGCTGCTGGTAGGCGGCGTACGACTGCTCGTACGACGTCTCCAGGGTGCCCTTGACGGCGGAGTGCTGCTCCGGGGTGCCCTCGACGAAGACGTACTTGCCGGGGCGGCCCTGCTGTACGAGCTTGCGGGCGGTGTCGGGGACGTAGAAGACGGGCTCCAGCTCGCGGTAGCGGCCGGACTCCTCGTTGTAGGACCAGCCCACGCGGTGCCGCATGAACTCGCGGAAGACGAAGATCGGGGCGCTGATGAAGAAGGTCATCGAGTTGTGCTCGAACGGGCTGCCGTGCCGGTCGCGCATCAAGTAGTTGATCAGGCCCTTGGAGCGCTCGGGGTCCTTCTTCAGCTCGTCCAGGGACTGCTCGCCGGCGGTGGAGACGCGGGCGGCGAAGAGGACGTCGGCGTCCGAAGCGCTGGACTTCACCAGCTCGACGGTGACATCGCTGCGGAACGTGAGCGACTCGGGGGTGGTCACGGGGGTTGGGGTCCTTCCCATCACTTCGGTGGTTCGCGCCCACCTTACGGGGCACCCGCCGGGGCCGGAGCGGGACCTCACCCCCGAAAGACGTGCCGAGGATTTTTTCGGACATGGGCACCTTTTGCGGTACTCGATCGTCTGTACCGGTGAGACCCGCACGTTCGACCCCGAAACGGGAAAGGAGTGGCAACCGCGATGTCCCGCCGGCGCGAGCCCGTACCCTTCGCCTTCCTCGCCGAGGGCGACACGTTCCGCAGCAATGTGACTCCCCCGCCGCGCCGCCGGGCGTCCTTCGGTGAGATGGCCGGGCGCTGGTTGCTGGGTCTGACCGTCGTGGCCGGACTGGTCGGCGCGCTGATCATCGGCATGCCGTCGCTGTCCACTCCCGCGGATCCGCCGGCGCCGCAGTCCCAGGCGTCCGAGGGGCACTGACCCTTACGGCGGCTCCGGGCTGGTGAGCGGCCAAGCGGACGGATAGCCTCACCGGGCACAGCCCCCGCGAGCACCGAGTGAGGAACCGCCGTGCCCCTGCCCTTCCTGACGGCCGACCGTACCTTCGAGGCGGCCTCCGAGAGCGCACTGCCGTACGACGACCGGGACCGCTGGCGGCGCCCCTACCGTCCGGGTCCCTGGCGGGTGGGGGTGGCGGCGCTGGTGCTGATGGTGGCGTCGTTCGTGCTGTTCGCGGCGGTGCTGATCGCGTTGACCGGGTCGTCCTCGTCCGCGGTCGTCGTGCTCGGCATCGGTCTGGTGGTGATCGCCGGGGCACTGCGGCTGCTGCGGATGGGCGTGTGGGTGAGTCCCCGGGGCGTGCGGCAGGTCGGGTTCCTGATGACGCGGACGGTGCCGTGGGCGCGGCTGGGGTCCGTGCGGACGGTGCAGCAGCCGGTGCGGTGGCTGGGGCTGCCGAGGACCGTGCAGGGACAGGCGCTGGTGCGGGTCCCCGCGGAGCGCCCCGGGGACGCGGTGCCGCTGCTCACGACGGCCTCACTGGACTTTCTCAACCGGCCGGCGGCGTTCGACCGGGCGGCGGACGTGCTGGAGGCCTGGGCGGCGGAACGCTGCCACTGAGGCTCGGTACTGATCGGGTGCCCTGCGCTGCGGCTGGGCGGGGGTCGGGACGCTTACCGGCGCTGGCCGGGTGCCGCCTGCGCCCACCCGTGCCGCCCCAACGGCATGACTGCCCGCAGCTGGTCAGCCCTCAGGATCACGCGTCCATCGGAGTACGGCCCGCGTGCAGCGCGATCGCCCGTTGCATCGCCTTGCGCGCCCGGGGCGTGTCGCGGGCGTCGTGGTAGGCGACCGCCAGGCGGAACCAGCAGCGCCAGTCGTTCGGGGAGGACTCCGTCTCGGCCTTGCGCCTGGCGAAGACCTCGTCCGCCGAGTCGCGGTCGATACGGCCGCCCGCCGTGCGCTTGAGCTCGTCCACGGGCAGGCCCCCCTCCGCGTCGAGTTCGGCGGCGAGCTGGTTGGCGCGGCGGACGAACTGGGTGTTCTTCCACAGGAACCACAGGCCGATGACCGGCAGGATCAGCACCGCGATCCCGAAGGTCACGGTGAGGACCGTGCCGGTCTCTATGAGCAGCACACCGCGGCTGCCGACCAGGACGAAGTAGAAGACCAGGACGGCGGCCGTGATGAGGTAATTGATCTTCGCGCGCATGGCAGGGACTGTTCTCAGCTCAGGTCGAGGAAGTGCTCGAGGCCGAAGGTCAGGCCCGGAGTGGTGACCACGCGGCGGGCGCCGAGCAGGATGCCCGGCATGAAGCTGCTGTGGTGCAGGGAGTCGTGGCGGATGGTGAGGGTCTCGCCCTCGGCGCCGAGCAGCACCTCCTGGTGGGCCAGGAGACCGCGCAGCCGTACGGCGTGCACGGGGACGCCGTCCACGTCGGCGCCGCGGGCACCGTCGAGCGCGGTGACCGTGGCGTCCGGGGCCGGCGCGGTGCCGGCCGCGCGGCGGGCCTCGGCGATGAGCTGCGCGGTGCGCGTGGCCGTACCGGACGGCGCGTCGACCTTGTTGGGGTGGTGCAGCTCGACCACCTCGACCGATTCGAAGTAGGGCGCGGCAAGCTGCGCGAACTTCATGGTCAGCACGGCCCCGATGGAGAAGTTCGGGGCGATGAGCACACCGGTCCGAGGGGACTGGTCGAGCCAGCCCCTCAGCTGCGCGAGGCGGTCCTCGGTCCAGCCGGTCGTCCCGACGACCGCGTGGATGCCGTGGCGCACGCAGAAGTCGAGATTGCCCATGACCGAGGCGGGAGTGGTCAGTTCGACGGCGACCTGGGCGCCGGTCTCCGCCAGCGTCTCCAGCTTGTCGCCGCGGCCGAGGGCGGCCACCAGCTCCATGTCCTCGGCGGCCTCGACCGCCTTGACGGCCTCGGACCCGATCCGGCCCTTGGCCCCGAGGACCGCCACGCGCAGCTTGCTCATCTTCGCTTCCTTACCGATCCTTGCCGGCTTGCCGACTTGTCGATGTGCCGTCCGGTGACAGCGGTGCGGGGGTCAGGCGACGACGTCGTGCAGTCGCGCGGCCTGTTTGTCCTTGAGCGGGCCGATGACCGACAGCGACGGGCGCCTGCCCAGGATGTCGCGGGCGACCTCGCGGACCTCGTCCGGGGTGACCGCGGCTATCTGCGCCAGCATGTCGTCCACGGACATCTGCTCGCCCCAGCACAGCTCGCTCTTGCCGATGCGGTTCATCAGCGCGCCGGTGTCCTCCAGGCCGAGCACGGTGGAACCGCGCACCTGGCCGATGGCGCGGGCGATCTCGTCGTCGGTCAGCCCGTCGGTGGCGACCTTGTCGAGTTCGTCGCGGCAGATCCGCAGCACGTCGTGCACCTGGCTGGGGCGGCAGCCGGCGTAGACGCCGAACAGACCGCAGTCGGCGAAGCCGGAGGTGTACGAGTACACGCTGTAGGCCAGGCCGCGCTTCTCCCGGACCTCCTGGAAGAGCCGCGAGGACATGCCGCCGCCGAGGGCGGTGTTGAGGACGCCCATGGCCCAGCGGCGGTCGTCGGTGCGGGCGAGGCCCGGCATGCCGAGGACGACATGGGCCTGCTCGGTCTTGCGGCCGAGCAGTTCGACCTTGCCGAAGGTGCGGATCGTACGGCTGCCGTCGCGCGGGGCGATGGGCTGTGCGTCCGGGTTCTTCAGCGCGCCCGCCTTCTCGAAGGCCGCCCGGACCTGGCGTACGACCTTGTCGTGGTCGACGTTGCCGGCGCAGGCGACCACGAGGTGGGTCGGGTCGTAGTGCTTCTTGTAGAAGCGGCGGATCCGGTCGGCGGTCAGGGCGTTGACGGTGTCGACGGTGCCGAGGACGGGGCGGCCTAGGGCGTTGTCGCCGAACATGGTGTGCGCGAACAGGTCGTGCACACAGTCGCCGGGATCGTCCTCGGTCATCGCGATCTCTTCGAGGATCGCGCCGCGTTCGACGTCGACGTCCTCCTCGACGATGAGCGAGCCGGTCAGCATGTCGCAGACGACGTCGATGGCCAGCGGCAGGTCGGTGTCGAGTACGCGTGCGTAGTAGCACGTGTACTCCTTGGCCGTGAACGCGTTCATCTCGCCGCCGACGGCGTCGATCGCGGCGGAGATGTCCAGCGCGGAGCGGCGCCCGGTGCGCTTGAAGAGCAGGTGCTCCAGGTAGTGCGTGGCGCCGTTCAGGGCCGGGGTCTCGTCACGGGAGCCGACGTGGGCCCAGATCCCGAAGGTCGCGGAGCGGACGGAGGGCAGGGTCTCGGTGACGACGCGCAGGCCCCCGGGGAGGGTGGTCCTGCGGACGGTGCCGATGCCGCCGGTGCCCTTGATGAGCGTTTGGGTACGGGCGACGGCCCGCGCCTCCGAAGAGGGGCGGGCCGTCACCTTGGAGCCACGGGACGTCACTGCTCGGCGTCGTCCTTCGCCTCGTCGCCGTCCTCGCCCTCGATCACGGGGATGAGGGACAGCTTGCCGCGGGAGTCGATCTCGGCGATCTCGACCTGGACCTTCTGGCCCACACCCAGGACGTCCTCGACGTTCTCCACGCGCTTGCCGCCGGCGAGCTTGCGGATCTGCGAGATGTGCAGCAGACCGTCCTTGCCGGGCAGCAGGGAGACGAACGCGCCGAAGGTGGTGGTCTTGACGACCGTACCCAGGTAGCGCTCGCCGACCTCGGGCATCGTCGGGTTGGCGATGCCGTTGATCGTGGCGCGGGCGGCCTCCGCCGAGGGACCGTCGGCGGCACCGATGTAGATGGTGCCGTCGTCCTCGATGGTGATCTCGGCGCCCGTGTCCTCCTGGATCTGGTTGATCATCTTGCCCTTGGGGCCGATGACCTCACCGATCTTGTCGACCGGGATCTTGACGGTGATGATCCGCGGGGCGTGCGGGCTCATCTCGTCGGGCCGGTCGATGGCCTCCATCATCACGTCGAGGATGTGGAGACGGGCGTCGCGGGCCTGCTTGAGGGCCGCGGCCAGGACGGAGGCCGGGATGCCGTCCAGCTTGGTGTCGAGCTGGAGGGCGGTCACGAAGTCCTTGGTGCCGGCGACCTTGAAGTCCATGTCGCCGAAGGCGTCCTCCGCACCGAGGATGTCGGTGAGGGTGACGTAGTGCGTCTCGCCGTCGATCTCCTGGGAGATCAGACCCATGGCGATACCGGCGACGGGGGCCTTCAGCGGCACACCGGCGTTCAGCAGCGACATGGTGGAGGCGCAGACCGAGCCCATGGACGTCGAACCGTTGGAGCCGAGGGCCTCGGACACCTGGCGGATCGCGTAGGGGAACTCCTCGCGCGTCGGCAGCACCGGCACGAGGGCGCGCTCGGCGAGGGCGCCGTGGCCGATCTCGCGGCGCTTCGGGGAGCCGACGCGGCCGGTCTCGCCGGTGGAGTACGGCGGGAAGTTGTAGTTGTGCATGTAGCGCTTGCGGGTCACCGGGGAGAGGGTGTCCAGCTGCTGCTCCATGCGGAGCATGTTGAGGGTGGTGACGCCCAGGATCTGGGTCTCGCCACGCTCGAACAGCGCGGAGCCGTGCACCCGCGGGATGGCCTCGACCTCGGCGGCGAGCGTACGGATGTCCGTCACGCCGCGGCCGTCGATGCGCTTCTTCTCCTTGATGACGCGCTCACGGACCAGGGTCTTGGTCAGCGAGCGGTACGCGGCGGAGATCTCCTTCTCGCGGCCCTCGAACTCCGGGAGGAGCTTCTCGGCGGCCAGAGCCTTGACGCGGTCCAGCTCGGCCTCGCGCTCCTGCTTGCCGGCGATGGTGAGCGCCTGGGCCAGCTCGGGCTTGACCGCGGCGGTCAGGGCCTTGAGGACGTCGTCCTGGTAGTCCAGGAAGATCGGGAACTCGCCGGTCGGCTTGGCGGCCTTGGCGGCGAGGTCGGCCTGGGCGCGGCACAGGACCTTGATGAACGGCTTCGCGGCGTCCAGACCGGCGGCGACGATCTCCTCGGTCGGCGCCTCGACGCCGCCCTCGACCAGCTTGATGGTCTTGTCGGTGGCCTCGGCCTCGACCATCATGATCGCGACGTCGCCGTCCTCCAGGGCGCGGCCCGCGACGACCATGTCGAAGACGGCGTCCTCGAGCTCGGTGTGCGTCGGGAAGGCGACCCACTGGCCGCGGATCAGCGCGACGCGGACGCCGCCGATCGGGCCGGAGAAGGGCAGACCGGCCAGCTGGGTGGACGCGGACGCGGCGTTGATCGCGACGACGTCGTACAGGTGGTCGGGGTTGAGCGCCATGATGGTGCAGACGACCTGGATCTCGTTGCGCAGGCCCTTCTTGAAGGACGGGCGCAGCGGGCGGTCGATCAGGCGGCAGGTGAGGATCGCGTCCTCGCTCGGCCGGCCCTCGCGGCGGAAGAAGCTGCCGGGGATCTTGCCGGCGGCGTACATCCGCTCCTCGACGTCCACCGTGAGGGGGAAGAAGTCGAGCTGGTCCTTGGGGTTCTTGGAGGCGGTGGTGGCCGACAGCACCATGGTGTCGTCGTCCAGGTACGCCACGGCGGAGCCGGCGGCCTGCTTGGCCAGGCGGCCCGTCTCGAAGCGGATGGTACGGGTACCGAAGGCGCCATTGTCGATGACTGCCTCGGCGTAGTGGGTCTCGTTCTCCACTAGCGTTTTCTCCGTTACTTATCGTCTTTTGTCCCTGGCCTGCCCGTGTGGCAGGGGGACGGTGGTGGAGAAGCGCGCCTGGTGCGGGCCGGTCTTCGATCGAAGCACCCGGGGTTCGCTTCCCCCGGGGGCCACTACCGAGGACCGGCGGCGGCGTGGTGCGCTTCTCCTCATGTGTGTCGTGCGTACTGCGTTCTTGTGTTCCGCGTCTTGCGTTCTGCGTCGAGCGGTGTGCTACCACACTACAAAGCGTGAGTGACACCGCGCACGTTTCCGCACGTACAGCAAAGGGAGCGGCTCCCGAGTCCTGCCGGGAACCGCTCCCCTCACGGCGTCCTTACTTGGCGCCGGCCGCACCGCGGCGGATGCCGAGGCGGTCGACCAGCGCACGGAAGCGCTGGATGTCCTTCTTCGCCAGGTACTGCAGCAGGCGACGGCGCTGACCGACCAGGATCAGCAGGCCACGACGGCTGTGGTGGTCGTGCTTGTGGGTCTTGAGGTGCTCGGTCAGGTCGGAGATCCGACGGGACAGCAGAGCGACCTGGACCTCGGGGGAGCCGGTGTCACCCTCCTTGGTACCGAACTCGCCGATGATCTGCTTCTTCGTAGCGGCGTCGAGCGACACGCGTACTCCTCATAGTCTGTTGAGGCCACCGAGTGCCCCCGGTCTACATCTCGGGGGAGCTTCCGTGACTCGGAAGGCGGGGATCCGCTGCGCGCGGCCTCCAGGGCGTAAGGCTCCGGGGGTGCGTACACGAACGGCCGTCACTCAGGGTACCAGGCGGTCGCGGGCCCGTTTGCCCCGGTCGGCGAACCACTCCGCGGGGCGGCGTGCGGCCACTAGGGTGAGCACCGGGACTGTACGTCACCGGAACTGTACGTGATGTCGGGAAGGGGTCGCCGCGAGATGGCGGAAACGGAAGCCGAGACCAAGGCACGCAAGGAGCGCGAGCGCGACGAGCTGTACGCGCTCGACATCTCGGACGTCGAGTGGCACTGCGCCCCGGGCACCGAGGAGGACGAGGAGCGCGTCGAGATCGCGTACCTCCCCGAGGGAGCCGTGGCCATGCGCTCCTCCCTCGACCCGGACACGGTGCTGCGCTACACGGAGGCCGAGTGGCGGGCGTTCGTGCTGGGCGCACGGGACGGGGAGTTCGATCTGAAGCCCATGGCGCACAACGGGGGTCTTGACGTGCAGTAGGCGCGTCGGGACACGGGGAAGGGGCGGCACCCTGGGGTGCCGCCCCTTCTCGTACGCGTTCGTACGGGTTCTTTCGTACGGGTTCGTACGGGCGGGGTCAGTGCTTCAGGCCGGCGGTTCCGACGCCGAACACGGAGACGACCGAGCCCCCCTTGCGGTAGTCGTCGAATTCCAGCTGGTAGGGGACGAAGAAGGCGTGGCCGTCCCGGTAGAGGATGAACGAGGACTCGGGGTTGTCCTGGACTTTCCCCCCGTATTTCTCGGTGCCCTGCGGTAGGTGGAACAGCAGGTACGGGGTCTCCTTGCCGGTGCGGGGGCTCCAGTCCACCAGGGCCGCGGGCTGCACGTCGTCCAGGCTGGCGCGGTAGAGGATCAGGTCGTCGCCGTTCATGCGGACGGGAAGCACCGACTGGAATTCCCGGCCCTGGAAAGTGGCGACGGCCGTGCCCTTCCCGATGTCGAATGCCGTGATGTGGTTCGCGGGTTTGAACAGCTCCGTCGAGTCCTTGCTCATGACGAAGACCCGGTCGCGGCCGACCACGATGCCGGTGCACTTGTCGACGACTCCGAAGTAGCCCAAAATCTCGGGGTCGCAGTAGGGCTCGTACTTCTTCAGCGAGATCGTGGCCCGGAGCTCGCCCTTGTCGGGGTCCAGGGTGATCAGGTCCGTGACCGTGAGGTCCCCGGCGGCGACGGCGATCACCGGCGGGTCGGAGGACGGCAGGTAGACGGCCTGGATGCCCTTGCTGACCGGGTACTGCCAGAGGACCTTGCCGCTGCGCGGTGCGAGCTTCTCCACCCGGTAGGTCTTCTCGTCGGACTGCTTGCAGACGACCAGGGCCAGCAGGGCAGGGCCCCCGGCGTAGCCCATGTCGTGGCACTGGGAGGTGGCGAGGGTGGTGTTCCACAGCCGCCTGCCGCTGTCCATGTCGTACGCCGCCGAGCCCTCTCCCCAGGCGATGGCCACGACGCCCCTGGTCAGGGCGATGTTGGTGTCGGTGACATAGGCGAAGTCGGCCGCCGGGATCTTCTGCTTCCAGAGCTGCTTGCCGGTATGGACATCGAACATGAGCACTTGGTCGCAGATGCCGTGCGCCGGCTGGACGACGACCGCGGTCCGGCCGTCGACGGTGACATCACGGCTGACGGCGCAGACCGAGCCGTCCAGACGCAGGGTCCAGGCCGTGTTGTCGGAGTCCAGCGTGTTGCCGATCTTGTAGCCCGTGATCCGGTTGGCGACGGCCCGCGCGACGATCTTGTCCGTGGCCCAGACACCGGGCGAGTACCGGGTGACGCCCTTGGCGAGGTCCTCGTCGTGTCGGACGACGGTCTGGCCCTCCGGGGAGACGGGCGCCCGCTCCGTGTTCAGACGGTTGTCGCGCACGTCGTCCGGGGACTGCCGGGCCGGCTTGGCGTCGGTCCTGCCCGTGCCGTCGCCGGCCGAGTGGTACCGGAGCAGGCCGCCGCCGACGCACAGCACGATCGCCACGGCCGCGGCGATCGCCCCCAGCAGGCGTCGGCGGCGCCGGCCGCGCGACCGGTCGGCCGCCAGCGCGGACTGCGTGTACGCGGACGGGGGCGGGCCGAAGCTCACGCTGGGGGATCCTCCTCTTCGCCGCCTCGCCAGGGGCGGGCGGCCCGGCGGTGCGGGGCTCGGGTCACTTGCTGGTCATCGCGCGGGCGGCGGAGTACACGTCGAACACGGCGAGCGCGAGGGGGACCAGCGTGAGCAGCACGAAGCCCTCGACGATCTCCAGGAACCGGCCCCAGAAGGGGCTCAGGCCCTGGCGCGGGACGATGAGTCCGAGGGCCGCCACGAGGGCCGCGCCGGCCGCGATCGCCGCGGCGAGCCAGATGGCGCGGATGTCGAGGCCGGAGCGGTCGCCGGTGAGCGCGTCGCGCAGGACGGACTGCGGCGGGTTGAGCGCCAGTCCGAGGCCGAGCAGCACGAGCGAGCCGAGCCCTGCCGCCAGCAGCGGGGCGACCTGGCCGGTGTAGCGGAAGAGCTGGGCGCGCATCAGCAGGGCCACGGCCGTGGCGAGGGCGAGCAGCTGGGCCCAGATGTCGTCGCAGAAGCCGAGCACCGCACAGGAGGCGAGGGCGGTCAGCGCGCAGCCGCCGACGAGTCCGACGAGGATCTCGTGACCGCGGCGGGCCTGGGCCTCGATCCGCTTCATGTCGACCGGCTCCTGTACGACGGTCTCGGTGCCGTAGGCGCTGCTCTGGGCGGAGTTCGGGGGTTCGAAGCCGATGGGCAGCCGGGCGAAGCGCATGGACAGGCCCGGCAGGAAGGCCAGGCCGCCGACCGCGAGGGGCGCGCACAGGGCGGCGATGTCCTTGGGCGTCCAGTGCACGAGGATCGCGGTGAACACGGTGACCAGGCCGAGCGCGGAGGCCAGGACGAAGGCGACGAACGGGGCGTCCCCGCCGGGCGTGCACAGGGTCAGGACGACCGAGGCGAGCAGGACGGCGGCGCAGGCGAGCAGGAACTGGAGCTTGCCGATGCCCTGGCCGTGCGCGAGGGCGAGCAGGCCGGAGCCGGCCACACCGGCGTTGGGCAGGGCGCCGAGGCCCAGGGCGATGGCCGCGCCCCGGTCGTCGTAGACCCGGCCGCGGACGGCGGCGAAGACGACGAGGAGCACTCCGGCGACGCCCGCGAGGATGCCGGGCAGGCTGTGCATGTCGTGCCGGGGGTCGGCCTGCCAGGTGACGAAGGCGAGCAGGGCGGCCAGGACGCCCGCGCCGACCAGGCCCGCGGCGCGCGTGAGGTCGTCGCTCCACAGCGTGCGGTGCCGGGTCACCGAGGAGGCGACCGCCTCGGAGACGTCGTCGAAGACGGCCGGTGGCAGCGACTCGGAGAAGGGCCGCAGGGTGAGCAGTTCACCGTCGAGGATCCGCTGCGCCGAGAAGGAGCGCGCGCTGTCGAGGACGGTGCCGTCCCGGCGCACCAGGTGGTAGCCGACCGGGGCGCCCTCGGCGGGGTCCTGCCGGGAGAGCCGGAGGATCTCCGGGTAGATGTCGGCGACCGGGATGTCGTCGGGCAGCGCCACGTCGATCCGGCTGTCGGGTGCGACGATCGTGACCCGGCAGAAACCGAGCCCCGACCCCGATCCCGTGCCGGGCAGCGCTGTTCCCGTGGTCGTCGTGCTCACCTCGTACTCCCCCTCAGTAATGGTCCTGCGCCCGTGATGTGAAAATCCTGCGCCTTCCCCCGGATGGAATTCCCGGGAATCGACGCAGCGGGCGCCGGCCGGCTCCACCGAGGGCGGTATGCGGCGACGCCTCGCACGGAATACCCCGGTTCACGGGGTTTGTTCGCGTGTGCTCAAGCGAACACCCGGCACCCTACCCCGCACCGGTGACTCATGGAGTCAGTAGGATCACGCGGCGGCCTGCGTCCGTCCGTCAACGGGGGACGGACCTCATTCGTGGGGCCTGGCAAAGGAATTGGGGAGCAGTGAGTCACATCGTCGTGAAGCGCCCGGCGCGGGCGCTGCCGTCCGAAGTGCCCACAGGGGAGGTCGTTCTCCAGCCTCCTCCGGAATTGCCGCGGGGGCCGCAGGAAAGCGTCCTCATGCAGTTGCTGCCGACACTCGGTATGGGTGGTTCGGTGGTCTTCTTCTTCACGAACGGGCAGCCGTTCATGAAGATCATGGGCATGGTGATGATCGCGTCGACGGTCGGTATGTCGATCGCCATGGTCATCCGATTCCGGCGCGGTTCACAGGGCCAACTCGCCGATGTACGGCGCGACTACATGCGCTATCTGACACAGACCCGCGGCGCGGCCGTGGACACCGCGAAGGCGCAGCGCGACGCGCAGTACTACCTCCATCCCTCGCCCGAGCAATTGTGGGCGCTGGTCGCCGAGGGCAGCCGGGTGTGGGAACGCAGGCCGGGCGACGAGGACTTCGCGCAGGTGCGCATCGGGCTGGGCTCCCAGGAGCTGGCCACGCCGCTCATCGCGCCCGAGGCCGGCCCGGCCGGCCGGCTGGAGCCGCTCACGGCCGGGGCCATGGAGCGCTTCCTCGATGTCCACGGCACCCTGAACGATCTGCCGATGGCCGTGTCCCTGCGCGCCTTCTACCACGTCACCGTCAGCGGCGACGCGGAGTCCGCGCGCTCGACGGTCCGCGCCCTGACCGGTTCGCTGGCCGCGCTGCACGCCCCCGAGGACCTGATCGTCGCCGTGGCGGCGGGCCGCGAGACGCTGCCGCGCTGGGAGTGGGTCAAGTGGCTGCCGCACGCCCAGGCGCCCGGCGCCGTGGACGGGGCGGGCACGCGCCGGCTGATCGGCCCCGACGCCCGTGAGCTGGAGGACCTGCTGGCCGACCGGCTCACCGGCCGCCCCCGGTTCCACCCGAGCGGCGCGCCCCTCCTGGACCAGCCCCACATCGTGGTCGTCCTCGACGGGGTGTCCCTGCCGCAGGACTCCGTGCTGTCCAACATGGAGGGGCTTCAGGGCGTGACGGTGATCGAGGTCGTGCCCGGCGAGCTCACCGCCGCCCGCGGCGACCTCATGGTCATCGCCCAGCCCGCCCTGTTGCGCCTGGAGTCGGCGAACGGCGACATCTACGAGGGCACTCCGGACGTCCTGTCGTACGAGTCCGCCGAGGCCCTCGCCCGCCAACTGGCCCCCCTTCGCTTGGCCTCCGGCGGTGACGACGACGAACCCCTGCTGGCCAACCTGGAGTTCACCGAGCTGCTGAACCTCGGCGACGCGGCGTCCGTCGATCCGCAGCGCACCTGGCGGCCGCGGGGGCTCGCCGAGCGGCTGCGGGTGCCGATCGGTGTCGGACCGGACGGCCGGCCCGTGATGCTGGACCTCAAGGAGGCCGCCCAGGAGGGCATGGGCCCACACGGACTGTGCGTGGGCGCGACCGGTTCCGGCAAGTCGGAGCTGCTGCGCACCCTGGTGCTCGGCCTCGCGGTCACCCACTCCTCGGAGACCCTGAACTTCGTCCTCGCCGACTTCAAGGGCGGTGCGACCTTCGCCGGTATGGCGCAGATGCCGCACGTGGCGGCGGTCATCACCAACCTGGCCGACGACCTCACCCTGGTCGACCGCATGGGCGACTCGATCCGCGGCGAGCTGAACCGCCGCCAGGAAATGCTGCGCGACGCGGGCAACTACGCCAACATCCACGACTACGAGAAGGCGCGCGCGGCCGGCGCCCCGCTGCAGCCGATCCCCTCGCTGGTGCTGGTGATCGACGAGTTCTCCGAGCTGCTGACCGCCAAACCCGACTTCATCGAGATGTTCGTGCAGATCGGCCGCATCGGCCGTTCGCTGGGTGTGCATCTGCTGCTGGCCTCGCAGCGCCTGGAGGAGGGCCGGCTGCGCGGTCTGGAGACGTATCTGTCGTACCGGATCGGTCTGCGCACCTTCTCCGCGGCCGAGTCCCGCGCGGCGCTCGGCGTCCCGGACGCCTATGAGCTGCCGAACGTGCCCGGTTCCGGGTTCCTGAAGTTCGGCACCGACGAGATGGTGCGCTTCAAGGCGGCGTACGTCTCCGGGGTGTACCGCTCCGGGGGCAGGCAGGGTGCCGCGGGCGGGGGGCTGCTGCCGGTGGACCGGCGGCCGGTGCTGTTCACGGCCGCGGAGGTGCCGGTGCACTATGCGCCGGTGCCGAAGCAGCGCGCGGAGTCGGCGTCCCAGGTCGACGACGCGCTCGCGGACACGGTGCTCGATGTGATCGTGCGCCGGCTGGAGGCGCAGGGGCCGGCGGCGCACCGGGTGTGGCTGCCGCCGCTGGACAGCCCGCCCTCGCTGGACGGGCTGCTGCCCAGGCTCACGGCCGTCGAGGGGCGCGGGCTCACGCAGCCCGGTTACGAGGGTGCCGGGCGGCTCGTCGTCCCGGTGGGCCTGGTCGACAAGCCGTACGAGCAGCGCCGCGAGCCGCTGTGGCTCGACTTCTCCGGTGCGGCGGGCCATCTCCAGCTGCTGGGCGGCCCGCAGTCCGGCAAGTCCACGCTGCTGCGCTCGCTGATCTGCTCCTTCGCGCTGACGCACACGCCGCACGAGGTGCAGATCTACGGCCTCGACTTCGGCGGCGGCGGTATGGCGGCGGTCTCCGGGCTGCCGCATGTGGGCGGGATCGCCTCGCGGCTGGACCCGGAGCGGGTGCGGCGTACGGTGTCCGAGGTCTACGGGGTGCTGCGGCGCCGCGAGGAGTACTTCCGTACGTCGGGCATCGCCTCGATCCAGGACTTCCGCACCCGGCGCGAGCGCGGCGAGATCTCGGTCACCGACCAGCCGTGGGGCGATGTCTTCCTGATCATCGACGGCTGGGGCAACTTCCGCACGGACTACGACAGTCTGGAGCCGGCCGTCCTGGAGATCGCCTCGCGCGGTCTCGGTTACGGCATCCACCTGGTCCTGACGGCGTCGCGCTCGATGGAGGTCCGCGCGAACCTCAAGGACCACATCATGAACCGCCTCGAACTGCGGCTCGGCGACACCATGGACTCCGAGATCGACCGCAAGGTGGCGGCGAACGTGCCGGCGGGCGTGCCCGGGCGCGGTGTGTCGCCGCAGAAGCTGCACTTCATGGCGGCGGTGCCGCGCATCGACGGCCTGACCTCCGACACGGACCTGGCGGACGCGACGGCGGCGCTGGCGGCCGAGGTCTCCCGGCACTGGCAGGCGCCGGGTGCGCCACAGGTGCGGATGCTGCCCCGGGAACTCCCCGTGGCGCAGCTGCCCGCGGGCGACCGGTTCCCCCGGCAGGGGGTCGCCTTCGGCCTCGACGAGAACGATCTGGAGCCGGTCTTCGTCGACTTCGAGACGGACCCGTTCTTCATGGTCTTCGGCGAGAGCGAGTCAGGTAAGTCGAACCTGCTGCGGCTGCTCATCACACAGCTGACGCAGCGCTACTCGGGCGACGAGGCGAAGTTCTTCGTGGTCGACAACCGGCGCTCGCTGCTGGATGTCACCCCGGCCTCGCATCTGGCCGAGTACATCCCGATGTCCAACTCCATGGACCACCACATGGTGGCCCTCGCCGACCTGATGAACCGGCGTACGCCCACGGCCGATGTGACGGCCCAGCAGCTGCGGGACCGCAGCTGGTGGCGGGGGCCGACGGTGTACGTGGTCGTGGACGACTACGACCTGGTCTCGACGTCCAGCGGAAACCCGCTGAGCGGCCTCACCGATCTGCTGCCGTTCGCCCGCGACGTCGGCGTGCGGTTCATCATCGCGCGCTCCACCGCGGGCGCGGGCCGGGCGTCGTTCGAGGCGTTCATGCAGCGGATGATGGAACTGGGCGCGCAGGGCGTGGTACTGGCGGGCGACCCGAGCGAGGGCGACATCCTCGGCGGCGTACGCCCGCGTCCGATGCCGGCGGGCCGGGGCGTCTTCGTCTCGCGCAGGCGGGGGAAGATGCTGGTGCAGACGGGGTTGGTGGAGGTGGAGTACTGACGCGCGCGCCGGGAGGACACGGCAGCGCCTCGGCCGCGTCCTCCAGGTCCGGGGGCCGATCGCTGAGCACGGAGCGCGGCATGACCCGATCCGCTTGTGACGGGCCAGCCCAACTCCGCCTGAATATGGGAGCCTTGGCGAAACGCGAAGACTGAACTGAGTTCGTCGCCGCGGCCGGCTCACGGCTTGCCGAGGTCCCCGCGCCGAGCGATCTCAGGAGACGGGGGAGGTGCCACGCGTGGCATGGGACGAATGGGAACAGCTCAAGTCGGACGCGAAGCAGCGCGGTGCGCATATGCAGCTGAACCAGCTCGCCGTTCCGGACGGAGGGGGAGGCGCGGCCCCCACCGGTGATCTGACCGTGAGCCAGGAGGATCTGAAGGCTGTGGGCGACGCCGCCTACTCGCTGTACACAGACTTCGATCAGTGCAACGACATGGCGCGCATATCGTCGATGAAAGCCGCCGGGGGGCTGACCGATCAAGGCTTCGTCCTGGGCGAGGCCCTCGACCATGTGGCGACACGGTGGGTGGATCAGGTCCAGTCCCTGCTCGACGCGTGCGTGCACATCTATGCGCACCTCGACTTCACCAAGGCCGTTCACCGCGGTGACGAGGAGCGGACCTACGCGACCATCAGCAGCATCTCGACCCTGGACAAGGGCTTTGACCAGCACCGGGGGTACTGATGGATCTGAACGTGCTGCTGAACGGCGATTTCGCGGAACTCGGCCAGGCGATCACCGACTGGGAGTCGATGACGAAGCGGCTCGCCACCCTCGAAAGCAACGCGCGGAACAATCTCAAAGCCAAGGCCGAGAAGGCGCATTGGACAGGCGTCAACGCGACGGTCTCCCGGGAGTTCGTGGCGAAGACAGCGGACGAGTTCACGGACGCGCACACGCAGGCGCAGAGCATCACCAACATCCTGACTGATACCCGCGAAGAGCTCATCAGCTATCGCCAGAATCTTCAGGAGACGCTCGACACAGCGCGAAAGAAGAACCTCACGGTCGTGGACGACGGTTGCGGCATGTTCCACGTCCAGATGATCATCCATCCTGACCGGGCCGCCAAAGGCACGACCGTGCCCGAGCACACCGACGTCGACGAAGACCTGCTCCGCGACGAGGTGAAGCTGATCCTCGGCAAGGCGACGGAGAGCGACAGCTCGGCGGCACGGGTGCTCAAGTCCCTCGTGGACAGCGTCAAGGAGGGCTTCGCGGACTCCGCCTACACGGACCGCGACTCCGCCGTCGCCGCGGAGAAGAAGGCCGCGCAGGACACGAAGGACGCCAAGGAGGCCGCGGGGCTGTATTCCCGGCTCGACGGGCTCGACGACGCGGAGATGAAGCGGCTCCTCCAGCTGACGGAGAAGGGAGAGAACTCGCCGGTCTTCGCGAGTGAGCTGATGAAGGACCTGAACTACCGCGGCCGGGACAGTCAGGAGGGGCTGCTGCTGCTCGCCCAGAACCTGGAGGGCGGCGGGCTGGACGGGAAGATGACGGACACCGAACGCCGGCTGCGCGACGCCCTGTCGGTCAGCCTCGCCACCGCCACGCGCCCCGACGCGCCCCTCGGCCCTGACGGCGGAGTGCCCTCGGAATGGGCGCGGAAGCTCCTGAAGACGGCCCGTGACGGCAACGACCTGCCCCCACAGGCCCCCGGCTGTCTCAGCGGCGGGGGCACCGGCCTGGGGATCCTCACCAAGCTCATGGGCTCGGGCAACTCGGTCTACGACGGCAGCCTGTTGTCGGCCACCGGTGACGAGATCCGCGGCTACGAGACGCACACCAAACATCCGTACGACGGCATCTCCGACAACTGGCAGGGCACTCAAGAGGATCCGATGAGCGGCCTGATGAAGGCCATGAGCCGTAATCCCGCGGCGGCCGAGTCCTACTTCGATCCGCGTCAGAACGACAACCTCCACTACTTCCTCAAGGACCGGGACTGGCCGGGCGGCGATGTCGAGAACAAGATGCCGCAGGATCTGATCGACAGCTCCGCCCGGCATTACTTCGGTGACGCCCTCGAAGCAGCATCGACCGGGCACCCGCCCGGTGTCCGGACTCCGGAGATACCGGCCCATCACGACCCCGCACAGGCGGCGATCTTCTCCGGCGTCGTGACGGCGTACGGCCACGGCATCGCCGGCGACCCGGTGGGCGGCATGCCCGCGGGACTGCGCCACTCGATGGGCGGCATGCTCTCCGACTACATCGGTGACGTCCACGAGATCCTCGGCCAGGAGCGCGACACGCCCACGGACTACAGCGGACTGACCATCCAGAACAAGGATCTGGTCCCTGTGATGCGGGCGATGGCGGAAGACGGCCATGCCTTCGCGCAGGTGCACGATGCCGAGACGTCGTACGTCGCTCAGGAACTCGACAAGTACGACGGCCAGGCGTTCGTGGACAAGAACGCGCCCGGCGCCGACAAGTTGCAGGCGTTCGTGGGCCAGTCGAACTCCGCGCTCGGGCAGATGGACGCGGTGCGCGCGGATGTCATCTACCAGATGGGCGAGGACAAGAAGAGCATCAATGCCTGGAACAAGATGATGTACTACCACCTGATCGGCGCCCCGGTCACCGGCATCCCGCTGGCGGGAGACACGATCCAGCGCATGGTCGACGTAGGTACCGCCGAGTACCAGAACAACCTCAACTCCCAGGTCGACCAGGAGACGCGGCAGCATCTCGCCGATCACTTCTCTGCCGGTCACCAGCAGGTGGACAAGATGCTGGAGCAAGCCGTGCACGACAAACTTCCGCAGAGCCAGTGGCATCTGATGGACCAGGACCCCGGTCAGTTCGAGAACAACCTCCAGGGCGCCGGACTGACCCGCTACCACGACGGCCTGACGAACGGCGTCGGTTACATGGGGAAGCCCGCAGGCTGATGAATCGAAAGAAGAGGACAGGAGTCGTCCTGGCCGTGACGGTGGCGGTGCTGGTGGCCGCGGCCGGGGTCACCGTCGCCGTACTGCGCGGCGGTGACAGCGGTCCGGGCGCTGAGCAGAAGTCCTTCTGCTGGGGGACGCTGAAGCGCGGTGACGTCGCCGCGCTCGGCACACATCCCCTGCACCGGTACGCGTCCGACGAGGGCGACCTCAAGGGGAGCACGCTCGCCACCTGTCAGGTGGGCGCGGGGCTCGACGCGCACGGCGTGATGCAACAGTTGCAGTTCTCGCTCTCCGTGGGCGGCTCACCGAGCGACGACGTCTGGCATCTGGCGGACGACGTGGCAGGGGTCTCGCCCTTCCGGGCACCGCTCACGGGCGTGCCCGGCTGGGTCAACCAGAGCATGGCGGGGGTGCTGCTGCCGGCGTCGTGCTCCGCCCGGCTCCACTTCGGCGGCGCCGCCTACGTCCGGGTGCAGACCCTGGCCGACCAGGACAAGACGTGGCGTGACGGCACCCTGCAACGGCGGATGGCCGATGTCCTGATGACGGCCGCGACGGGGCTCACGCGTCAACTCGGTTGTTCGAGCGCGTCTTTCAAGGCCCCCGCCACCGCTCCGCGGCTGCTCGAAGGCCACGCGCCCGCCTCCGGAGAGGCATGCGGCCTGCCGGGCTTCAGCGTCCCGGCGAAGTACACCGAGCAGTACGCGACCAACGGTGACTTCAGACTCTGGAGCTGCGCGCTGCGCGCGGGAAGCGAGGAGGTGCACTTCACCGTCACCCAGGACCCGTACCTGCTCTGGCTGAACGGCTCCGGCTCGGATCGCCGGTCGGCGACCCTGACGTGTGGCGGCAAGAAGACCCTTGTGCAGACCGGTTCCGAGGACGACGGCCTCGCCCGGAACTTCCGCACGGCACTGGCCCACAAGGCCGACTGCGCTTGACAGCAGAAGGGGTGGGCACCTCCCGCGCGTGCCCACCCCTCGCCCTGCTCACGTCCTTCGACGTACTCGTTCCGCTTTACTCGAAGTAGCTGGCGCCCTTGAGGTCGCCACCGCGGTAGTCACCGCCGGCGGAGTGCACCCGCTGGGTGATGGAGAGCAGCGCCTGGTGGATACCGTTGGCGTGCTGGTCCCACTTCACGGACTTGCGCTGGAACGAGTCGTACGCCTCGCCGCCCCAGCCCTCGGCCACGTCGAGGACGCCCTTCTTCAGCGCGCCGAGGTCTTCCTCGAGCTGCTTGGCCACGTTGCCCAGCTCGGTGGCGAGCGCGTCCATGGCGCCGTACTTGACGGACAGATCCTGGTAGTGCGGAGTGGTCATGTCTTCCTCTTCCTCGGGGGATCGATCCCGGTCAGTACAGGTTCAGCGCGGAGGTGCTCGCGCCCGCGTCGACCTCGATCTTGTTGATCGTCGAGTGGAGCTCGTCCTCGAGCGCGGTCTTGTCCTTCTTGTTGAGGTTGATGCCCTCAAGGAAGTCCTCGAGCATGCGGCCGATGGCGGCCATGTGCTCGTTGATCTCGTGCTGCTTCGTCTTGAACGCGTTGGAGCCGTGGCCCGTCCACTGGGTCTCGATCATGTCGATCGTGCCCTGGAGCCGGCCGAGGCACTTCTTGACCGAGTCGTAGCGGTCGATGACGTTCGTCTGGAGCTTTTGCGCGTGTTCATCTACAAACTTACGGCCGTCGGCCATTGCGGCACTCCCCTTCGTGAGAGCTGTGCTCTTGTTGACTGCGCATCACCGAGTGGTGACGCCTTTCCTGTGAACCGTCAGGCACGTCGGCGCGACCGGATCACGGCGAAGGCCGCGCCACCGATCACCACCAGTGCGGCGGCGGCTCCGACGACGACCCACGTCAGGTTGTTGCCGGACGACTTCGAGCTGGTGTCGGCGGCGGAGGCCTCGCGGCCGGGGGTGGACTTGGCGGAGGCCGAGGGCGAGGTCTTCGGCTTGGCGACCCCGTCCTCCACGGCGAGCGGATCGACGTTCGCCGAGCCGGGGTTGAAGTGGGAGTTCTCCAACACCTTGCGGGGGCGGATGACGCCATAACCGAGATAGCTGCTGGGGGTGTCCTTGGGCCACTGCCGGCTGGCGGTGTCGATCAGTGAGCTGAGGACTTGATTGGCGGTCCAGTCGGGATGGGCGGACCAGATGAGGGCGGCGGAGGCCGAGGCGATGGCCGTGGCGTCACTGGTGCCGTTCACGTGAGAGCAGTACGACTGGAACTTCGCGTTGCACCAAGCGGGCAAGTCCACGCCGGGGGCTGCCAGATCGACGGAGTAGCCGTGGTTCGAAAACTTCCCTACCGTCGCGGTCTTGTCAACGGCAGAGACGCCGACGACATAGGGATAAGAAACGGGGTATCCGGCTTTGTTCGACGACTTGGCGTTGTTCCCGACGGCGGCGAACATCAACTTGCCTTTTGAAGCAGCGTATTTGAACGCTTCCTGCTCGCCGTCATAGGAGATGTCGTCGCCGAAGGACATGTTGATGATCTTGACGTCACTGTCGGCGATAGCCCTGATCACCTTGCGCAACTCGGGCGCCTTGTTCTCCTGATCAAGGCTCATCCCACGGAGCGCGACGCGATACGGCACGATCTTGGCTCCCGGTGCCAGGCCCTTCAGGCCGCCGCCTCGACCGGTACCGGCGATCTCCTCAGCCATCGTCGTACCGTGCCCGCTGATGTCCTGCGTCGCTCCGTGTGCAAGGGCCTTCGGTACTTCGTCGGCCAGTACCTGTCCCTGAAGGGACGGGGTCGACGGGTTGACGCCCGAGTCGACGACGGCGACTTTGACCCCCTTGCCTGTGCTCGTCTTCCACATCTCGTCGGCCTTCATCGCCGACAGGTACCACTGCTGCGACTGGACGTCGGCGGCAGCCGCGCTGGGAGCCAGGCCCACCGGCAGAGCCATCAGTGCGCCGAGCGCTGCACACGCGGCGGTCAGTCGTCTCGTGCTCGCTGACAACATGCCTCTCGTACGTCCTCGCTTCATCTCGTTACTCGGTCTCCGGCGCCTGCCGCCGGCGCGACTTCTTGTCGTCGCGGTCCCGCTTGGAACGTCGGGATGACGAACGTCCCGGCATGTGCTCGTCGTGGTCGGCCGCGCGAGCGCCGTTCCTGGCCGTCGGTGCCTTGCCGTTGGGCGCCCCGACCGCACCGCCGGGGGTCACGGGCCTGCGCGAGGCCTGTCCCTCGGCGCCCTCCGGCTCGGTGGCCCGGATCACTCCGCGCTGACCGGGCCGCTCGACGGCGTGCGGGTCACGTGCGGCGGGCTCACCTCCGATGACCTTGCCGCGCGGCACCCTGGAGCCGTTGACGCCCTTCGCGGAGGGCGTGGTCGGCCGGCCGCCGATGACACCACCGGTGCGCGCCGCACCGGTCGGGCCCGATTCACCGATGCGCTCGCCGGGCACGCCACCGGTCCGGGGCGTTCCGCCGACGATGCTGCGGCCAACCGGGCCCCGGCCCATCGGAGCCTTGCCCATGGGAGACTGCCCCATGGGGGTCCTGCCCATCGGCGACGCCGGGCCGCGCGCGCCCGCCTGACCGGGCACCACGGGCTGCCGCACCCCACTGATGGGGCCGCGCCCCGTGCCGGTTCCGGTTTCCGGTTCCTCGATGGGACGTACGGTCATCCGCGAAGTCCCGACCGGGCCCCGGACGCCGCCCGTTCCACCGCGTGGCACGGGCATGCCCACGTTCGGAACCGTGGGGCCGGTGGGGAAGGGAGAGATCGGTCCCCCACCGCCGCCACCAGGACCGGGCGCGGTCGGCGGCGCGACCGGCACCGTCGGCTTCACGGTGTCCGGAGGCAGAGTGTTGACGCTGTCGATGTTGGTGCCGACGTGCTGGGAAGGATCCAGGTGAACGTGCTGGTCCGGTGGCAAGACCACGTGATGCAGCGTCCGCCCGGGGTCATCCCTCTTCGTGTCCGGCCCGTCCGGAGACGCGACAGAGTACTGACGCGCTGTTCCGCCCGCGGGCAGGTGTGCGGGTTTTGTCTGAGTTCCGCTGTCCGAACCATGACGGGCTTCGCTGCTGCCCTGAGGCACCCCCATGTCCGGCATCTTCCCGAACTTGGGCTCCTCCAGCCCCCGCAGATTCCCCTCCGAGACCGCGTAGTACGACGCCAGGCGGTTCATCTGGGTGATCGCTTCTTGGCGGTGGTTCTCGACGGCCTGGGCCTGGATGCCGCCCGGGTCCAACTTGGCCTGCTCGGCGATCGAGAAGATCTTGGGCCGGTTGTCGCGGGGCGGCATGGAACTGCTCACTGACGCAAGTCCCATGCTGGCCGCGGAGACCTGGGTCGCCACGTTGTCCGCGTAGAAGCCGAGCTCGTACGAGTGGTTGACGAGGTCGCTCGCCCAACTGTGGAACGAGTTGGCCGCCTCGCCGTGCCAGTCGACCCGGCCGATGTGCTCCAAGAGCTCATCGGCGGCGCTCCAGATGGCGTCCCGCGCGTCCCAGAGGCCGTTGGCGGCATTCTCCAAGTGCTCGTGGTTCGCGGACTTCACCATGTCGACCATGTCGTTCAGCTGGTGGCCCTCGAAGTCGCTGACCTGGCAGCCGCCGCCCTTCTTGTTGAGGCTCGGCGCGGCGCACTGGCCGCCGCCCATGGCCGACTTCTCCTGCTTGAACTGCTGGTCGGCCGCCCAGCGATCGAACTGGTGCAGATCCGGCTTTTTGTTGTGGTCGCCCATCAGAAGCCCCCGTCGGCCTTCTTGTCGCCGGTTTGCTTCTTGTGCTGCTGGTCCTTCTGAGCATCGGCGTACTGCTCGTTGATCTTCATGCGGATCTCGTGGAAGCGGCGCCGCTGATCGTCGTCCAGATTGGCGAAACCGATATCCGCGCCATGCACCGCGATCTGCATCGCCTCGATCTGCAGCGTCAGTGACTGGGAGAGCGTCATGAGGCGGTCATGGACCCGCGTGTACTGACTGTGCAGTCCCGTGGCCTCGGGAAATCCACCGTTGCCGCAGAACGACGCGGCGGTGATCGTATGCATCGCCACTTTCTTCGCCGAACCGGGCGAACCCTCGAAAGTCTTGAGCACCGAGTCCACACGCGTCTTGAAGGTCTTCAGGGCCTCCAGACCGACCTTCAGTCCGCCCGTGCCGTCGTCAGGCCGCACGTTGCGCCACCCCCGTTTCCGTCCCCTGCTCGGGGCGGCAGCACTCCCCGAGCGTTCGTCTTCGCAATGGAATCACTGTAGTCAACGGGACTGACACCCCCCAACTGACTTGTGTGACAAGTCTGCTGTAGCCCTGTGACCTTCACGCATCTTTCACGCCGTCGGGCGTCCAGGACCGCCGCCCGCCGTCCGCCGACGCGCGTCCCGTATCGCCACCGCGACCCCCGCGAGCGCGGCCACCAGCACCGCCGCTCCGACCGCGACGTACGTCGCCAGGCGGGTGTTGCGTTCGTCGGCGGTCTCGCCGAGCACCAGCCGGGCCGGGGTCGGGGCCTCGGCGCGGCTGAGGCCCTCGTGGGCGTCGGGCTTCTCGATGGGGTGTTCGTCGTCCGTCAGGGCGCGGACGGGGTCGACGACGCCCCAGCCGACCAGCATGTCGTGCCCGGCGACCGAGCGTTCCGCGGTCTGCTCGATCTGGGCGACGATCTCGTGTGCCGTCCAGTCGGGGTGCTTCGCCTTGATGAGCGCGGCGACCCCGGCGACGTAGGGCGCCGAGAAGCTCGTACCGTTGTCCGAGCAGTGGCCGCCCTTGGGCACGGTGGAGATCATGTCGACGCCGGGGGCGGCGACGCCCACGAAGTCGCCGGACTGGGAGAAGGACGCGCGCTCGTTGTTGCGGTCCGACGCGGCGACCGCCAGGACTCCTGGGTAGGACGCCGGGTAGGTGAGCTTGACGTTGCCGTCGAGGCCGTCGTTGCCCGCGGAGGCGACCACCACGATCTCGTGCGCCAGCGCGTCGTTGATCGCGGTGTGCAGGCCGCCCGCCGGCTGGATGGCGTTCGCGGTGTCCTGGGAGATGTTGATGACCTGGGCCTTCTCCTTGATCGCGTGCTCGATCGCCTGAGCGAGGGTGGCGGCGGTGCCGTCGCCCTCCGCGTCGTTCTGTTTGATGGGGATGATGGTCGCCTCGGGTGCGAGGCCCACGAATCCCGTTCCCGGCATGGGCCGGGCGGCGATGATGCCCGCCACGCGGGTGCCGTGGCCGACGGTGTCCGTCGTGCCGTTCGCCTTGCCGCGGTCGATCTTCTGGCCCTTGCCGTTCTTGTCCGGCAGGAAGTTGGCCCCGCGCGACGCGTCCACCGCGTGGGCGAGCTGGGGGTTCTGGGTGTCCACGCCGGTGTCGATGACCGCGACGCGCACGCCCTTGCCCTTGGACTGGCTCCACAGCTCGTCCAGCAGCACGCGTTGCAGGGCCCAGGGGCGCCCGGGATACACCTTGTTCGGGAAGTTGCACTGGTCGGAGAAGGAGTCGGCGGCGGCGGGCGGGGCCAGGGCGACTGTGGCGGTGCACAGCGTGGCGGCCGCGATCGCCGCGGTACGGAGCAGACGCGGGTACGACACGTGGCTTCTCCTACGAATCCTACGAACCCTGCGGCTGGCTCGCCGCGGTGGTCGACAGGCGGGGGCCGGTCGGCAGGAACACAGACCAGGCGACCGGGATCGGGGCGGGGTCAAGACCGGCGTATCCGAGCCGGGTCTGGGCCAGTTGGGCCTCCTGCTGGAGCTCCTTGCGCTGCTTGTCCGTCATGCCGTACTCGGTGCCCGTGGAACCGCTGTCGGCGTTGGACTGCATGGCGTAGCGCAGGCCCGTGTCGGTGACGAGGAAGACGCCTCCGGCCTTGGTGTCCGTGCCCTGGAACTGGCGGTAGAGCTGGCCGGATCCGGGGGTGACATAGGCGCTCGACGATCCGGTGGGCAGCTCGGCCGGGAAGTCCGTGCCCGCCCAGGTGTTGAGGGTCGTGGTGCCGTTGCCGGAGTCGACGTGGTCGAGGACGTTGCAGACGGTGCCGCGGCTGCCGCTCGTGGTGCCCGCGTCGTTGACGACCTTCGGGGTGAGGGCCGGCCACTTGCGGTCGGCCGCGAAGGCGGTCGAGCCCGGCACGAACGCGCCCGCGCTGACGTCGAGGGCCTTGCCCGCCTGGCCGAGGCCGACGAGGTCCTTGCTGTTGAGGAGCAGCTTGGCGGTGAAGTCGGAGACGGGCAGGACCTTGCCCTGTTCGACGACGTAGAACTGCTGGCGGTCGCCGTCGGGGGCCCGCAGCACCATGCCGACCTTGTTCGCGGCGGCGGGCAGGCTGCCCTGGACGCCGGCGGGCGCGCTCACGCTTCCCTCGATCCTGGGAAACTCGATCGGGTCGCCGGTGTGCAGGGTGTCGAGCCAGTCACGGGAGACGCGTTCGGGCTGCCGGCCGGCGCCGACGAGGGTGCGCAGCAGCAACTCGTCGTTCTTGTCGACCTCGTACGCGATGCCGCGGGCGTCCACGACGTAGCGCTGTCCGTCCGGGGCGGCGACGTACAGGATGTCCCCGCCGCCGAGTTTCTGACGGGCTCCCTCGGTCTTCTTCTTGTCGCGGGCGGCGAGTACGAACGCCGCCTTCTGGATGGCCCTGCCGCCCGCGCCCGGGCGCTCGCAGACGGCCCAGCGCTTGGCGGCGCCGGCCTCCTGGCTGGAGGGCAGGCGGTCGGGGGCGTACGGGATGCCGATGGTGACGCCGTGCGGGATCTTGCCGTTGTCGAGGATCGACTCGTCGACGGTGACCACGTCGCCCTTGCCGTCGGCGAGGAGGAGTTTCGCGGACGCCATGTTGAGCACCGGGTGCAGCTGGGTCTTGCCGTCGGTCTTCAGGACGACGTACCGGGTGGTCGACTTGCTGGCGATGATCACCTTTTCACCCGGGGTGTCCCAGCCCTGCGGTGCGGTCGGGCGGAACATCCCCCAGGCGCCGAACACCGCCATGACGACCACTCCGACGATGGTGCCGGGCAGGACCGCCCGCAACGGCTTGGGGGCGGCTTCCTCCGAGCCGTCGGAGGAGGGCTGCACGAACGCCGCGAGCATGCGCCGCTTCGCAAAGGTGTAGGCGTTGAGTTGATCCCGCCGAGATGCCATCTGCCCCTGATTCTCCCCGTGTGGCCGTCCGGATACCGGTCGAAGACCACTGTCTCCGGCACGCCGTTGTCGGACCGAGCCCCTACTATGCCTGGTGTCCGGCCGGTTCCGTGGAGCGGGTAGGGTACCGGGGCCCTCGTGGGCTCTGCTCAGGGGCCGCATGGCGGGGAGTTGTGAGGAAAATGGGGGGATGAGTTGAGGGCTTCCGGGACGCGGTCTCGTACGCGCCGGCACGGACGGGGAACCGGCCCCTCGACGCCCGGCCCGCAACCGACGGGGACGGATTCGGCGCCGACCCGGGAACAGCGACTCCCGGATCCGGCGGGCCCGGGCGCCCGCCCGACGCTGTCCGGCTCGTTCCGCATGCAACGGCTCGTACTTCCGGAACTCGCACTGGCCACGCTCGTCGTCGGCTGGGTCATCGGCCCGATGGCCCTGGTGCCCGCCGCGGTCGTCGCCGTCCTGCTGGTCGCTCTCGCGTTCGTCCGGCGCCGCGGGCGCTCACTGCCCGAATGGCTGACCACCGCACGGGAGTTGAAGGCCCGGCAGCGCCGTGCCGCGAATACCCCGATACCGCCGGGCACCGAACCCTCGCTGGTCCCCGCGCTCGAATGCGAGCCGAGCCTGCGCACCTACGCGTACGGCGGGCGCGACCGCAGCCCCGTCGGCATCGTCGGTGACGGCACCTTCGTCACCGCTGTCCTTCAGGTGGAGGCCGACGCGACGGCGTTGCGGGCGGAGCGGGGTCGGCAGCCGTTGCCGTTGGGGCTGGTGCGGGACGCGTTGGAGGTGGACGGGATACGGCTGGAGTCGGCGCAGGTGGTGCTGCACACGCAGCCGGCGCCCGCGTTGCATCTGCCGCAGCAGTCGGTGGCCGTCGCCAACTACCTGCCGTTGCAGGAGCAGACCGGGGCCCCGGCCGTGCGGATCACCTGGATCGCGCTCAAGCTGGATCCGGAGGCGTGCGCGGAGGCGGTGGCGGCGCGCGGGGGCGGGCTGCTCGGGGCGCAGAAGTGTGTCGTGCGCAGCGCGGACCATCTGGCGAGTCGGCTGACCGGCGCGGGTTTCCGGGCGCGGGTGCTAGACGAGGAGGAGCTGATCGCCGCGCTCGCCACCTCGGCCTGCGCCAATCCGCTGGTCACCGCGGAGGCGGGGCGCGGTGAGGCACGGGAGCGGCGTACGGAGGAGTCTGGGCGCAGCTGGCGTTGCGACAACCGCCGGCACACCACCTACTGGGTGCGGCGCTGGCCCCAACTGGGCGGCGGGCGCGGCGAATCGCTGCCGCAGCTGGTCGCGCGGGTCACGGCGATACCGGCGCTCGCCACCACCTTCAGCCTCACCCTCGCGCGCGGCGACCGGCAGGAGGTCTCGCTGTGCGGGCATCTGCGGGTGACCGGGCGCAGCGACGACGAACTCGTGGCGGCCCGCCGGGCGTTGGAGGCGGCGGCCCGCAAGGCCGGTGCCGGTCTGGCCCGCCTCGACCGTGAGCAACTGCCCGGCATGCTGGCCACACTGCCCCTCGGAGGTGCGCGGTGACGACGATTCCCACGACTTCCCCCGACCTGGACCGGCAGGCGGCGGACGGCTCCGGGCCGCGCGGCCTGGGCGAGCGGCTGCGGCACGGCCTCGGACTGCTCGGCCCCCGGCACGGCCGGCACGCACTGCCCGCCCAGCTGCTGGACGCGCTCGCGCTGCCCATCGGCGACGACGGGGTGGTGGCCGGGGTGGACGCCGAGGGCCAGCCCGCCGTACTGGGCATCAACCGGCCGACGGCCTACGACGTCGTCCTGATCGGCGGTCTGTGGACCGCGCAGGTACTGGCGCTGCGCTCGGCCGCCACCGGCGCGCGCGTGGCCGTGGAGACCGGCCGGCCGCAGGCCTGGATGCAGATGGTGCACGCCATGGGCGGCGGACAGAACGGACTGTCCGTGTACGACGTCGGGCGCGTGCCCCCGCAGGGCGCCTCGGCCGGTACGCCGGTCGTGGTGGTGCGGGACTGCGGTATGCGGCCTCCGCGCGGCCGGGTGGTGTCCGGGCCCTGGCAGTCGGTGCTGACCCTGCTGCCGTATCTCAGCCCGGTCGCGCCCCGGCTGCTGCGCCAGGCCCGACTCGCCGGTATCCAGCGGGTCTCCCCTGACGAGGCCGCCGAGCTCGGCCGCACCATG
>NZ_MUNF01000320.1 GCF_002154555.1 Streptomyces murinus
CGCCCCCTCCGCCCCGCGGTGACTGCCCGGGAACTGCCGCCCCAGCCACCGGATTCGGCCGGGTCTTTTTCCTAACGTGAACGTGTCCGAACGGCCGACCCGGTACGCAAAGGAGCGGCCCGGCCTCAGAGGAAGCAAGGGATATGGCTGATCATTCCGGCTGGCGCCTCGGTATCGCTTCGGCTCCCATCCATCACGGCGAGATCCTTCAGGGAGTCTTCCCCCACGAGGGCGGACTCACCAGGGGCCTGGTGACGCTCCCCTGCACCATCTACAAGACACACGCGACCTTCATGCCGGCACCCGGTGCCGAACTGACCGTCTCCCCGGCCTGGAAGACCAAGGCCCTGCGCGCGGNNGCCGCGATCAGCCCGGACGGGGAACACCCCGTGGGCGGTCACCTCGACCTCTCCGGCGACGTCCCGCTGTGCCGCGGCTTCGGCTCCTCGACCAGCGATGTCCTCGCCACCATCTGGGCGGTCAAGGACGCGTTCGTCAGCGCGCTGGCCCCCGAGGACGTGGCCCGGCTCGCCGTACAGGCGGAACTGGCCTCCGACTCCCTGATGTTCGAGGAGACATCGGTACTGTTCGCCCAGCGCGACGGCGAGGTCATCGAGGACTTCGGCTACCGCATGCCACCGGTGCGCGTCCTCGGCTTCGGCTCACGGCCGCAGAACAGCGGCCAGGGCGTGGACACCCTCGCCTTCCCGCCGGCCAGCTACGGCACCGACGAGACCCGGAGCTTCGCCGAGCTCCAGGCCATGCTCCGCGACGCCATCCAGACGAAGGACGCGGCCCTCCTGGGCGCGGTGGCCACCGCCAGCACCGAGATCAACCAGCGGCATCTGCCGATACCGGACCTCGACCGGATCCGCTGGATCGTCCGGGAGGTCGGCGCCCTCGGGGTGCAGGCCGCCCACAGCGGGGACATCGCCGGCATCCTCTTCGACCGCGACGACCGCGACGTCGAGGCCCGCACCGAACACGCGAAAGACCTTCTGCACAGCACGGGCATCCACGAGCAGTGGATCTTCACGACGGGTGACTGACATGACGACGACCGTGGTCGCGAGTGCTGCCAAAGTGCACTCGTCCGTAGTGGAAGCCACCGAGCTCCCGCGCCTCATCCAACTCACCGACAACCTCTACGGGGCCGCCTTCAGCCTGATGAAGCTGCTGCCCGCCCGCTACATCATCGACCAGGCCGAGGCCGCCGGTACCCTCCTCCCGGGCACCCCGATCATCGAGACCTCCTCCGGCACCTTCGCCCTGGGCCTCGCCATGGTGTGCCGGCTGCGCGGCTACCCCCTCACCATCGTCGGCGACGCGGCGATCGACCGGGAGCTGTACACCCGGCTGACGATGCTCGGCGCGACCGTGGAGATCGTCGAGGACACCGGACAGCCCGGTGGCATCCAGGGCGCCCGGCTCGCCCGGGTGGAGGAACTGCGCCTGCTGCGCCCGGACAGCTTCGTACCGGGCCAGTACGACAACCCCAACAACCCGGCCGCGTACGGCGCGGTCGCCGAACTGATCGGCGGCACCCTCGGC
>NZ_MUNF01000321.1 GCF_002154555.1 Streptomyces murinus
GGGCGTGACGGGGGGCGGCGCCTGAGGGGGCGCCTGAGGGTGGTGCTCCGCGCGGAGGGCGCTCGAAGGGGGCGCTCTCCTGAGGGGCAGCGCTCTGCGAGGCGGGCGCTCGCGGCGGGGCGTTCGAACGGAGCGCTCACCGCGGGGAGCAGTCACCGGTCGATGCCGGGGGCGCCAGATCGTCCGGCGCATCGCGCACCGGGTCCGACACCGGGCGCGCGAAGTCGACGCGGACCCACCGGCTAACCGGCGGCCGCTCGGCACATGGCGCCCGGCCCCCACCACGGGGCGCTCACCAGTCAATGCCAAGGGCGCCAGCCCGTCCGGCGCACCGGGTCCGACACCGGACGCCCGGGGCACGGCGCGCAGAGTCAGCGCGAGCCACCGACTGCCCGGCACTCGCCCCCGCCGCGCCATCCTCAAAGAAATTCGGCACGCGGTACCCACCACGCGGCACAGGGCAGCGGCCGCTCGGCACAGCAGAGTGCGGAGCGGCGCGGTCGCCGGCCGGCGCATCGGTTCGGCACGCGCCTCCTACCACTCGCCCCGAGGCCCAACGCCCTCGGCACGCGGCACGCGGCAGGCCCCAGGACCCCAGACCCCAGACAAGGATCAGCGCGAAGCAGCTCGACCGGTTCGCCATGCCCGGTGTCCGGCCCATCGTTCCCCGCTCGGCCCCACCCCAAGCGCGTCCCCCCGGCATAGGCTCAGCGCATGCGGATCGTCTCTCTTCTTCCCGCCGCGACCGACATCGTCGCCGCGCTCGGTCTCTCCGCGAGCCTGGTCGGGCGTACGCACGAGTGCGACTGGCCGCCCCGGGAGGTGGCGGAGGTGCCGGTGGTGACCGGAGCGGAGCTGGATCAGGACGTGCTGACCAGCCGGGAGATCTCCGATGCCGTCGGTGGGTCGGCGCACTCGGGGTCGTCGTTGTACACGCTCGACACCGAGGCACTGGCGGCGCTGCGGCCCGATGTGGTGCTCACCCAGGACCTGTGCGCGGTGTGCGCGGTGTCGTACGAGCGGGTGAGCCGGGCCGTACGGCTGCTCGACGCGGACACCCGGGTGCTCAGCCTGGAGCCACGCACCCTGGACGACGTACTGGACTGCCTGGTCACCGTCGGCGAACTGCTGGGCGTGCGCGAGCGAGCGCTGCGCCTTCGGGCCGAACTGCGGGCCCGGCTGGACCGGTTGAGGGACTCGGTCGCCGGACTCGACCGGCCCCGGGTGGCGGCGATCGAATGGCTCGACCCGCTGTGGCCCGCCGGACACTGGGTGCCGGAGCAGATCACCGCCGCCGGGGGCGAACCGCTCCTCGCCGCGCCCGGCGAGCACACCGAGCCGGTGGAGTGGTCGGCGGTGCGCGCCGCGCGGCCGGACGTGCTGCTCGTCCTGCCGTGCGGCTTCCCGCCCGAACGCACCCTGCGCGAGGCCGAGTTGCTCACCACGCTGCCGGGCTGGCCGGAGCTGCCCGCCGTACGGTCCGGTCGGGTCTGGGTGCTGGACGGGCCGTCGTACTACAACCGGCCGGGACCGCGGGTGGTGCGCGGGGCGGAGGTGCTGGCCCATGTCCTGCACGGGGTGCGGGCCGGGGAGCCGGTCGCACCGGCCGAGGCGCGTCCGTTCCCCGGCCGGTGAGGAGCGGGCCGGATCAGAACGCCGTCCAGGTGAACGCCACGGTGTCCCCGGCGTTCAGCTTGAACTGGCAGCCGCCCACCGGGGTGGGCGTGCCGTTGACGGAGATGTTCCAGTAGGCGGAGGCGCCGCCGCTGACGTTCTTGATGGTGTCGACGGAGTAGTCGTCGAACGACGCGTACCAGGCGCCGTCCCAGGTGAAGTGCCGCCGGTGGGCGGCGTCGTCGAGGGCCGCGGTGGGCGTCGGCACGGCGGAGGGGTTGGCGCCGCCGTTGGTGCCGTCGCAGGTGTGCGTGCCGCCGGTCGCGGTGGTGACGTCGTGACCGCGGGTTCTGATCTTCCCCTTGAAGAGGATCCCGTCCGGTCCCTGGACGGTGAGCGTCACTCTGACCGGAGCGTTCGTGCCCGGTGTGCTCTGGGCGTGGGCGGTCGCCGGCGCGGCGGCGAGGGCCAGGCCGAGGGCGGTCGCGGTGATCAGGGTGCGGCGTGCGAAGGTGCCGTGCAAGAGCTGAGCCTTCCTGGGCGGGCGGCCCGCGGCCTCGTCGCCGGGCGCGCGAGGCGCACCCGGGCGGCTCCGGGCACCTCCGCTCGCGCGGACCGGTGAACGGGCCGGCCCGGTGCTCCGGGCATGGCTCTCGGCTTCGCGCTGCGGACCATGACAGTGGGAAGCGGTTCCAGCACGTGCCGGGCAGCCCGACTCGCGGCCCACGGCCGCACACGGTTGCAGGTCAGCGCCGGATTCCCACCGGCTTCCCCCAGTCACGCACTTATGCGGTTGTTGTGCGAACGGTGTTCATTCTAGGGGAAGTTGGTGAAGACGGACCAGAACTCCTGCTTATTCTCGGGCCCTTGGTCCTCAGGGGTTCGCCGTGCGTCCCGGCGGGGTGAAGGCGTACAGCCCGAGGATCTCCGGCAGCGGTGCCACGCCCGGACCGCCGGACCGTACCCAGGTGATGATGTCCTCGGTCGCCTCCGGGTCGTTGACGAGCCCCAGCCAGACCGGGCGGCCACCGGCGGCGCGGCCGGTGGCGGAGGGCTGTACGACGATGACGTTGGCCTGGTCGCACACGTCGAGGCAGTCGGAGATCCGCAAGGGCACCGCCGCCTCCAGCCGGGCGGTCTGCGCCGCGTGGTCGACGCCGGTCACCTTCGGGCTGCCGCAGCAGCAGTCACGGCACACGACGACACGGCACGGGACCGATCCGGCCACTGCTACCCCCCGAACTTCCGGCTCGACTTGATCATCATCATCTCATCGGCCGACGCGGGGTGACCATCCTGGCGGCCCGAACACATACCCGGCCCGGTCCCGCCATCGCACCGCCGCGCGGACGTCGCGCCAGGCGGCCGCGTACTCGTGGAAGGCCACCCGCACCGGGTTGTAGCTGTCGATGTTCTTCGTCAGCCCGTACACCACCCGCTCCCCCTCCGGTTCGAAGGTGCGGAAGAGCCGGTCCCAGATGATGAGGATGCCGCCGTAATTGCGGTCCAGGTACACCTGGTTGGAGCCGTGGTGGACCCGGTGGTGCGAGGGCGTGTTGAAGAACCACTCCACCGGGCGCCACAGCTTGTCCACCCGCTCGGTGTGCAGGAAGAACTGGTAGACGAGGCTGACCGCCTGCTCGACCAGGATCATCCACGGCGGCACGCCGAGCAGCGCCAGCGGCAGCCAGAACGGCAGGCCGGTCATCGGCGTCCAGGTCTGGCGCAGCGCGGTGGAGAGGTTGTAGCGCAGGCTGGAGTGGTGGACCACATGGCTCGCCCACAGCACCCGTACCCGGTGATGGGCCCGGTGGTAGGCGTAGTAGGCCAGGTCGTCGCCGAAGAACAGCAGCAGCCAGGTCCAGCCGGAGGACGGCGACAGATGCCAGGGGACGGCGGTGTACGCGGCGGCGTAGACCACGATGGTCGCCACCTTCCACGGCACCGCGATGACCTGGCTGCCCGCGCCCATGGACATGCTGGTGACGGTGTCGCGCAGCTCGTACCCGCGCTCGTCGTCGTCCGGCAGGAAGCGGTACGACAGCGCCTCCACCACGACCAGCAGCACGAACGCCGGGATCGCGTAGACCACGGTGGGGATCATCGCCGTGCCCCCTTGCGGGCGCGTGGCGCGGCGGGCACGCTGCGGGTCAGCAGCTCACGGGCCAGCAGCTCGGCCGCACCGGCCTCGCGGGCCGTGATGTGCCCGGCCAGCCGCCGATGGGCCTCGACGTCGAGGATCTCGCCGGCTCCGAGGTCGGCGGGCACGTCGGCGACCGGGATCAGTCCGTCGACCAGACTGTTGAAGGCCAGCAGATAGGCGATGTTCCCGGAGCCCTCCACGATCAGCCGCCACCAGGCGATGTAGGTCTCGTCCAGCTCGGTCAGATCGGGCCCGGCCTGGGCGTGCGCCTCGACGGCCGCGGCGATCTCGGCGGCGGCCCGCGCGGAGCAGCGCAGCGCGCACAGCCGGGCGGCGTCCGCGCCGATACAGGCCCGCATCTCCAGCGCGTCGCGGGCGATGTCCTGCACGGTGGGCCCGCTGTCGGCGGCGGCGATGCCCACGGCGAGTTCCAGACCGGCGGTGCGCCGCCAGTCCAGCACCTGGGTACGGCCGCCATGGCTGACCTCGACCAGCCGGGCCTGCTGGAGGCGTTTGACGGCCTCCCGTACGGCGTGCCGGTTCACCCCGAACTCGGCCGCCAGTTCCCGCTCGGCGGTGAGCGCGCCGCCCGCCGGCAGCGCCCCGCCGAGAATCCTGTCCCGCAACAGGGCGAAGAGCTGGTCGGAGACCGCCTCGCGCCGTATGTGTCCCTCAGTCATGGCGATCAGGGTGGACGCGGTTCGTACAGTGGTCAACTGGTTGGACCAGTTTTTCTGCGCGGGCCCGCGGACATGTCGGCGTTCGTCCGGATCCGTCAAGCGGCGCTTCACTCCGCGGCGTTGGCGCGCGGCTCCCGGCCGCCGTCCGGGTGGCCGTGCGCGCGCCCCGGTCTCGCCCCATGCTGGACGTGAGGGGGCGGTACGGCGGAGGAGGAAGTGGTTGCGATGCAGACCGTTGTCGACCTCACGCGCTGCCAGGGGTACGCACAGTGCGTGTTCCTCGCGCCGGACGTGTTCAGGCTGCACGGCGAGGAAGGGCTGCTGTACGCCCCGGCCGTCCCCGACGATCAGGTCGAACGGGTGCGCCAGGCCGCCGCGGCCTGCCCGGTGCAGGCCATTCTCCTCGGGGAAGAGGTGAGCGGCGGTGCCCGATGACCTCACAGGCGGCCGGATCGTCGTCGTGGGCGCCTCGCTGGCCGGGCTGCGGGCCGCGGAGGCGCTGCGCGAGCAGGGTTTCACCGGCTCCCTGACCGTCGTCGGGGACGAGCCCCATCCGCCGTACGACCGCCCGCCGCTGTCCAAGCAGGTACTGCTGGGCGTCGCGCCCGCCGACTCCACCGGGCTGCCGATGCGCCGCGACCCCAAGGCGGAATGGGTGCTCGGTGTAAGGGCCACCGGCCTGGACACACTGGGCAAGCGGGTGCTGCTCGACAACGGGGAGTCATTGCCGTACGACCGGGTGCTGATCGCCACCGGGACCCGTGCCCGGCCCTGGCCGAACCCGGCGGAGGCCGCGCTGGACGGCGTGTTCACCGTGCGCACCCGTGAGGACGCGGCGGGGCTCGCGGCGGCGCTGGACGCGGGGCCGCGGCGGGTGCTGGTGATCGGCGGCGGGTTCACCGGCTCCGAGATCGCCTCGGCCTGCCGGGAGCGCGGTCTGGAGGTCACGGTCACCGAGCGCGGCCCCGCGCCCCTGGTCGGCGCGCTCGGCGGCACCCTCTCCAAGCTCGCGGCCGCCATGCAGCGCAACCACGGCGTGGACCTGCGCACCGGGGTGACGGTGACCAGGCTGCTCGGCGAGAAGACCTTCACCGGTGTGGAGCTGTCCGACGGCAACCAGGTGGACGCGGATGTGTGCGTGGTGGCGCTCGGCGCGGTGCGCAATGTGGAGTGGCTCGCGGACTCCGGGCTCGCGGCGGGCCCGCGCGGGCTGGCCTGTGACGCCGGGTGCCGGGCCTTCACCATGTACGGCATCGTCACCGACGACGTCTTCGTGGCCGGTGACGTCTCCCGCTTCCCGCACCCGCTCTTCGGCTATCAGCTGCTGTCCCTGGAGCACTGGGGCAACGCGGTCACCCAGGCCGGGGTGGCCGCCCACAACATGGTCAGCCCGGGACCGCTGCGGCGCCCGCACCTGGCCCTGCCGACGTTCTGGTCGACGCAGTTCGGGCTCAACATCAAGTCGGTGGGGGTGCCCACCTACTCCGACCACGTGGTCATCGCGCAGGGCTCCCTGGAGGCGCGCCGGCTCGCCATGGTCTACGGCTACCGGGGCCGGGTCACCGCCGCGGTCACCGTCGACATGGCCAAGTCGCTCGACTACTACCAGCATCTGATCGAGACCGGCGCGCCGTTCCCGCCCCCGCCGGGCGCCGCCGACCGGGCGCTCGCGGCCGAGATCCCGATCCCGTCCGACGTACCGGACCCGTCGGTGCTCTCGCACGGCCCGACGGTCGCACTGACCGGCTATCTGCCGGACCGCCGGCTGACGGTGGTATAGCCCGCCCCGACTCCGAGGAGCCGACATGGACCCCGGCACCCTGCTGGCCAGGATCACCGACTACGCCAGCCGCCCCGACCCCTATCCCCTGTACGCGGAGCTACGCGAGGCCGGCGCCGTTGTCCCGCAGGCCGACGGCAGCCTGCTGATCGGCGGCTATCACGAGGTGGCTGCGCTGCTGCACGATCCGCGGATGAGCGCGGATCCCCGCACCCGCGGCCTGGAGACCGCCAAGCCGCCGTTCCTGCGCCTGGACGACCCGGAGCACCACCGGTTGCGCAACCTGGCCATGCGGCCGTTCGGCCCGCCGCACACGCCGCACCGGGTGGACGGGATGCGCACCGAGATCGAGAACATCACCAAGGAGCTGCTGGCGCCGTTCGAGTCGGGTGGGCAGGTCGATGTCGTGGACGACTTCGCCTATCCGCTGCCGGTCACGGTGATCTGCCGGCTGCTCGGGGTGCCGCACGAGGACGAACCGCTCTTCCGGGCCTGGTCGGACACGCTGGTGGCGTCCGCCGACGTACGGCCGGACGCGAGCTCGGCGCCGCGCGACGAGGCCGAGCGGGCCCGCCAGGAGATGGGCGGGTACCTGGTGGGTCTGGCCGAACAGCGCCGGGACGATCCGCGCGACGACCTCCTGTCCGCGTTCGTCTCCGAGCCCGACCCCGGGTTGCGGCTCAGCCAGGAGGAACTGGCCCAGACGGCGGTGCTGTTGCTGATCGCCGGGCACGAGACCACGGTCAACCTCATCACCAACGGGGTGCTGACCCTGCTGCGCCATCCCGAGGAGCTGGACCGGCTGCGCCGCGAACCCGAGCTGATGCCGAGGGCGGTGGAGGAACTGCTGCGCTTCGAACCCCCGGTGCACATGCGCGAGCGCATCCCGCTCGCCGACTTCGATGTCGCCGGCACCACGCTCCCGCGCGGTTCCTCCGTGTTCCTGGCCCTGGCCGCGGGCAACCGCGACCCGCGCCGCTTCACCGATCCCGACCGCTTCGACCCGACCCGGGCCGACAACGAGCACCTCGGCTTCGGCTCCGGCATCCACCTCTGCTACGGCGCCCCGCTCGCCCGGCTGGAGGCGCAGTCCGCGCTGGCGGCGCTGCTCCCCCGGCTGGGCACGGCGGAACTGGTCGAGGACCCGCCGCCGTACCGGCAGAACGCGATGCTGCGGGGGCCGCGCCATCTGACGCTGAGATTCTGACGGCTGCGATGGCCCGAACACCTCCCGGTGGCGACGTGGGGCTGAGACGATCGGCCCATGGCAGAGATCATCTTGATGTCCGATCCGAAGGTCGCCGCCGTGCCCGTGCGGGAGTGCGGTGAGCGGCTGGTGGATGTGCGCCGTGACGGCCGGCTGCCGGTCGACGCGCGCAAGGTGGACGGGGACGGTGCGTTCGCCCGGCTGCGGGAGGGTGTGTTCGAACGGCTGCTCAAGGCACAGGAGTTGCTGCCCGAAGGGCTGCGGCTGCTGTTCGTCGAGGGGTACCGGCCGCCGTCCCTCCAGCGGCGCTATTTCGAGGAGTACGGCGCGGAGTTGAGCGCCGCTCACCCCGACTGGTCCGCCGAGCTGGTGCGTTCGGCGGCCAGCCGGTACGTCTCGCCACCCGAGATCGCGCCGCACAGCGCCGGGGCGGCCGTCGATCTCACACTGATCGACGCCGACGGCCAGGAGCTGGACATGGGAACGGCGATGAACGCCAACCCCGAGGACAGCGCGGGTGCCTGCTACACGGCGGCGGACAACATCAGCGACACGGCCCGCGCCCACCGGGACGTCCTGGGGTCGGCCCTGACCGCCGCCGGGCTGGTGAACTACCCCACGGAATGGTGGCATTGGTCGTACGGCGACCGGTACTGGGCCCTGGCGACCGGGGCCCCGGCGGCGCTCTACGGCCCGAAGGACCTCGGGTAGCGGGACCGGCTGATCGCGCGAGGGCCCTACGCCGTCAGCCGGGCCCGCAGGAGTTCGGAGAGTTCGGGGATCTGCTCGGAGAGATAGAAGTGACCGCCGGGGAAGATCCGCAGGTCGAAGGTCCCGGTGGTGTGGGCGCGCCAGGCGTGGGCCTCCTCGGGGGTGACACGGGGGTCCGTGTCGCCGGTGAGGGCGGTGATGGGGGTGCTGATGACGGTGGAGGGCGTGGCCCGGTAGGTCTCGACGGCGGTGTAGTCGCTGCGCAGGGCCGGGAGGATCAGCCGCACGATCTCCTCGTCGTCCAGCAGCCGGGCGTCCGTGCCGCTGAGCCGGCGCATCTCGGCGACGATGCCATCGTCGTCCCGCTGGTGCACGTTCTCGCCCGCGTAGGCGGACGGGGCGCGGCGCGCGGAGGCGAAGAGATGGACGGGGCCCTCGCCGTCGCGTTCGAAGCGGCGGGCCACCTCGAAGGCGACGATGGACCCCATGCTGTGCCCGAAGAACGTCAACGGGCGGTCCGCGTACGGCTGGAGCGCCTCATGGGCGCGGTCCGCCAGCTCCGCGATGGTCTCGATGCCCTTCTCCGCGTGCCGGTCCTGCCGCCCCGGGTACTGCACCGCGACCACGTCGGCCGTGCCGCGCAGGGCCGCGGAGAGCGGGAAGTAGAAGGTCGCCGAGCCGCCGGCGTGCGGGAAGCACACCAGCCGGGCGGGCGCCTCGGGTGCCGGGTGGAAGCGGCGCACCCACGGGTCGCCGGTCGGGCAGGCTGTCGTCACGATGGGCTCCAGGGGCCGGGAGGAGGAGTGCGGCGGGGTGGGTCCCTCACCGGTCCGGCCGAGGGCGGCTCGGCCGGATCCGGTCAGGCGGTCAACCAGCCCTTTTCCCGGGCCAGTTCGACGACCCGCTCCCTGACCTGGCGGATCTGCGCGGCCGTGAGGGAGTCGACCGAGGTGACCAGGACCTCGGTCAGTTCGGTGCGGAAGCGGCCCGTGCCGGTGGCCTCGCCGGACGGCGCGGCGGCGGGGCGCTCGGCGGTGGCGGCGCCGTCGGAGAAGACCGGGCGGTTGGGCAGGCGGTGCGAGGAGGGCTGGTAGACCAGCCGGATCTGGGAGGCCTTCGGGCCCTTCTCCCCCATCTCCAGGTGGAATTCGACCTCGCTGCCCTCGTGGTAGAGGTACTTCTCGTCCAGCAGGTCGTTCGCGTGCATGAAGACGTCCTCGCCCGGTTCGGCCGGGGCGATGAACCCGTATCCGCGGACCTCGTCGAAACGCAGCACCTTGCCGGTCATCAGCACAGCCCACACACCTCCAGCAACACCCGCACAACGTCAACGCTGGTGAACTTACACAGCTTCGGCCCCGGTTTCGACCCCCGGGGTGCTCACTCCGGCAGCACCAGCCGCACCGTGCGCCCCGGCCGCACCGTCACCACCCGGTCCGCGAGGCGTACGTCGACGGGGGCGCCCGCGGAGTCGGGCACGGCGATCTCCAGTTGCTTGCGGGCGAGCCGGACGCCGATCCCCCAGTGGCCGAGGTAGCGGATCGAGAAGCCGTAGGAGGAGACCTTGGGCAGTGGGACGGGGTCCAGCCACAGGGCGCCGTCACGGGTCTCCAGGCCGGTCAGCCCGCGCTGCACCAGATCGAGGGTGCCGGCCATCGCGCCGAGGTGGATGCCTTCGCCGGTGGTGCCGCCCTGGATGTCGGCGATGTCGCCGCGCAGCGTCTCCTGGACGTACCGCCAGGCGTCGGCGCGGCGGGCGCGGGTCAGGATCCAGCCGTGCACGAGTCCGCTGAGGGTGGAGCCGTGGCTGGTGCGGCCCAGGTAGTAGTCGACCGTCGCGGACCAGGTGTCCTCGTCGATGTCGTGACCCAACTGCCGGAACAGGGCGTGCAGTTCGCGGGGCGCGAAGAGGTAGGCCAGCATCAGCACGTCGGCCTGCTTGGACGCCTGGTAGCGGTTGACGGTGTCGCCCTCGGCCTCCAGGATCCGGTCCAGGCGCCGGATGTCGCCGTAGCGTTCGCGGTAGGCGCCCCAGTCCAGTTCGGCGAGGTCGCCGTAGCCCGCGAACTGGCTGATCACCCCGTCGTGCCGGGGCACATGGAGGGTGTGCGCGACCTCCGCCCAGCGGTCGGTCTCGCCGGGTTCGAGGCCGAGGCGTTCGGTGAGTTCGCGGCGGCGCGGTTCGGGCAGGGTGCGCAGCAGGTCCAGGGCGCGGGCCAGCACCCAGGCGGCGGTGGCGTTGGTGTACGTGTTGTCGTCCAGGCCCGGCCGGTCGGCGCCGGGGTAGGCGTCGTGGTACTCGTCGGGGCCGACCACGCCCCTGATGCGGTGCCGGCCCAACTGGTCGTCGTACACCGCGGAGTCGGCCCAGAAGCGGGCGATCTCCAGGAGCATCTCGGCGCCCTCGCCCGCGCGGAAGGCGCTGTCGCCGGTGGCCTCGCAGTACTGCCACACGTTGTAGGCGACCGCCGAGCCGACATGGTGCTGGAGGCGGGTGTGGTCGGGCAGCCAGCGGCCGGAGCGGGGGTTGAGATGGACTTCCTGGGTCTCCTCGCGGCCGTCGCTGCCGCTCTGCCAGGGGTAGCACGCGCCGCGCCTGCCGAGCCGGGCCGCGGCGTGCCGGGCCGCGTCCAGGCGGCGGTGCCGGTAGCGGAGCAACCCCCGGGAGACCTCGGGCAGATGGAGGTCGAGGTAGGGCAGCACGAAGAGTTCGTCCCAGAAGACATGGCCGCGGTACGCCTCGCCGTGCAGTCCGCGCGCGGGGACACCGACGTCCAGGTCGGCAGTGTGCGGGGAGAGGGTCTGGAGCACATGGAAGAGGTGCAGCCGCAGGATCCGCCCGGCCTCGCCCGGCACGTCGAGGACGGTGCGCCGCCACAGCCGCGCCCAGGCGGCGCGGTGCGACTCCCGCAGCTCCGGGAAGCCGGGGGCACCGGCCAGCCGGTCGAGGGCCGCGCGCAGCGGGTCGCCGATGGCGGGGTCGTGGGAGGTGTGCAGGGCGACGGTCTTGTCGACGGTGACGGTACGGCCGGGGAGCAGGGTGAGGCGTGACGTCTGTACGGCGCGGCGGGGTTCGGCGGTGGCGGTCAAAGGGGGTGGGGTGTCCGGGGTGTCCTCTGCCCCCGGGCCCGCCGGGGCTCGCGCGACGGTGAGCCGGCTCGCGAGGGCGATGCGGATGTCGGAGGTGCGGGTGCGGCAGTCCAGCCACACAGTGGCCGCGCCGGCCGCTGCGGTGCGCACGTCGGTGAGATGGCGGCCGTCCAGATCACGGTAGCGGGCGACGCCCGCGTTGGTGACGTCGCCGTCGAGCGCGGCCTCGACATCCAGGTCCAGCGCCGTGCCCTCGGCGGTGAACTCCGTGCGCAGCGCGGCCAGATGGGGGTCGCCGAGGTGGACCAGGCGCGACTGCCGTACCAGCAGGGACCCATCGGGCCCCAGGGCGTAGCGGGTACGGCGCTCCAGCAGGCCCGCGTCCAGGTGCAGGGTGAGGTGGTGTTCGGTGACGGTGGCGGTGTCCGGGGTCAGCCAGTCGGCTCCGTCGGCCGCCGGACGGAAGCGCAGGGGCAGCCAGTTGGGCAGGTTGACCATGTCCTCGTTCTCCACCCGGCGGCCCGCGATCTCGGAGGTGAGCCGGTTGTAGAGGCCGGCCGCGTAGGTGCCCGGGTAGTGGAACTCGTCGGCGGTGCACTCGGGCAGCGCGCCCCGGGTCGCGACATACCCGTTGCCCAGGGTGCACAGGGACTCCCGCAGCCGCTCCCGTTCGGCCTGGTAGCCGTCGTACTCCCAGGTCGGCCCGGCCACCGTCACCCCGTGGCGGGCAGACCGGCGAGGATCCGGTCGGGGGTGAGGGGCAGTTCGCGGCAGCGGACGCCGGTGGCGTGGTGGACGGCGTTGCCGATCGCGGCGGCGGTGCCGACGATGCCGATCTCGCCGATGCCCTTGCTGCCCATGGGGTTGAGATGGGTGTCGTCCTCGTCGATCCAGTGGGCCTCGACGGCGGGCACGTCGGCGTTCGCGGGCACATGGTAGGAGGCGAGGTCGCACTCGGGGAAGTCGCCGAACGCGGGGTCCAGGGTGCTGCTCTCGGTGAGCGCCATGCCCAGGCCCATGATCATGGCGCCGGTGAACTGGGAGCGCGCAGTACGGGAGTTGAGGATGTGCCCGGCGGCGAACACGCCCAGCAGTCGGCGCACCCGGGTCTCGCCGGTGACGGTGTCGACGGCCACCTCGGCGAAGTGGGCGCCGAACGCGTGCCGGGCGTAGGGGACTTCGGCGTCGGCGCGGCCCGCGGTGTCGGCGTGCGCTTCGAGGCCGTCGGGAGGCAACGGGCCTTCCCGTACGGCGAGTCGGGCGGCCAGGTCGGCGCAGGCGTCGTGGACGGCCCAGCCCCAGGAGGCGGTGCCGGTGGAGCCGCCGGCCAGCCAGGCCGGGGGCAGATCGCTGTGCCCGATCTCGATGCGCACCCGGTCCAGGGTGGTGGCAAGGGTGTCGGCGGCGATCTGGGCGAGGACGGTACGGGCCCCGGTGCCGATGTCCGTCGCGTTGATCCGCACGGTGAAGGTGCCGTCGGGCAGGGCGCGCGCGGTGGCGGTGGCCGGGACGGCGGAGGTCGGGTAGGTGGCGGCGGCGACACCGGTGCCGAGGAGCCAGGGCCCCTCGCGGCGGGCGCCCGGGCGCGGATCGCGGTCCTCCCAGTCGAACCGCCGGGCCCCCTCGCGCAGGCACTGCACCAGGTGACGGCTGCTGAACGGCATGCCGGTGCCCGGCTCGTGCTCGGGCTCGTTGCGGATGCGCAGCCGCACCGGGTCCATGCCGAGCGCCTCGGCGAGTTCGTCCATGGCGGACTCCAGGGCGTACATGCCGGGCGACTCGCCGGGGGCCCGCATCCAGGACGGGCTCGGCACATCGAGGGCGACCACGCGGTGGACGGTGCGCAGGTTGGGCGTGGCGTACATGACGCGGGCGGGCACCGCGGCCTGCTCCACGAACTCCTTGACCCGTGAGGTCTGTGTGGTCACCTCGTGCACCAGCGCGGTCAGCCGGCCGTCCGGGTCGGCGCCGAGGCGCAGCCGGTGCAGGGTGGGCGCGCGATGGCCGACGGTGGTGGGCAGTTGGCGACGGGGGTGGGCGAGGGTGAACGGGCGGGCGGTGCGCAGGGCGGCCATGGCGGCGAGGATCAGATCGGGGCGCGGGGTGCCCTTGGAGCCGAAGCCGCCGCCGACGTGCTCGCTGACCACGGTGACCTTGTCCTCGGGCAGCTCGAACATCTGGGCGAGCACGGCGCGTGCCGTCGTACCGCCCTGGCTGGAGGTGTACACCGTGAGCCGGTCGTCGTCCCAGCGGGCCGTGGTCGCGTGCGGCTCCATCGGGTGGTTGTGCAGCGGCGGCACCCGGTAGGCGACGTCGACACGGGTCGCCGCGGCGGCGAAGGCGCCCTCGGGGTCCCCGTGCTCGACCCGGCCGGGCAGTCCGGCGTTGGCCTCCTCCGGTTCGTAGGCCCGCGGGTGGTCCGCGCTCAGCTCGATGTCGTACGGCTCGCTGTCGTAGTGGACGCGGACCAGGTGGGCGGCGGCCCGTGCGGTCTCCAGGGTCTCGGCGACGACGAGGGCCACGCACCAGCCCCGGTGCGGTACCCGTGAGTCCTGGAGCACGGCGAGGGTGGCGTCCTCGGGTTCGGCGACCCTGGGCGCGTCGCCCGGGGTGAGGACGGCGAGGACGCCCGGCAGGGCGCGGGCCGCCGAGCTGTCCACCTCGGTGACCCGGCCGCGCACCACGGCGGCGGGCACCGGCCAGGCGTGGGCGCGGCCGGGCTGCGGATGCTCGGCCGCGTAACGGGCGGCGCCGGTGACCTTCTGCCGCCCCTCCAGGCGCTCGGCGGGAGCGCCGAGGACAGTGTCGGTGTGGGGCATGGGTCCTCCTGTGACCGGGTCGGGTGCTCTGGTTCCTCCTGTCACCGGTGGGGTGCGCGTCAGGCCGCGGCGGGGGCCGGGGTGAGGCGGCCGAGGACGTCGAGGGCGAGATTGCGGGCGAGCGGCACCTTGTACGCGTTCTCCTCCAGGGGCCGGGCGGCGGCCAGTTCGAGGTCGACGGCGCGTTCGAGGGCGGCCGGGGTGGGGGCCGCGCCGCGCAGGGCCTCCTCGGCGCGCCGGGCCCGCCAGGGCTTGTGCGCGAGCCCGCCGAAGGCGAGGCCCACATGCTCGATCGCGCCGTCCGTGAGCCGCAGTACGACGGCCACGGAGGCGAGCGCGAAGGCGTACGACGCCCGGTCCCGGGCCTTGCGGTAGGCGGAGGGCATCCCGGCCGTGGCGGCGGGCAGCAGCACGCCGGTGACGATCTCGCCGGGCCGGATCTCGGTGTCCCGCTCGGGGTGTTCGCCGGGCAGCCGGTGGAAGTCGGCCACGGGCATGCCGCGAGTGCCGTCGGTGCCGTACAACTCGACCTCGGCGTCCAGCGCGGCGAGCGCGACGGCCATGTCGGAGGGGTGGGTGGCGATGCACCGCTCGGACCGCCCGAGCACCGCGTGGTCGCGGTGGACGCCCTCCAGGGCGCCGCAGCCGCTGCCCGGATCGCGTTTGTTGCAGGGTTTGTCCAGGGCCTGGAAGTAGGGGCAGCGGGTGCGCTGAAGGAGGTTGCCGCCGGTGGTGGCCGCGTTGCGGAGCTGGCCGGACGCACCGGCGAGGAGGGCCTGGGAGAGCACCGGGTAGCGGTCGCGTACGCGCGGGTCGGCGGCGAGGTCGCTGTTGCGGACGGTGGCACCGGCCCGCAGGGAGCCGTCGGGCAGTTCCTCGATGCCGTCCAGGGGCAGGGCGCCTACGTCGACGAGGAAGGCGGGCCGTTCGACGCCGAGTTTGATCAGGTCGACCAGGTTGGTGCCGCCTGCCAGGTAGCGGGCGCCGGGGTGGGCGGCGTACGCCTCGGTGGCCTCCTGGAGCGTCGTGGGCCTGAGGTATCCGAAGCCGTTCACCCGATCACGTCCTCCACCGCGGCGACGATGCCCGGATAGGCGCCGCAGCGGCACAGGTTGCCGCTCATGCGCTCGCGGATCTCGGGCCGGTCCAGCGCGACGGGGCGCCCGGAAGGGGCGGCGGGGTCGGTGACGTGGGAGGGATGGCCGGCCGCGGCCTCGGCGAGCATGCCGACGGCGGAGCAGAGCTGGCCCGGGGTGCAGTAGCCGCACTGGAAGGCGTCGCGGTCGAGGAAGGCCCGCTGCAACGGATGCGGTTCCTCGCCGTCGCCGCCCAGGCCCTCCACGGTGGTGACCTCGGCGCCGTCGAGGGTCACCGCCAGCAGCAGACAGCTGTTGAGCCGCCGCCCGCCGGCCAGCACGGTGCAGGCACCGCACTGGCCGTGGTCGCAGCCCTTCTTGGCGCCGGTGAGCCCCAGGTCCTCGCGCAGTAGGTCCAGCAGGACACGGCGGTGGTCGACGTACAGGGTGTGCGGCTTGCCGTTCACCCTCAGGGTGATCTCCGATCCCGGAGCGGACGCGTTCTCGCTGGTCATGGGCGTGGGCCTTCCGGACGAGCCGTGGTGCCGTGCGCTCCGCGTATCCAGGTTCACCGGGCTCACACGTACGGGGCGCACGCGCACGGGGAGGGACGGGGCCTCAGACCGCCCCCACCTCCGTCTTTGCGACCGCCGCCGCCCCGGCCCCCTGCGCGAACTGCGTCCGGTACAGCTCGGCGTAGCGTCCGTCCGCCGCCAGCAGTTCCTCGTGCGTGCCCCGCTCCGCGATCCGGCCGGACTCGATCACCAGGATCTGGTCGGCGGAGCGGACGGTGGACAGGCGGTGGGCGATGACCACGGCGGTGCGGCCCTCCAGTGCCTCGGTGAGCGCCTCCTGGACGGCGGCCTCGGAGGTGTTGTCCAGATGCGCGGTGGCCTCGTCGAGGATGACGACACGCTGGCGGGCCAGCAGCAGCCGGGCGATGGTCATCCGCTGGCGCTCACCGCCGGACAGCCGGTAGCCGCGCTCCCCGACGACCGTGTCGAGACCGTCGGGCAGGGACCGTACGACCTCGGCGAGGCGGGCCCGGCCGAGGGCGTCCCACAGTTCCTCGTCGGCGGCGCCGGGGCGGGCGAGCAGCAGATTGGCGCGGACGGTGTCGTGGAAGAGGTGGCCGTCCTGGGTGACCATGCCGAGCGTGGCCCGCAGCGAGGCCGCCGTCACCTCGCGCACATCCACCCCGCCGACCCGTACGGCACCCCCGTCGACGTCGTACAGCCGCGGCAGCAGCTGCGCGATGGTGGACTTCCCGGCGCCGGAGGAGCCGACGAGGGCGACGGTCTGGCCGGGTTCGGCGCGGAAGGAGATGCCGTGCAGGACCTCGGTGCCGCCGCGGCTGTCGAGGGCGGCGACCTCTTCGAGGGAGGCGAGGGAGACCTGGTCGGCGGCCGGGTAGGCGAAGCGGACGGCGTCGAACTCGACGGCGACCGGGCCCTCGGGCACCTCGGTCGCGTCCGGCTTCTCCTCGATCAGCGGCTTCAGATCCAGCACCTCGAAGACCCGCTCGAAGCTGACGAGCGCGCTCATCACCTCCACCCGGGCCCCGGCGAGCGAGGTGAGCGGGGCGTAGAGGCGGGTCAGCAGCAGGGCCAGCGAGACGACGGCCCCGGCCTCCAGGGTGCCGCGCAGCGCGAACCAGCCGCCGAGGCCGTAGACGAGGGCGAGCGCGAGGGCGGAGACCAGGGTGAGGGAGGTGATGAACACCGACTGGGCGGTGGCCGTGCGCACCCCGATGTCCCGGACCCGGGAGGCGCGGGCGGCGAACTCCGCCGACTCCTCGTCGGGGCGGCCGAACAGCTTGACCAGGGTGGCGCCGGGCGCGGAGAACCGCTCGGTCATCCGGGTGCCCATGGCCGCGTTCAGCGTCGCCGCCTCCCGCTGCATCCGGGCCATCCGGCTGCCCATGCGGCGGGCGGGCAGCACGAAGACGGGCAGCAGTACGAGCGCGAGCAGGGTGATCTGCCAGGACAGGGTGAGCATCACGGCGAGCGTGAGCAGCAGGGTGACCAGGTTGGTCACCACGCCGGAGAGGGTGTTGGCGAAGGCCCGCTGGGCGCCGATCACATCGTTGTTGAGGCGGCTGACCAGCGCTCCCGTGCGGGTGCGGGTGAAGAAGGCGACGGGCATGCGCTGCACATGGTCGAACACGGCCGTTCTGAGGTCGAGGATGAGTCCCTCGCCGAGCGTGGACGACAGCCGCCGGCCGAGGATGCCGAGCCCGGCCTCCGCGAGGGCGACCAGCGCGATCAGCAGGGACAGGCGGACCACGGTCCCGGAGTCGTGCCCCGAGACGATGGCGTCCACGACGTGTCCGGCGAGCACCGGGGTCGCCACGGCGAGCAGGGCGGTCAGGACCCCGAGCAGGACGAAGCGGATGATGCCGGTGCGGTGCGGGCGGGCGAAGGCGGCGATGCGGCGCAGCGTGGCGCGGGCGAGAGGACGGCGGTCGGCCTGCGCGTTCATCACGCTGTGCAGCTGCGTCCATGCGGTGGTCTCCATGCTCATGAGGAGAACGTAGAACCTCAAGCTTCGTTGAGGTCAAGGTCCGGGGCTTTTCACCCGCTCCGGCGTCCGTCGACCGGGGCGCCCCGACGAACCGGACGGCCCCCATGGCCCCGCCGACCACTGCCCGTAAGCCGCCGTCCCCGATCGCGCCACCCCTCGTTGGGACGGCGCCGGGACCCTCTGCGGATGTGACTGCCGTCCCCACTCCCCCGCTCTCCCGGGTACGACTCCCCCGTCGCGTGCCCGTCCGGCAGGCGCTGTGCCTGCTGCCGCTCGCGCTGGTCGCCGTGGCCGCCGTACGCAATCGCTCGCTGCTCACCGCAGGCTTCGGACAGTTGCGTACCGCGTCCTGGCCCTGGCTGCTGGCGGCGGCCGGTGCCACCTGTCTGACCTGGGTGGCGGCGGCCGTCACCCGGCAGGGCGCGGTGGTCCAGGCGCTGCCCAAGGGGCGGTTGCTGGCCACCCAGTTCGCGGCGGCCTCGGCCAATCATCTGCTGCCCACCGGGCTCGGCGCGGGCGCGGTGAACCTGCGTTTCATGACCGTGTGCGGGGTGCCGCCGGCCCGCTCCTCGGCCGCGCTCGCGCTGTATCTGCTGGCGGAGAGCGCGGGCCGGCTCGGTCTTCTGGCGGCCCTGCTGCTGGTCTTCCCGGACGCGCTGCGGCTCGGCCCGCTGCTTCCGGACGGTTCGACGCTGCCGCTGCTCCTGTGCGCGGCCGGGCTGCTGGTGGCGGTGGTGGCCGCCGGGGCGCTGGTACGACCGCTGCGCGTCCGGGCCGCCGCGTTCGTCCGGGACGCCGTGGGCGAGGCGTGTTCCGTGCACACCCGGCCGATCCGTGCCCTGGCGCTGTGGGGCGGGTCGCTGGCCTTCCCGGCGCTCCAGGCGGCCGGGCTCGCCGCGGTCGGCCAGGCACTGCGGCTGCCGGTGCCGCCCGCCCATATGGCGCTCGCCTATCTCGCCGCGACCGTCGCGGTGGCCCTGGTGCCGACCCCGGGCGGGCTCGGTTCGGTGGAGGCCGCGCTGATCGTGGCCCTGGTCGCGGTCGGCGGCCCGGCGGCGCCGGCCACGGCGGTGGTGCTGGCCTATCGGATCATCACGGTCTGGGCGCCGCTGCTGCCGGGGGCGCTGACGCTCGGGGCACTGGTGCGGTTGAAGGTCATCTGAGGCAGAGTGGCCCTCCCAGCCGTCTGGAGAGGGAGTGCCCGCCGTGCCGGTCCGTGTCGAGCGCGAGGAGTACGTCACCACCGTCGTCCTGTCCCGGCCCGCGGCCCGCAATGCCGTGGACGGTCCGACGGCGGCCGAACTCGTCGCCGCGTTCCGCGCGTTCGAGGCGGACGAGAACGCCCGGGTGGCGGTGTTGTGGGGCGAGGGCGGCACGTTCTGCGCGGGGGCCGATCTGAAGGCGATCGGCACCGAGCAGGGCAACCGGGTGGCCGAGGACGGCGACGGGCCGATGGGTCCGACCCGGCTGCGGCTGTCCAAGCCGGTGATCGCGGCCGTCGCCGGGCACGCGGTGGCGGGCGGCCTGGAGCTGGCCCTGTGGTGCGATCTGCGGGTGGCCGAGGAGGACGCCGTGTTCGGGGTGTTCTGCCGCCGCTGGGGGGTGCCGCTGATCGACGGCGGGACCGTACGGCTGCCCCGGCTGATCGGGACGAGCCGGGCCATGGACCTGATCCTGACCGGCCGTCCGGTGCCGGCGCCGGAGGCGCAGGCGATGGGGCTCGCCAATCGTGTGGTGCCGACCGGCACCGCGCGCGCCGCGGCGGAGGCGCTGGCCGCGGAGATCGCCCGGTTCCCGCAGGCGTGCCTGCGCAGCGACCGCGCCTCGGTCCTCGACCAGGAGGGACTGCCGGAGGAGGCGGCGCTCCTCGGTGAACTCCGCCATGGGGCGGCACGGCTCGTTCAGCTGAGTCCGCCGCACACGAGCACACGGCACACGAGCACGCCGCACAGAGGCACGTCCCAGGACGAGCACGCCGCACACGAGCCTCCTCCCCCTCACGGTCACTCCTCGGGCAGTCCGGCGTAGGCGCGCAGTGCGTCGCGCGGGGTGGGCAGGCCCCAGGAGCGGACGATGCCGCAGAAGTTCGCCCACTGCCAGGTGGCCTTGTCGCGTTCGGCGAGGACCCGGACCAGGCGGCGCTGGGCTTCGGTCAGCGCCGTGAAGGCGCCGGGTCCCTGCGGGCCGGGCTCGCCGAAGGCCAGCCGGAGCGCGGCCGTGGCGACGGGGAAGCTCGCCGGGCCGGTGGTGGCGGCGAGTCCGTCGGTCACCGCGTCCAGGGCCTCCCGAGGGTACCGGTCGGCGAGCAGGGTCAGAGAGGCGGCGGAGTAGCCGCGCAGGTCGCCCTCGTGGAACGGGACCCGGGTCTCGTCGGGCCCCGGCTCCTCGGCGCCGGACACGAGTGCGGCCAGCACCTCGGCGGTGACGGCCGCCCCGATGCCCCTGCCGCCGAGCCGGGCCAGCGCGGTGGCCGCCGCCCAGCGCACCACCGGCTCCCCTGCGGTGAGGAACGGCCGCAGCCGGAGCGCCAGTTCCGGGCCGGACCCGTCGTCGCCGAGCAGCCCGATGGCCACCAGCGCCGTGGCCAGGGCAACCGGTTCGCGCTCCTCGTCCAGCACCGCCAGCAGCCTCGGCAGGCTCTCCCCGGCCGCCTCCGGGAACCAGGCCAGCACATAGGCCGCGCCCGTGCGTACGGCCGCGTCCGCGTCGCCGAGCAGGGGCAGCAGGGCGGGGATCCCGGCGCGCACCGCGTCGTAGGCGCCCAGTTCCGCGGCCAGGGCCTCCAGTTGCCGGTCATGGTCGTACATGTCGCGGCGGAACTCCCGCATCCGCCGCTCCTTGTCGTCGCTCGCCGCCTCGACCCAGGCGTCGTACTCGGCGCGTATCGCCTCCGGGTCCTGTGCGCGGACCTCCTCGACGGCGGCCCGCCACTCGGTGATCGCGATCCCGCCGGGCAGATGGGCCTCGTCGTAGCCGATGGCGAGGGCGGCCAGCAGCCGGAGGCACCCGGCACGGTCGGGCAGCCGGGGGTCCGCCGCCATGCGGACCAGGAACGGCACCGCGGCGGCCGTGGCCGGGTAACGGCTGCCCTGGTGGAAGATGTTGCCGTACAGCTCGTACAGGGCCTTGCGGCGCCGCTCCTCGTCCGGGGAGCACAGCGCGCCCAGCAGTGCGGGCACGTCGTCGGCGGGGCCGTAGGCGTGCGTCAGCGCGGACCAGTCGACGGCGTCGAGGCCGGACAGTGCGGCGGGCACCGGAGCGTTGATCTCAGTCACGATCGCACTGTCGCACACACCACTGACAACGCCCCGGGCTCAGCCCGCGCTCACCCGCACCTCCCCGCCCTCGGGATCCACCCGCCCGTGCCAGGACACACCGAGTGTCAGGGTGCGGTGCGGCTGGGCGGTGA
>NZ_MUNF01000322.1 GCF_002154555.1 Streptomyces murinus
GCGCGGAGTCATGGGGCGAAGCGGAGGTTGCCCCGGCCGAGTCCCCCGCCGCCGACCGGGGCAACCTCCGCTTCGCCCCATGACTCCGCGCCGACTTCGGGGTACTCGCCCCCCATGGAGAAACCGCATCTTCCAGGACGCAGGGACCGTGACGGCGGCGAGCCGGACTCCCGGGTGCCGACGCCCGAGGAGGCCGGGCCGGGGCGGGAGGTGGAGGAGAGGGCGCCGCGTTCGCCCGCGCAGCTGCCGAAGGCCGCGTGGGGAGCCGTGCTCAAGGGGAGCCTCAAGGAGTTCAAGAAGGACGAGCTGACCGACCGGGCCGCGGCGCTGACCTACTACTCGGTGCTGGCCCTGTTCCCCGCGCTGCTGGTGCTGGTGGCGCTGCTCGGCATCACCGGGCGTTCGACCACCGACCGGCTGCTGCACAGCATCCGGCAGCTCGCCCCCGGCTCGGCGCGGGACATGCTCACCCGGACCGTGGAGCAGTTGCAGAACAGCGCCGGGACCGGCTCGATCCTGGCGATCGTGGGCATCGTGCTGGCCCTGTGGTCGGCGTCCGGATATGTCGCCGCCTTCATCCGCACCGCGAACGCCGTGTACGACGTGCCGGAGGGCCGCCCGATCTGGAAGGTGCTGCCGGTACGCCTCGGGGTCACCGTGGTGCTGATGCTGATCGCGCTGGTCTGCTCCGTGATCGTGGTCTTCAGCGGCGGCCTGGCCCGGCACGTCGGACAGTCGCTCCACATGGGGGACGCGGCGCTCACCGCCTGGTCGATCGCCAAGTGGCCGGTGCTGGTCCTCCTGGTCGTCCTGATGATCGCCCTCCTGTACTGGGCCTGCCCGAACGCCAAGGTCCGGGGCTTCCGGTGGATCACCCCGGGCAGCCTTCTGGCCCTGCTCATCTGGATGGCGGCCTCCGCCGGCTTCGCGCTCTACGTGGCGAACTTCTCGTCGTACAACAAGACCTACGGCGCCATGGCCGGCATCATCATCTTCCTGATCTGGCTCTGGATCACCAATCTGGCGATCCTGCTGGGCCTGGAGTTCGACGCCGAGACCGCCCGGCAGCGGGCCATCGCCGGCGGCCATCCCCCCGAGTCGGACGCGCCGTACACCGAGCCCCGGGACACCGCGACATGGGACCAGGACGATGTCCGCCGTATGAAAGACAGCTGATCGCCGCCCGCGCGCCGGGTGCGCGGGGGCGGCGCGCGGGGCATGCCCCCACTGCTCCTTGCCCACTCCCCCGGGCGCCTGTCAACCTCGGCCTCGGGCCACTGTGCGCACGGTGTGTCAGCAATCGGTGACACCACGCAGTCGGCAAGAGGGGGCAGCCGCATGGTGATCAAGTCCAGGGGTGTGGTGGCCGCGATGGCCGGCGTGGCGGTGCTGGCCGCCGCGTCGGCGGCGACCGCGACGGCCGCCCAGACCGCGCGGCCGGCCGGCGCCGCGGCCTCCTGCGGTACGAGCATCGACCCCAACACCCGGATCCCGAGCGGCCGTCGGCACACCGGCCCGACCCTGCGGATCGGCGGGGCCACGGTCAGGGTGCGCTACGGCAACGCGAAGCAGGGCGCGCCGTACTACGTCTGGGCGGCGGTCTCCGGCGCGAGCAAGGGCGAGGCGGTCGCCCTGGAGTGGGATGTCGACTACGGCTCGTGGGCGGACTTCGGTGTCTGCTCGGCGACCGTGCACTCGGGCGGCACGCAGAACACCCGCGCGGTCAAGTATGTGCACGGCAAGGGCTGGCATCTGGAGGCGCAGGCCTGCGCGCGGCACGCCGGGCACCGGGCGTGCACCGCGTACTGGCCCTGATCGCCCGAGCCGCGCGATCGCACAAGCCGCGGGCCGGGCGCCGAACCGCCCGGCCCGCCACCACCCGCTCTCACCTCCGCCACCGGAGCCCGATCAGGCCACCTCCGCCACCGAAGCCCGGAGGTCACGCCCGCCACCGGAGCCCGACCAGGTCACGCCCGTCACCAAGGCCCGTTCAGGTCACGCCCGCCACCGGGCCCCGGTCGGCCCGAGCGCCCGCCCCGCCCCGTCAGCCGGTCCGCCGCTCCTTGGGCAGCCGGGCCAGCGCGTGCACCGCCGCCTCCGCGAGCGCCGGATGGGCGAGAGCCTCCGTGAGAACGCGCCGGGCGCGGCCGTCACCGAGGGTGCCGAGGCCCTCCACACAGGCGAGGGAGACCCGCCGGTACGGATCGTGCGGGCGCAGCCGGCGCTCCAGGGTGGTGATCAGCGCGGGCACGGACTCGGGGGCGCGCAGCACCACGAGGAGCCGTACCGGGTGCAGGGCGTAGGCGACGCGCAGTTCATTGGTGGCGAGGGCGGCGGCGGCGCGGGCGGTGCGGGGGTCGCCGAGCCGGGCCAGCGCGTGCGCGGCGCCGGCGCAGCGCGGGGGGTCGCGGTGGTTGAGGAGGAGCACCAGGGACTCGAAGGCGCGCCGGTCGCCCGCGCGGCCGAGCCGGAAGGCGGCCAACTCCCTGGCCCACAGCGGCTGTCCGGGCGCGGTGAGGACCTCCGCCAGTTCGTCCAGGTCCCCGGTCGCCAGCAGGGCGTCGAAGGCCGCCGAGCCTCCCGATTCCTGGCGTAAGCGTTCCGTGACCGATCGCAACTCTTCGTCCACGGCATCAGGTTAAGCATGTTGCGGGGGCAACGGGAGACACCTCGCACACAAAGAACCCTTCAGGGGACTGGCGCGCTCGTTACCCACCGGTTAAGCTCATACGAGCGAGCAACCCTCTCGCACTCCGCTGGTGACGGTCTGGTGACGCGGCCGTCGCGGGCAAGGAACGATTCGGTACGTCGTGTGCGCCTCGTGCGCCAAGTACCGCGAGTACGACCCGGCTTGGGACAGGGCCGGTCGGAAGACATCGCCAACGACGGGCGTGTGCACGCCCGTCGGCACCGGCACCGGGCGTGTGCGCTCGTCAGCCCGGCAACACCCGCACTCCTTCGCGCTCCGTGGTGCGCCTTCGGCGCACCCGGCGCTTCCTCGTCGTCACCCTCATACCTGGAGTCCCGCGATGGCCACTCCCCTGTCCGACACCCCTCTGTCCCTCAAGAAGATCGCCGTCGTCGGCCTCGGCACGATGGGCACCGGCATCACCGAGGTCCTCGTGCAGGCCGGCCGCGAGGTCGTCGGCATCGACGTCGACGAGGCCCAGGCCGCCCGCGCGCTGGCCGCCCTGGAGGCCTCCACCGCCCGCTCCGTCGAGCGCGGCCGGCTGACCGAGGCGGAGCGCGCGGACGCCCTCGCCCGGCTGCGCACCGCCACCGATCTGACCGCGGCGGCCGACGCCGACCTGGTGATCGAGGTGGTCCCGGAGTCGTACGAGATCAAGCACCAGATCTTCCGCGAACTGGACGGCGTCGTCCGCCCGGAGACCATCCTCGCCACCGGCACCAACGCGCTGTCGGTGACCCGGCTCGCCGCCGACTCGGCCCGCCCCGAGCGCGTTCTCGGCCTGCACTTCTTCAACCCGGCCCCGGCGATGAAGCTGGTGGAGGTCGTCTCCTCGGTGCTGACCGCGCCGCAGGTCGTCGCCGCCGTCACGGACCTCGCCCTCGAACTGGGCAAGGAGCCCGTCGCGGTCGGCGACCGCCCCGGCTTCGTCGCCGACGGCCTGCTGTTCGGCTACCTCAACCAGGCCGCCGCGATGTACGAGGCCCGCTACGCCTCCCGCGAGGACATCGACGCGGCGATGCGGCTGGGCTGCGGTCTGCCGATGGGGCCGCTGGCGCTGCTCGACCTGATCGGCATCGACACCGCGCGCACCGTCCTTGACGCCATGTACGCCGAGTCCCGCGACCGGCTGCACGCCCCCGCCCCGATCCTCAAGCAGCTCAGCGAGGCGGGCCTGACCGGCCGCAAGTCCGGGCGCGGTTTCTACACCTACGAGGCGCCGGGCAGCGCCACCGTGGTGCCGGACCCGCTGACCCCGGCGGCGGACGGCGCGGGCGTCGCGGGCCGCGAGGTCCGCTCGGTGGGCGTCGCCGGCTCCGGCACCATGGCCTCCGGCATCGCCGAGGTGTTCGCCAAGGCGGGCTACGACGTCGTCCTGGCGGCGCGCAGCGAGGAGAAGGCCGAGGCGGCCAAGGCCCGGATCGGCAAGTCGCTGGCGCGCTCCGTGGACAAGGGCCGGCTGACCGCCGAGGCGGCCGCCCGGACCCTGGAGCGGATCACCCCGGCCGGTTCCTACGACGCGTTCGCGGACGTCGACCTGGCCGTCGAGGCGGTCGCCGAGGACCTGGAGGTCAAGCGGCAGCTCTTCCAGGCGCTGGACAAGGTCTGCAAGCCCGGCGCGGTGCTCGCCACCACCACCTCCTCGCTGCCCGTCGTCGCCTGCGCCCGCGCCACCTCGCGCCCGCAGGACGTGATCGGCATGCACTTCTTCAACCCGGCCCCGGCCATGAAGCTGGTCGAGGTCGTGCGCACGGTGCTGACCGCCGACGAGGTGCACGCCACCGTCCGCGAGGTCTGCCGCACGGTCCGCAAGCACGCGGTGGACTGCGGCGACCGGGCCGGCTTCATCGTCAACGCGCTGCTGTTCCCGTACCTGAACAACGCGGTGAAGATGGTCGAGGAGCACTACGCGACGCTGGACGACATCGACGCGGCGATGCGGCTCGGCGGCGGCTACCCGATGGGCCCGTTCGAACTGCTGGACGTGGTCGGCCTGGATGTCTCGCTGGCCATCGAGAAGGTGCTGCACCGCGAGTTCCGCGACCCCGGTCTCGCCCCGGCCCCGCTCCTGGAGCACCTGGTGGCCGCGGGCTGCCTCGGCCGCAAGACCGGCCGCGGCTTCCGCGAGTATGCCCGCCGCTGACGGCGTCGGCGACTGGTCCTTCGCGGCGACGGACGCGGAGACGGACTGGGGCGGGCTGCTCGACCCCGCCATGGCTCCCCCGCCAGGCCCTTCGGGGCCTGGCGGGGCAAACCGGACTCCCGCACATGGCACCGCGCCCATGCAGTACGTTCGGGTCATGTCCCAGCCCGCCAAGTCCTCACGTACACCAGCTACGCCCGACGCGCCGGAAAGTGCCGCAGGCAGTCGCGCCGCCGCCCAGCGGCTCAAGATGCGCCGAGAACTGGCGGCCGCAGCCATGGAGCTGTTCGCGACCAAGGGGTACGAGGCCACCACCGTCGACGAGATCGCGGCGGCGGCCGGGGTCGCCCGCCGCACCTTCTTCCGCCACTTCCGCTCCAAGGAAGAGGCGATCTTCCCGGACCACGACGACACCCTGGTCCGCGCCGAGGCGGTCCTCAACGCCGCGCCGGCGCACGAGCACCCCCTCGACACGGTGTGCCGGGGCATCAAAGAGGTCATGCGGATGTACGCGGCGCACCCGGACATCTCCGTGGCCCGCTACCGGCTGACGCGCGAGGTGCCCACCCTGCGCGAGGCCGAGATCGCCTCCGTGGCCCGCTACGAGCGCCTGTTCACCCGCTATCTGCTCGGCCACTTCGACGAGCGCGCGCACGCGGACGACGCCAATGACGACCCGCTGCTGGCCGAGGTCGCCGCCTCCGCCGTCGTCACCGCGCACAACCATGTGCTGCGGCGCTGGCTGCGCGCGGACGGCCGGGGCGATGTGGAGGCGCAGCTGGACCACGCGTTCGCGATCGTCCGCAAGACCTTCGGCACCGGGATCGGCGCCGGACGGAGCACGGCCGCCCGGACGGCCGCCACCGCCCCGGCGACGGTGTCCCCGCACGGCGAGGTGCTCGTCACCGTCGCCCGTACCGACGCCCCCCTCGAAGAGGTCATGCGCACCATCGAGGAGGCGCTGAAGGAGCGCTGAACCCGCTCCACCGCTGCTCCACGACTGCTCCACCGCTGTGATGACGGCCACCCTTCGGGGTGGCCGTTTTGCCATGTCAGGGGCCCTTTTCCAGCAGATTTCGGAGGCCGTTCGATCGATCATCGCTCATTTGTTACGTAAAGATTTCATCTGAGAGGAACTTCTGGCACTCAGTGCCTTGTCACCTGACACGCGGTGTCATACGTTGAAGAGGTCCGGGCGGCCGGCGAGCAGCGACCATTCGTTCGCCGGCTGTCCCCGCAAGCCTCATGGCCCGCGCGCCCGGACGCCTGCGTCACAGGCAACCTCCCGCGCCACAAAGCGCTGCCGAAGCACCACAGAGCCGAACCGACGGCACTTTTCACCACACCCTCAGCAGCACGCACCACAGCACCGACGAACCCTCAAGCGCCCCTCCCTCAGGGCGCTCACCGCCGGAGGCAATACCGTGACCGTGAAGGACATCCTCGACGCGATCCAGTCGAAGGACGCCACGTCCGCCGACTTCGCCGCACTGCCGCTCCCCGAGTCCTACCGGGCGATCACCGTGCACAAGGACGAGACGGAGATGTTCGCGGGCCTGACGACCCGTGACAAGGACCCGCGCAAGTCGATCCACCTGGACGACGTCCCCGTGCCCGAGCTCGGACCGGGCGAGGCCCTGGTGGCCGTGATGGCCTCCTCGGTCAACTACAACTCGGTGTGGACCTCGATCTTCGAGCCGCTGTCCACGTTCGGGTTCCTGGAGCGCTACGGCCGCACCAACGAGCTGGCCAAGCGCCACGACCTGCCGTACCACATCATCGGCTCCGACCTCGCGGGCGTCGTCCTGCGCACCGGCCCCGGCGTCAACGCCTGGAAGCCCGGCGACGAGGTCGTGGCCCACTGCCTCTCCGTCGAGCTGGAGTCCTCCGACGGCCACAACGACACGATGCTCGACCCCGAGCAGCGCATCTGGGGCTTCGAGACCAACTTCGGCGGCCTCGCCGAGATCGCCCTGGTCAAGTCCAACCAGCTGATGCCGAAGCCGGGCCACCTCAGCTGGGAGGAGGCCGCCGCCCCCGGTCTGGTCAACTCCACCGCCTACCGCCAGCTGGTGTCCCGCAACGGCGCCGGCATGAAGCAGGGCGACAACGTCCTCATCTGGGGCGCGAGCGGCGGACTCGGCTCGTACGCCACGCAGTTCGCGCTGGCCGGTGGCGCCAACCCGATCTGCGTCGTCTCCAGCGACCAGAAGGCGGACATCTGCCGGTCGATGGGTGCCGAGGCGATCATCGACCGCAGCGCCGAGGGCTACAAGTTCTGGAAGGACGAGACCACCCAGGACCCCAAGGAGTGGAAGCGCTTCGGCAAGCGCATCCGCGAGCTCACCGGCGGCGAGGACATCGACATCGTCTTCGAGCACCCCGGCCGCGAGACCTTCGGCGCCAGCGTCTTCGTCACCCGCAAGGGCGGCACCATCACCACCTGCGCCTCGACCTCGGGCTATATGCACGAGTACGACAACCGCTACCTGTGGATGTCCCTGAAGCGGATCATCGGCTCGCACTTCGCCAACTACCGCGAGGCCTGGGAGGCCAACCGCCTCATCGCCAAGGGCAAGATCCACCCGACCCTGTCGAAGGTGTACTCCCTGGAGGACACCGGGCAGGCCGCCTACGACGTCCACCGCAACCTGCACCAGGGCAAGGTCGGCGTCCTGTGCCTCGCGCCCGAGGAAGGCCTCGGCGTGCGCGACGAGGAGCTGCGGGCCGAGCACATCGACGCCATCAACCGTTTCCGGAACATCTGAGAGCCGTAGATGACAGAGCGTCAGAAAGATCGTCCGTGGCTGATGCGGACGTACGCCGGCCACTCGACGGCCGAGGCGTCCAACGAGCTGTACCGGCGCAATCTCGACAAGGGCCAGACGGGTCTGTCGGTGGCGTTCGACCTGCCGACGCAGACCGGCTACGACCCCGACCACATCCTCGCCCGCGGCGAGGTCGGCCGGGTGGGCGTGCCCGTCTCGCACGTCGGTGACATGCGCCGGCTGTTCCAGGACATCCCCCTGGAGCAGATGAACACCTCGATGACGATCAACGCCACCGCCATGTGGCTGCTGGCGCTCTATCAGGTCGTCGCCGAGGAGCAGGGCGCGGACATCACCAAGCTCCAGGGCACGACCCAGAACGACATCGTCAAGGAGTACCTGTCCCGCGGCACGCACGTCTTCCCGCCGGGACCCTCGCTCCGCCTGACGACGGACATGATCGCGTACACGGTCTCCCACATCCCGAAGTGGAACCCGATCAACATCTGCAGCTACCACCTGCAGGAGGCCGGGGCCACGCCGGTGCAGGAGATCGCGTACGCGATGTCCACCGCGATCGCCGTGCTGGACGCCGTGCGCGACAGCGGCCAGGTGCCGCAGGAGCGCATGGGCGACGTGGTCGCGCGCATCTCCTTCTTCGTGAACGCGGGCGTCCGCTTCGTCGAGGAGATGTGCAAGATGCGGGCGTTCGGCCGCATCTGGGACCAGGTCACCCGCGAGCGGTACGGCATCGAGAACCCCAAGCAGCGCCGCTTCCGCTACGGCGTCCAGGTCAACTCCCTCGGCCTGACCGAGGCGCAGCCGGAGAACAACGTCCAGCGGATCGTCCTGGAGATGCTGGCGGTCACGCTGTCCAAGGACGCCCGCGCCCGTGCCGTCCAGCTCCCGGCCTGGAACGAGGCGCTCGGCCTGCCCCGCCCCTGGGACCAGCAGTGGAGCCTGCGCATCCAGCAGGTGCTCGCCTACGAGAGCGACCTGCTGGAGTACGAGGACATCTTCGACGGCTCGAAGGTGATCGAGGCCAAGGTGGCGCAGCTGGTCACCGACTCCCTCGCGGAGATGGCGCGGATCGAGGAGATGGGCGGCGCGATGGCCGCCGTCGAGTCCGGCTATCTGAAGTCCCAGCTGGTCTCCTCGCACGCCGAGCGCCGGGCCCGGATCGAGTCCGGCGACGAGAAGATCATCGGTGTCAACGCCTTCGAGGGCACCGAGCCCAACCCGCTCACCGCCGACCTGGACACCGCGATCCAGACGGTGGACCCGGCGGTCGAGGCCCAGGTCATCGCCTCGCTCCAGCGGTGGCGGGACACCCGCTACCAGCCGCCGTTCAACCACCCGCGCCCCTGCAAGGCGCTGGAGCGGCTGAAGGAGGCCGCCCGGGGCACCGCCAACCTGATGGAGGCCACCCTGGAGTGCGCCCGTGCCGGGGCCACGACCGGAGAGTGGGCGGGGGCGCTGCGCGAGGTGTTCGGCGAGTACCGGGCGCCCACCGGGGTCTCCTCCGCGCCGGTGGCCGTCCCCGTCGAGGCCGGCTCGGCGCTCGCCGAGGTCCGCGCCAAGGTGGACGCCACCGCCCGCGACCTGGGCGTCGGCAAGCTGCGCTTCCTGGTCGGCAAGCCGGGCCTCGACGGGCACTCCAACGGCGCCGAGCAGATCGCCGTGCGCGCCCGCGACGCCGGCTTCGAGGTGGTCTACCAGGGCATCCGGCTCACCCCCGAGCAGATCGTGGACGCGGCCCTCGCCGAGGACGTGCACGCGGTCGGCCTGTCGATCCTTTCCGGCTCGCACGCCCAGCTGGTCCCGGACGTGCTCCAGCGGCTGCGTGTGGCGGGTGCCACAGATATTCCGGTGATCGCAGGTGGCATCATCCCGAACGGGGACGCCGAGCAGCTCAGGGAGGCCGGAGTGGCCGCCGTCTTCACCCCGAAGGACTTCGACATCACCGGGATCATCGGCCGCATCGTCGACGAGATCCGGACCGCGAACAAGCTCGACCCCCTGGAGGTCCCCGCATGACCGCCCCCGTCAACCGTCTCCGCCCGCGGCGTTCGTGTCTCGCCGTACCCGGCTCGAACCCGCGCTTCCTGGAGAAGGCGCAGGGCCTGCCGGCGGACCAGGTCTTCCTGGACCTGGAGGACGCGTGCGCCCCGCTCGCCAAGCCCGAGGCGCGGCACACCATCGTCAAGTTCCTCAACGAGGGTGACTGGACGGGCAAGACGCGGGTGGTCCGCGTCAACGACTGGACGACCGAGTGGACGTACCGCGATGTCGTGACGGTCGTCGAGGGCGCCGGTCCGAACCTCGACTGCATCATGCTGCCGAAGGTGCAGAACGCCGAGCAGATCGTGGCGCTCGACCTGCTGCTCACCCAGATCGAGAAGACGATGGGCTTCGAGGTCGGCCGGATCGGCATCGAGGCGCAGATCGAGAACGCGCAGGGCCTGAACAACGTCAACGCGATCGCGGGGGCCTCCCCGCGCATCGAGACCATCATCTTCGGCCCGGCCGACTTCATGGCCTCCATCAACATGAAGTCCCTGGTCGTGGGCGAGCAGCCGCCCGGCTACCCGGCGGACGCCTACCACTACATCCTGATGAAGATCCTGATGGCCGCCCGCGCCAACGACCTCCAGGCGATCGACGGCCCCTACCTCCAGATCCGCAACGTCGACGGCTACCGCGCGGTCGCGCAGCGCGCCGCGGCCCTCGGCTTCGACGGCAAGTGGGTGCTGCACCCGGGCCAGGTCGAGGCCTCCAACGAGATCTTCTCGCCCTCCCAGGAGGACTACGACCACGCCGAGCTGATCCTGGACGCGTACGACTACTACACGTCCGAGGCCGGCGGCAAGAAGGGCTCCGCGATGCTCGGCGACGAGATGATCGACGAGGCCAGCCGCAAGATGGCCCTGGTCATCTCCGGCAAGGGGCGCGCGGCCGGCATGCGCCGCACCACCAAGTTCGAGATCCCGGAGGCCTGAGCGCGATGCAGTTCGGACGCACCTACGAGGAGTTCGAGGTCGGGGCGACGTACAAGCACTGGCCGGGCAAGACGGTCACGGAGTACGACGACCATCTGTTCTGCCTCCTCACCATGAACCACCACCCGCTCCACATGGACACCAACTACGCGGAGAAGACGACCGACTTCGGCAAGAACGTCGTCGTCGGGAACTACATCTACTCGCTGCTGCTCGGCATGTCGGTGCCGGACATCTCCGGCAAGGCGATCGCCAACCTGGAGATCGAGTCGCTCAAGCACGTGGCGCCGACCTTCCACGGCGACACGATCTACGGCCAGACGACCGTGCTGGACAAGTGGCCGTCGAAGTCGAAGAACGACCGCGGCATCGTCTACGTCGAGACCAAGGGCTACAAGCAGGACGGCACCCTGGTGTGCGTCTTCCGCCGCAAGGTGATGGTGCCGACCGAGACGTACATCAAGGAGCGCGGCGGCGAGCAGCCGGGCCGCCCGGAACTCAAGCAGCAGGAGAAGTAGGACATGGCCCGTCTCGCCCAGACCGCCGGTCTGACCGACGTCCAGCAGGAGATCCTCTCCACCGTCCGGGACTTCGTCGACAAGGAGATCATCCCGGTCGCGACCGAGCTGGAGCACCGCGACGAGTACCCGCAGCAGATCGTGGACGGCCTCAAGGAGCTGGGCCTGTTCGGTCTGATGATCCCCGAGGAGTACGGGGGTCTGGGCGAGTCGCTGCTCACCTACGCGCTGTGCGTGGAGGAGATCGCCCGCGGCTGGATGTCGGTGTCCGGCATCATCAACACCCACTTCATCGTCGCGTACATGCTCAAGCAGCACGGCACGCAGGAGCAGAAGGACCACTTCCTGCCGCGGATGGCGGCCGGTGACATCCGGGGCGCCTTCTCGATGTCGGAGCCGGCGCTCGGCTCCGATGTGTCGGCGATCAGCTCCAAGGCGGTCAAGGACGGCGACGAGTACGTCCTGACCGGCCAGAAGATGTGGCTGACCAACGGCGGCACGTCGTCCCTCGTGGCCGTCCTGGTGCGCAGCGACGAGGGCCACCCCGAGGGCACGGCCCCGCACAAGTCCATGACCACCTTCCTGGTCGAGAAGGAGCCGGGCTTCGGCGAGGTCCGCCCGGGCCTCACCATCCCCGGCAAGATCGAGAAGATGGGCTACAAGGGCGTCGACACCACCGAGCTGATCATGGACGGGCTGCGGATCCCGGCCGATCGGGTGCTCGGCGGCGTCACCGGCCGAGGTTTTTACCAAATGATGGACGGCGTGGAGGTCGGCCGGGTCAACGTCGCGGCCCGTGGCTGCGGTGTCGCCCAGCGCGCCTTCGAGCTGGGTGTGCGGTACGCCCAGCAGCGGCACACCTTCGGCAAGGCGATCGCCCAGCACCAGGCCATCCAGTTCAAGCTGGCCGAGATGGCGACCAAGGTCGAGGCCGCCCACGCGATGATGGTCAACGCGGCACGCAAAAAGGACTCCGGGCAGCGTAACGACCTGGAGGCCGGCATGGCGAAGTACCTCGCCTCCGAGTACTGCAAGGAGGTCGTGGAGGACGCCTTCCGCATCCACGGCGGGTACGGTTTCTCCAAGGAGTACGAGATCGAGCGCCTGTATCGTGAGGCGCCGATGCTGCTCATCGGTGAAGGTACCGCCGAGATCCAGAAAATGATCATCGGGCGCAGGTTGCTCGAAGAGCATCGATTCCAGGGCTGATTGTCCGCATGCGGGGTGTTTTCTTCGAGGGGAAGATCACACCCCGTAGAGGTTGTTCAGCCGGTCTTCGGCCGCCGACTCGGCTTCCTGGCTTGCCCAGTTGTGGCCCGCGACCGGTACGATCCCCGGAAAGCCGCCGTCCCCCGTCTTGCGCGGCATCATCCGCTACGAAGGTCATCCATGCCCCACAGCCAAACCTCTGCACCTCGCGACAGCCGAGCCGGCGTACGCCTCGCGCGCGGAGCATCGCCGTGGCTTCTCCCGACCGTCGCCACCGCAGCCCTCAGCCTGGCCCGCGCCCGCCGCTCGGGTGCCGCCAAGGCCGTCGCCGTGCCCGCCACCGCGCTCGCGGCGGGCATGCTGTGGTTCTTCCGCGACCCCGAGCGAGAGATCACCCAGGGCCGGGTCATCTCCCCGGCCGACGGTGTGGTGCAGAGCATCATGCCGTGGAAGGACGGTCGCACCCGCGTCGCCATCTTCATGAGCCCGCTCAATGTTCATGTCAACCGCGCGCCGCTCGCGGGCACGGTGACCTCGGTCGAGCACATCCCCGGCGGCTTTGTTCCGGCTTTCAACAAGGAGAGCGAGAACAACGAGCGCGTAGTCTGGCATTTCGACACCGAACTCGGCGACATCGAGATGATCCAGATCGCCGGTGCGGTGGCCCGCCGCATCGTGCCCTACCTCCCGTCGGGCACGAAGGTCGAGCAGGGCGACCGTATCGGTCTGATCCGCTTCGGCTCGCGTGTCGATCTCTACCTGCCCGAGGGCGTGGAGGTGGCGGTCGAGGTCGGTCAGAAGACCGTGGCTGGGGTGACTCGCATTGACCGTGATTGATCCGGAGACCCAGGCGAACTGGGTGCCCGAGGCCGACGAGGTGGACGAAGAGGAGGAGATGCCGCTCTCGCTCCGCCTGTCGATAGCGGACACCCTCACGCTCGGTAACGCCACGTGCGGGTTCATGGCGGTGTACTTCACCACCACCGGCATCCTGATCCCGCACCTGACCGGCAGCCAGGAGTCCGGCATGGCCCGCCACAGCGCGGCCACGGCGGTCATCCTGATGCTCTGCGCGGCGGTGTTCGACCTCTTCGACGGTCTGGTGGCGCGCAAGCTGCGGTCCTCGCCGATGGGTGCGGAGCTGGACAACCTCTCCGACCTGATCAGCTTCGGCCTCGCGCCGGCGTACTTCGTCCTCGTCTACGGCATGGTCGCGGACGACGCGCATCAGAGAGTGGCGGCGCTCGGGGCAATCGTGGTGCTCCTGGCCGTCGTCCTGCGGCTCGCCCGCTTCTCCTGCGTGACGGTGAAGGACGGCGTGTTCCAGGGCATGCCCTCGCCGTTCGGCGCGCTCACCGTCGTCTCGATCGTGCTCCTGGAGCTGCCGTTCGTGGCGACGCTGCTGGCGATCGTCGGTACGGCGTGGCTGATGGTGAGCCGGGTGGAGTACCCGAAGCCGCGGGGGCGGCTGGCCGGGGCGATGCTGTCCTGGATCGTCCTGTCCATGGGCCTGCTGGCCGCCTGGGCGTTCGACGCGCCGAGCGGTCAGCTGCTCCTCCAGACGGGTTGTGCGCTCCAGCTGGTCATGGGCGCGGTGATCCCGCTGTTCGCCACGGCGCGACGGGTGAACAACTTCCGTGACAACCGGCGAGAGGCACGGGCGACGCAGTTGCCGTGACGGCGTCTTGACGAAGGGCCCCGAATCCAGGGTTGGCTGGGTTCGGGGCCCTTGTCCTTTCCCGCGCGGCCCGGGGCCGAAGCCCCCAAGGTGGTCACGTCGGGGTGGTCACACCAGCAGGTCCTCCGCGATGCGGGAGGCGACCCGCTCCAGGATCGGGCCGGCGTCCGCGATGCAGCGGGAGATGTCGGGCTCGACGGACGTCAGGGGGTAGGCGCGGCTGATCCCGGCCGACCGCAGCGCACGGTCCTCCAGTGCCAGCCGCCCGCACACCGCCACGACCTCCTTGCCCGCCGCGCGCGCCGCCGCCGCCACGCCCGCCGGAGCCTTGCCGTGCAGCGTCTGCTCGTCCAGGGAGCCCTCACCGGTGATCACCAGGGACGCCCGGGACAGCGCGGGAGCGAAGCCGAGGACGTCGAGCATGATCTCGATCCCGGGACGGAACCGCGCACCGAGCAGCAGCGCGCCGTAGCCGATGCCACCCGCCGCCCCCGCGCCCGGCGCCGCCGCGTACTCCACCGCCCGCGCCCCGACCGAGTCCTCCAGCACCGCCACGTAGTGCCCGAGCGCCGCGTCCAG
>NZ_MUNF01000323.1:0-14609 GCF_002154555.1 Streptomyces murinus
CCAGCACCAGCACCAGCACCCGTAACGACACCGACTCCCGCCCGTCCGGCGGCGCCCAACTGCTCCGGAACCTCGGCCTGATGGGCCAGGCCCTCCCCGCCCCGGAGAAGATCTTCGAGGACCCGGCGCGGCTCGCGGCCGTCCACGCCTGGGCCGCCGTCACCGACCCGCCGCTGTGCCTGGCCGCGCTGGTGCACCACACGCTCTGCCTCGGCTCCATGACCCAACTCGGTTCGGATCCGGCGTATCTGGCGGAGCGCATGGCGGCCCTGACCGCCGGCCGCGCCAAGGGCGTCTACCTGATCACCGAGGCAGGCCAGGCGAACAGCCATCTGGCGACCAGGACCCGTGCCACGTACGACCCGGCCACCGGGGAGTTCGTCCTGGACACACCGGACGCCGAGGCGGCCAAGTTCGGCAGCGCGGGCACCCGGGACATCCCCCAGACGGCGGTGGTGCTCGCCCGGCTGTTCACCGACGGCGCCGACCGGGGGGTCTTCGGCTTCGTGGTCGACCTGACCGACCGCTCGGGGCCGCTGCCCGGCGTCGAGTTGTCGTCGCCGATCAACCTGGGCGCGCTGCCCCTGGACTACGTCCTCGTACGGTTCCGGCGGCTGCGGGTGCCCGACGCCCACTGGCTGGCCGACGGGGCGGCCATCGGTGCGGACGGCACCTTCCACGACCCGGCCGGATCGGCCGAGCGCCGGCTCCAGCGCACTCTGCGGGTGGGCCAGGGCCTGTGGGCGCTCATGCCGGCCGTGGCCGCCGCGACCGCCCGCCAGTCCGCCGTACAGGCGGTCAACTACGCGCGGCAGCGCCGTACCCAGAGCCGGCTGGCGCCGGGCGTGCCGCTGCTGTCGTACCGGACCCAGCAGCGCGCGGTCCTCGGCGCGCTGGCCGACGCCTTCGCGCTGACCTGCGCCGCGCACGGGGCGCGCGCCCTGTGGACAAAATTCCTCGCCGCGCCCTCGGGCGGTGCGGAAACCGACGCGATGGGGTTCACCCCCTGGACCGCCGTCAACCGGCCGCTCGCCGCCTACAAGGCGGCCTCCGTACGGCTCGCCGCCGAGGTCAGCGCGGAATGCCAGCGCAGGTGCGGCTTCTCCGGTCATCTGGACGTCAACCGGCTGGCCGGGTACCACGGCTTCCACCACGCCTTCGACGCGGCGGGCGGGGACAGCCAGCTCATCCTGTACGACATCGGGCGCTCCCTCGTCGAGGAGAGCGCGGACGCGCCCGCCCCGGCCGCGGACACGGCGGACGGCGCGGCGCGGCCCTTGGCCACCTCCCCCTCCTGGTGGCCGGAAATCGCCCGCACTCACCGGGCCGGGCTCGCCGCGCACCTCGCGGGCCGACTGCGTGTCCTGAAGCACGGTTCCCCGTTCGACGCCTGGAACCCGCTGCTGGAGGACGCGGGCCTCCTGGGCGAGCTGTACGCCGACGGCTTGATGGCCGAGGACGTCCTCAACGTGCTCGCCGAGGTCCGCGACACGAGCGCGCGCACCGTCCTGGGTGCGCTGGCCGCCCTGCACGGGGCCATGGCCGCCCGCCGCTGGTCCGCCTCGCTGCTCGCGCACGAGACCCTGCGGCCCGCGGACGTCCAGGCGCTCACCGATGTCATCGACCACCTCTGCGACGAACTGCGCCCGCATCTCCCGCTGCTCACCGAGGCGTTCGTGCACGGCGACGGGGCGACGGACGCCCCGCTGGCCGCGGCCGACTACAACGCCGCGCTGCGGGCCACGCTCACCTGGACCCGAGGAGCCATCACATGACGTACACCCGCCCCATCGGCGTCCTGGGCATGGGCACCTATCTGCCCTCCACGGTCCGCACCAACGCGGAGGTGGCCGCGGGCGCCGGGGTCACACCGGAATGGATCAGCGAACGCACCGGCGTCCGTGAACGCCATGTCGCCGCCCCGGGCGAGGCCGCCTCCGACCTCGCGGCGCACGCGGTCCGTTCGGCGGTCCGGGCCGCCGGTCTCGACATGGCCGACATCGGCCTGCTGATCTGCGGCACCTCGACCCCCGACGAGCTGGGCCCGGCCACCGCCTGCCGGATCCAGACGCTGACCGGGGCCGACCGCGCGGTCGCGCTCGACGTCAGCGCCGCCTGCTCGGGCTGGCTGTTCGCCGCCAAGGTGGCCCACGACTGGCTGCGTACGGCCGAGGGGGGCACCCGGTACGCGGTCGCCGTCGGTGTCGAGGCGTACTCCCGGTTCCTCGATCCGGCCGACCGGGGCACCGCCGTACTGTTCGCCGACGGAGCGGCGGCCGCCGTACTCGGACCGGTGGCCGAGCCCGGGGGGTTCGCGCAGTTCAGTCTGGGCTCCGACGGCGCGCTCGCCGACCGTGTGCTCATTCCCGCGGGCGGCAGCCGCCGTCCGGCCAGCGCGGCCACGCTCGCCGGCCGCGACCACTTCATCCGCATGGACGGCCGCGCCATCGGCCGGTTCATCACGGATGTCTTCCCCCGACTGATCACCGACGCCCTCGACCGGGCGGGACTGGCACTGGCGGACGTGGACTGTGTCGTCGCCCACCAGCCGAACCCCGTACTGCTGCGGCGGATCGGTGCCGACCTCGGCATCCCCGACGACCGCCTGGTGGTCGTCGGCGACGAGGTGGGCAACATCGGCGCGGCCAGCACGCCGTACGCCCTGGCGCGCGCCGTCGACACCCGGCCGCTGAAACCCGGCGACCGGATCCTGCTGGCCGCCTTCGGCGCCGGCATGACCTGGGGCAGCGCACTGCTCACCTGGAGCGGCGCGCCCGCCGTCGCCGCGGACCCCGCGGCCGTCCCGCGATCCGTACCGTCCGCCGACCGGACGACCGGACGGTCCACCTCACAAGGAGCCGCTCGATGAACACCACGAACCACTCCACGAACGCCACGGGCCGCTCGACGGACACCGCGGACCGCTCGACAGACACCGCGAACCGCCCGACGAACGCCATGGGCCGCCCGACGAACGTCATGGACCTGTTCCGCCTGGACGACGCGCGCGCGTTGGTGACCGGCGCCTCCCGAGGTATCGGCAAGGCGGTCGCGGAGGCACTCGCCGACGCCGGATGCGATCTGGCGCTGACCGCGCGGACCCTGCCCGCCCTGGAGGACACCGTGCGCGCCGTGGAGGAACGTGGCCGCAAGGCCGTCGTCCTGGACGGTGACCTCGCCCTGCCGGGTGTCGCCGAGGCGCTGGTCGACCGGGCGAGCGCGGCGCTGGGCGGCCTGGACATCGTCGTCCACAACGCGGGCACCCTGCCGACCGCCGCGGACGGCAGCCCGCTGATGGCCCCGCTCCAGCACGCACGCCAGGAGGACTGGGAAGCGGTCGTCGCCGTCAATCTCAACGCCACGGCCGCCCTGTGCCGGGCGGCGTACCCGCACCTGGCCGAGTCCTCGCGCGCCAGTCTGATCCTGATGTCCTCGGCCGCCGGGATCGTCGGCGCCCCGATGATGGAGGCGTACGCCGCGACCAAGGCGGCCCAGATATCGCTCACGCGGAGTCTCGCGGTCGGCTGGGCACGGCAGGGCATCCGCGTCAACGCGCTGTGCCCCGGCTGGACCCGCACCGACATGACCGCCTTCGCCAGCGCGCCCGGACCGGTCTCCGACTGGCTCACCAGCCATGTGCCGATGGGCCGTTGGGCGGATGCGGACGAGGTGGTCGGCGCCGCGCTGTTCCTCGCCGCGCCCGCCTCCTCCATCGTCACCGGGCACGCGCTCGTCGTGGACGGCGGACTGTCCGTCGCCGACGGCGGCCTGGCCGGCCACCCCAAGCCCCCCTCGCCCTTCGCCGCGGAGTGAGTGACCATCCGTGGACGAAACCCTCGACGCCCCTGTGCACCCGCCGGTCACCGGTTCGCCGGACACCGCCACCGCCGTCATCACCGGCATCGGCGCCTGCCTCCCGCCGCGCGTGGTCGACAACGACGCCGTGATCGCGCGCGGCGGGCTGCGCACGGACGACACCTGGATCAGGGAACGCACCGGCATCGCCCGCAGGCGCCACGCGGACGCCGGTACCAGCACCGGGGACCTCGCCGTCGGCGCCGGACGGGCGGCCCTCGCCTCCGCCGGGGACCGGCGCCCCCAGATGCTGCTGCTGGCCACCGGCACGCCCGACCATCCCTGCCCGGCGACCGCGCCCGCCGTGGCGCACCGGCTCGGCCTGGACGGCATACCGGCCTTCGACCTCTCCGCGGTGTGCTCCGGCTTCCTGTACGCCCTGGCCATGGCGACCGCGCTGATCCGCGCCGGCACCTGCGCCACGGTGCTGGTGATCGCCTCGGACACCTACACCACCATCGTGAACCCGCTCGACCGGGAGACCGCGCCGATCTTCGGCGACGGCGCGGGCGCGGTCCTCGTCACCGCGGGCCACGCGGCCGAACCCGGCGCCGTGGGCGCCCTCGACCTGGGCTCCGACGGCAGCGGCGGCGATCTCATCACCATCCCCTACGGCGGCTCCCGGCACCCCCGCCGGCTGCCGGGCCCCGACCCGGACGGGCACTACTTCCGTATGCGGGGCCGCGCGGTCTACGCGCACGCGGTCCGCCGGATGACCCGGTCCGCCGACTCCGCGCTACGAGGTGCCGGCTGGGCGCCGGAGACCGTACGGGCCTTCGTCGGCCACCAGGCCAACCAGCGCATCCTGGACTCGGTCGCGGACCGGCTGGGGATCGCGCCCGCCCACCGGTTCGGCAACATCGCGGAACTCGGCAACACCGCCGCCGCCTCCATCCCGCTGGTGCTGGCCGACCCCTCGGTCCATAAGCGCGTCGAACCGGGCGCACGCACGCTGCTGACCGCGTTCGGCGGCGGACTCACCTGGGCCTCCGCCGCCCTCAACTGGCCCGATGTCACCCCCATGTCGCAACGACCGCCGTCCGCCGACCACCCCTTCGCGTCTTCGAGGAGCGACTCATGAACCATGTCTACGACCGTCTCGTGAACCTGCTGCACAACAAGTTCGAGGTCCCCGCCGACCACGTCGGGCCCACCGCCACCCTCGGCGAACTCGACCTGGACTCCCTTGCCGTGGTGGAGCTCTACGTCACCCTCCAGGAGGAGTGGGGTGTCGCCCTGGACGACTCGGCGGCGTCCGCGGAACTGACCGTCGCCGAGGTGGCCCACTCGGTGAGCGAGCAACTGGCGCCCACCGAGCCGGTGCCGCACGACGGAAGCGGACGGTGAGCGACCGGATCGCCGTCACCGGGCTCGGACTGGTGACCCCGGGCGGGATCGGAGTGGGCCCCACCTGGGAGAGCCTGTGCGCGGGCAGGCCGGCGGCACACAGCGATCCCGCCCTGTACGACGGCCCGGTGACCATGTCGTGCCGGGTGCCCCCGCCGGACGCGGGTCGCGGCCGGCTCTGGCGGTTCGACCCCGCCACCCGCTTTCTGCTCACCGCCGCCCAAGAGGCCCTGGCCTGCGCGGGCCTTGAGCCCGCGGAATGGGATCCGGCGCGGGTGGCGGTGGTCGTGGGCACGGCGGCGGGCGGGGTCGGCACGCTGGAGGCCCAGCACCGCAAACTGCTCACCGCCGGTCACGGTGTTCTCTCGCCGATGACCCTGCCCGCGTTCCTGCCCAACATGGCGGCGGGCCAACTGGCCCTGGAACTGGGCGTCACGGGCCCCTCCCTCCAGACCTCCACGGCCTGCGCGTCGGGCGCCACGGCCGCCGTCACGGCCGCTCTGCTGCTGGCAGCCGACGCCTGTGACATCGCCGTCGCCGCGGGGACCGACGCCATGGTGACCCCGCTGTGCGCGTCCGCGTTCGCCAAACTCGGCGCCCTGTCACGCCGGGACCATGAACCCGAACGCGCCTCGCGCCCCTTCGACAAGGACCGCGACGGCTTCGTCCTGGGGGAGGGCTGCGGTGTCCTGCTCCTGGAGCGCGAGCCGCACGCACGGGCGCGCGGGGCCGTACCGCTGGCGCTGCTCACCGGCCATGGCAGCACCAGTGACGCCCACCATCCCACGGCGCCGCATCCCGAGGGGGCGGGGCTGCGGGCGGCCACCATGGCGGCCCTGGCGGGCGCGGGCGCGCGCCCCGACGACGTCGACCACATCAACGCCCACGGGACGAGCACCCGTCTCAACGACGCGGTGGAGGCGGCCGTGATCAGGGACCTCTACCTCCGCAGGCCCCCCTCGGTCACATCGGCCAAGGGCGTCCTCGGGCACACCATGGGAGCGGCGGGCGCCATCGAGGCCGCCGTCACCGTCCTGACCATCGCGCACGGGACCGCGCCTCCCACGGCGAACTTCTCCGCCCCCGACGACACCACCGCCGGCCTGGACATCGTCACCCGCGCGCCCCGCCCCCAGACCGTCCGCCTGGCCCTCAGCCACTCCCTGGGCTTCGGAGGCCACAACACGGTCCTCGCGTTCGCGGCGCCCTCGTACACATGACGAGGAGCTTTCGTACACGTGACAAGGACCGTCGTACATATGACAAGGAAGGGAGAACATGCTCGAAGCCATGCCCGAAGTCATGTCCTAGGAGACCGTCAACCGCGTGAAACCGGTATCCCGCCCCTGAGAGTGGGGCCCGCCCGGGACCGCTTGCCAAGGCCGCATTCCGTCCTACGGTCTGACGCATGGCCGAAACCGGAGCTTCCCCACTCCCCTGCACGCCCCCGGCGCGCTCCCCGCTCTTCAGCGCCGAACAGTTCATGTGGCTCACCGCGCGCGTGCTGGAACAACGCCTTTTCGCATACCACTTCCTGCGCGGCGCCCCGGACGCGGTGGAGGCGGCGCTGGACGCCTATCGCAATGAGGACGGCGGGTACGGGCACGCCCTGGAGCCCGATCTGCGCGGACCGGTGAGCCAGCCCCTGCACACCGCGCACGCGCTGCGCGTCCTGGACGCCGTCGGGCGCTGCGGCGGGCAGCGCGTGGAGCGTGTGTGCCGCTATCTGACCTCCGTCTCCACGGCGGACGGCGCGCTGCCGGCGATCCATCCGAGCGCCCGCGGGTATCCGGCGGCGCCGCGCGTCCAGGGCTCTCCGACGGCCTCGGACACACCCGCGCAGGCGGCCTCCCGAGGTTCGCTGGCGGCCACCGGTCCCGTGGTGGGGCTGCTGCACCGCAACGAGGTGTGGCACGCCTGGCTGTTCCGGGCCACCGACTTCTGCTGGCAGGCCGTCGCAAACCTGGAGCAGCCGCGTCCGCACGAGGTGCTGGCCGCCGTGGCCTTCCTGGACTCCGTTCCCGACCGCCCGCGCGCGGAGGCCGCCGCGGACCGGCTCGGCCGTCTGGTGCGCGCACAGCGGCTCGCGGCGCTGGGCCCCGAAGGCCCGGTGGCGGGGGAGCGCCGGGTTCCCCAGCAGGTGGCGCACCGGGGTGATCCGGGGCCTGGCCCGCGCCACTTCCCGCACGACTTCGCGAAGAGCCCCGCGTCGCTCGCGCGCGCCTGGTTCACCGACGAGGAGATGGCCCGCTCCCTGGACCATCTGGCCGCCGGACAGCAGGAGGACGGCGGCTGGCCGGTCCGCCGCCGGCCATGGGCACCGGTCCCCGCGTTCGAGGCGCGCGCCCTGGTGACGATCGAGGCGCTGTGCACGCTGCGGGCGTACGGCCGCTTCGTGGGCTGACCAGGTTCAAACGCGGTGCGGGTCCGGTGCCGGTGCCGGTTGGTTCGGGTCCGGTGCCGGTTCGGATCCGATGCCGATTCGGGTCTGGTGCCGGTTCGGGTTCGGGTCCGGCTCGGATTCGGGTCCGGTGCCGGTTCGGTTCCGGTGCCGGTTCGGTTCCGATGTACGGCGCCTCAGCCGCCGAGCGCGCGGACGCCCGCCGTCACCAGTACGGCCGCGCCGACGACCACCAGGAACGGGGCGCGCAGCACCAGGGCCACGGCGGCCGCCCCGAGCCCCGCGGCCCTGGCGTCCAGCATCAGCGCCTGCCCCTGGGCGAACGTCTGCTGCGCGGTGAGCGCGGCGAGGAGGGCGACGGGCAGCAGCGCGGCGAGCCGCCGTACGAGGGGCCGCTCGATGACATGGGCCGGTACCAGCAGGCCGGCGAGCTTGACGGCGTAGCAGCCGAGCACGGTCAGACCGATCGCGATCCAGGTGTTCACCGGCCCTCCTCCATGGCCTTGGCCTTCACCTCGGAGGTGTCCGTGGCCCTGTCCTTCGAGATCTCGTCCAGGTCCTGTGGGTCACAAGGCCCGCGCCGCCCGGACACGAACAGGGCGACCGGCGCGGCCAGGGCCGCCACCAGGACCGGCACTCCGGCCGGGAGTACGGGCAGCAGGCCGAGCCCCAGCGCCACCGCGAGGCCCGCGACCGCGCGCTCGGTGGACGTCCTCAGCATCGGCGCGAGCAGGGCCAGGAACACCGCGGGCCCTGCCGCGTCCAGCCCCCACGCGCGCGTGTCGCCGATGGCCTTGGCGCCCAGGGCGCCGAGCAGGGTGGTGAGGTTCCACAGCGCGTAGAGGGTGACTCCGGTGACCGTGAAGCCGATCCGGGCGGCGCGCCGGGTCGGCTGCGCCAGGGTGACCGCCGTGGTCTCGTCGATCACCCATTGGGCGGCGAAGGGCCGCACCGCGCGCGGAAGGGCGAGGAGCTGGGAGAGACGCAGCCCGTAGAAGGCGTTGCGTATGCCCAGGAAGAAGGCCCCGGCCGCCGCCGTGTACGGGTTGCCTCCGGCGGCCAGCGCTCCGACCAGGGCGAACTGGGAGGCGCCGGTGAACACCAGAAGGCTGAGCGCGCAGGTCTGGAGCAGTCCGAGCCCGCCACCGGCCGAGGTCACTCCGAAGGCGAACCCGGACAGTCCTACGGCGACGCCGACCCCGAGGGCGTCCCGTACGACCGCCGCGTCGGGCTTGGCCGCCCCGTCCGCCATGTCCACTGGTGCTGTCTGCTGCTGTGCCACGCCCGGGACGCTACGGGCGAACGTCAGTCCGAGTCTTGTACGTTCTTGCGCCCTCGCACCTCCGCACGCCCGCGTACCTCCACATGCCCGCGTACCTCCGCGCGCCGACGTACCTCCGCGCGCCCTCGTACATCGCTGCGCTCCCGCTGGTAGGCGCCCGGGGGCACGCCGACGATCCGGGCGAAGTGACGGTTGAGGTGCGGCTGGTCGGTGAAGCCGACGGCGACGGCCGCCTCGGCGGGCCGGGTGCCGGTGTCCAGGAGGAGCCGCGCGCGCCGTACCCGGGCGTCGGTCAGCCAGGCGTGCGGTGGCATGCCGTAGCTGTCGCGGAAGGCCCGCAGCAGCGCGAACGGGCTGGTCCCGAGGTCGGTGGCGAGCCGCTCCAGGGTCGGCGGCTCGGTCATGCGCTCCTCCAGCACGGCCCGCGCGCGTGCCGCGATCCGGGCCCCGGCCGTGCGTGGCCGCCGCTCGGGCAGGGTGCCGCCGTTCAGCCGGAGCAGCCGTGTCACGGCGATTCGGAGCAGGGTGTCGGCGGCCAGCGCGTTGCCCTCCTCGGCGGCGCGGAGCACCTCGTGGACGAGGCGGACGGTGGCGGGGTCGTCGAGGACGGGACTGACGAAGCCGGGGGCGCCGCGCAGGGTGCTGGTCTCCGCCGCTATCGCCGCCACCACCTCGGGCGCCGGGTAGACCGCGCCGTACCGCCAGCCCTCCGGGACCCCGGCCCGGCCGGTGTGCGGGGTGTCCGGGTTGACCAGCGCGAGGGCTCCCGCGCCCGCGAAGACGTCGGAACCGCCGTGGTGGAACACCTCGACACCGTCGGCGATGGCGGCGATCACGAAATTCTCGTGGGTGTGCCGGACGAAGGTCTTGTGGACGTACCGGGCGCGCAGCAGATCCACGCCGGGCAGCTCCTCGTAGCGCCAGTGCCGCGCCCGCTCCACCGCCCGTCCCGCCCGCTCGCGGGTCAAGCGGTCGTCCCGCCGTCCAGCCGTGCCTGCCATGGGTCCATTGTCCGCCGCGGCGGCCGCGTCCCGCTCCTCGCCCACCCTCGACGGCGGGGCATTTGCCCAGGTCAGCACGATTGTCAGTGGTCGGGTGCAGGATGGACGCATGGTCAGCTCCGCACATCGGGCCCTCGACGGCTTCTCCCCCGCGACCCGCGGCTGGTTCACGGGGGCGTTCTCCGCGCCCACCGCGGCCCAGGCGGGCGCGTGGGGCGCCATCCAGGCGGGTTCGGATGTGCTGGTGGTCGCGCCGACCGGCTCCGGCAAGACGCTGGCCGCGTTCCTCGCCGCCCTGGACCAGCTGGCCGCGACCCCGCCCCCGGCCGACCCGCGAAAGCGCTGCCGGGTGCTGTACGTCTCACCGCTGAAGGCCCTCGCGGTCGACGTCGAGCGCAATCTGCGCAGCCCGCTGACCGGCATCCGCCAGGAGTCCGTCCGCCTCGGCCTGCCAGAACCCGAGATCAAGGTCGGCATCCGCTCCGGCGACACCCCGCCCGCCGAGCGCCGCGCGCTCTCCACCCGGCCGCCGGACATCCTGATCACCACCCCCGAGTCGCTCTTCCTGATGCTGACCTCGGCCACCCGCGACGCGCTCACAGGCGTGGAGACGGTGATCCTGGACGAGGTGCACGCGGTCGCGGGCACCAAGCGCGGCGCGCATCTCGCGCTCACTCTGGAGCGCCTCGACGAACTGCTCCCGAAGCCGGCCCGCCGGATCGGCCTGTCGGCGACCGTGCGCCCGGTGAACGAGATCGCCCGTTATCTCTCGCCGCGCCGCAAGGTGGAGATCGTCCAGCCGGAGTCCGGCAAGGAGTTCGACCTCTCGGTGCTCGTGCCGATCGAGGACATGGGCGAGCTGGGCGGCTCCCCGGCCACCGACGCGGCCGACGGCGGGGAGCGGCCGTCGATCTGGCCGCATGTGGAGGAGCGGATCGCCGATCTGGTCCAGTCGCACCGCTCCACCATCGTCTTCGCCAACTCCCGCCGCCTGGCCGAACGCCTGTGCAACCGGCTCAACGAGATCGCGTACGAACGCGCGACGGGCGAGCCACTGGCCGAGCACCACTCCCCCGCCCAGCTGATGGGCGGTTCGGGCGCGGCCCAGGGCGCGCCCCCGGTGATCGCCCGGGCCCACCACGGCTCGGTGTCCAAGGAGCAGCGCGCGCTGGTCGAGGAAGACCTGAAGGCGGGCCGGCTGCCCGCCGTGGTCGCCACCTCCAGCCTGGAGCTGGGCATCGACATGGGCGCCGTCGATCTCGTCGTCCAGGTGGAGTCGCCGCCCTCGGTGGCCTCCGGCCTCCAGCGTGTCGGCCGCGCCGGACACCAGGTGGGCGCCGTCTCCACCGGTGTGGTCTTCCCCAAGTACCGGGGCGATCTGGTGCAGGCGGCCGTGGTGACCGAGCGAATGCGTTCGGGTGCCATCGAGTCCCTGCGGGTGCCCGCGAACCCCCTGGACGTACTCGCCCAGCAGATCGTCGCCATGACGGCCCTGGACACCTGGCAGTTCGACGATCTGCTGGCCATGGTCCGCCGCGCGGCCCCCTTCGCCTCGCTCCCGGAATCGGCGTTCACCGCGGTCCTCGACATGCTCGCGGGCCGTTATCCCTCGGACGCGTTCGCGGAACTGCGCCCCCGGGTGGTGTGGGACCGCGTGGCCGGCACCGTCACCGGCCGCCCCGGCGCCCAGCGGCTGGCCGTCACCTCCGGCGGCACCATCCCGGACCGCGGTCTGTTCGGGGTCTTCCTCGCCGGCAGCGACCCCAAGAAGGGCGGCGGCCGGGTCGGCGAGCTGGACGAGGAGATGGTCTACGAGTCCCGGGTGGGCGATGTCTTCACGCTGGGCACGAGTTCCTGGCGCATCGAGGACATCACCCGCGACCGGGTCCTGGTCTCCCCCGCGCCGGGCGTGCCGGGCCGGCTGCCGTTCTGGAAGGGTGACCAGCTGGGCCGCCCGCTCGAACTGGGCCGCGCGGTGGGCGCGTTCCTGCGCGAGGTCGGCTCGCTGTCCGAGGACGACGCCCGGCTGCGGCTGCTCGCCGCGGGCCTGGACGCGTGGGCGGCGGACAACGTGCTGGCGTATCTGCGGGAGCAGCGCGAGGCCTGCGGCCATGTCCCGGACGACCGTACGATCGTCGTGGAGCGCTTCCGCGACGAACTGGGCGACTGGCGGGTCGTCGTCCACTCCCCCTTCGGCGCCCAGGTACACGCCCCCTGGGCGCTCGCGCTCAGTGCCCGGCTGTCCGAGCGGTACGGCATGGACGCCCAGGTGATGCACGCCGACGACGGCATCGTGCTGCGGCTGCCCGACGCCGATCTGATGAGCCTTGACCTGCTCGACCAGGAGCCCATGAAGCCGGGCGCGCCCTTCCCCGGGGACAGTGAGCAGCCGCCCGTGGGCGCGGCGGACGTCGCCTTCGACAAGGGCGAGGTCGACCAGGTGGTCACCGAACAGGTCGGCGGCTCGGCCCTGTTCGCCTCCCGGTTCCGCGAGTGCGCCGCGCGTGCCCTGCTGCTGCCGCGCCGCAGCCCGGGCAAGCGCACCCCGCTGTGGCAGCAGCGTCAGCGCGCGGCCCAGCTGCTCCAGGTGGCGAGCGAGTTCGGCTCGTTCCCGATCGTCCTGGAGGCCGTCCGCGAATGCCTCCAGGACGTCTTCGACGTGCCGGGCCTGGCCGAGCTGATGGGCGACATCGAGTCCCGCAAGGTGCGCCTGGTCGAGGTCACCACCCCGGAGCCGTCCCCCTTCGCCCGCTCCCTGCTGTTCGGGTATGTCGCCCAGTTCCTGTACGAGGGCGATTCCCCGCTGGCCGAGCGCCGTGCCGCCGCGCTCTCCCTGGACTCCCGGCTGCTGGCCGAACTGCTCGGCCAGGCGGAGCTGCGCGAACTGCTCGACGCCGAGGTGCTGACCGAGCTGGAGCGCGAACTCCAGTGGCTCACCGAGGACCGCCGGGTCAAGGACGTGGAGGGCGTCGCCGATGTGCTGCGGCTGCTCGGCCCGCTCACCGAGGCCGAGTTGGTCGCGCGGGGCGCCGATCCGCACTGGGTGCGGGAGCTGGCCGGGGCCCGCCGGGCGATCAAGGTCCGGATCTCCGGCGCCGACCACTGGGCGGCGATCGAGGACGCGGGCCGGCTGCGCGACGCGCTCGGCACCGCGCTGCCCGTCGGCGTCCCGGAGGCCTTCACCGAGCCGGTCAAGGACCCGCTGGGCGACCTCCTCGCGCGCTATGCCCGTACGCACGGCCCGTTCACCTCGGCCACCGCCGCCGACCGCTTCGGACTGGGCGTCGCGATCACCGACGGCGCCCTCCAGCGGCTCGCCGCGAGCGGCCGGGTGGTGCAGGGCGAGTTCCATCCGGCGGGCATCGGCCAGGAGTGGTGCGACGCCACGGTGCTACGGCGACTGCGCCGCCGCTCCCTGGCGGCCCTGCGGCACGAACTGGAGCCGGTACCGCCCGCCGCGCTCGGGCAGTTCCTGCCGCAGTGGCAGCACATCGGCAAGGGACACGGTCTGCGCGGCGTGGACGGACTGGTGCGCGCGATCGAGCAGTTGCAGGGCGCCTCGGTGCCCGCCTCCGCGCTGGAGAAGCTGGTCCTGCCGTCCCGGGTGGCGAACTACACGCCGTCGATGCTGGACGAGTTGACCGCGGCCGGCGAGGTGGTGTGGGCCGGCGCGGGCGCGCTGCCCGGCAAGGACGGCTGGGTCTCCCTCTATCTGGCGGACGTGGCACCCCTGTTGCTCCCGCCGCCGCACCCGCTGGAGCTGACCGCGCTCCACCAGTCCGTCCTGGACGCGCTGTCCGGTGGCTACGGCTTGTTCTTCCGGCAGATCGCCGACCAGGTGCGCGCCACCACGCACCCCGACGCCACCGATCCCCAACTGGCCGACACCCTCTGGGACCTGGCCTGGTCGGGTCGGCTCACCAATGACACGCTGGCGCCGATGCGTTCCCTGCTGGGCTCGGGCCGTACGGCGGGTTCGACCGCCCACCGTGCCAAGCGCGCGGTGCCGCGCGGGCGCTACGGCTCCCTGACGGCCGCGGCGCGTACGGCCTCCCGTACCGGCCCGCCGACCGTCGCGGGGCGCTGGTCCCTGCTGCCCGCGGCCGAGCCCGACCCCACGGTGCGCGCACACGCGCTGGCCCGCACCCTGTTGGACCGGCACGGCGTGGTGACCCGGGGCGCGGTCGCCGCGGAGGGCGTGGAGGGCGGCTTCTCTGCGGTGTACCGGGTGCTGTCCGCCTTCGAGGACAGCGGCCAGGCCAGGCGCGGTTATGTGGTCGAGGGGCTCGGCGCGGCCCAGTTCGCCATGGACGGCGCGGTGGACCGGCTGCGCGCGGTGTCCAACGCACGGGACCGGGGCGAGTCCCTGCCCGCCCCGGTGGGTGGCTTCCCAACACCCGGGTTCACCGATCCGAACGGCTTCCCGGGCATCGACGGCGGCCCGCACGGCCACAGCCCGTCCCCTTCCGGCGCCGACGCGGGCTTCGCCCACCCCGGTCTCGACGGCGACTTCACCTGGCCGCCGACCGACCTCGACGGCCAGGACGCTCCCCGCGACCTCGCCGACCCCTTCTCCGCCCCCGGCTACGGCGGCCCTCGGGGCGGCGGATCCACCGGCCGCGGCTCGGGCTCCCCCTGGGAGGACCGGGGCCCGCGGCGGAACCACGGCCGGGACCGTTCCCCCGACTCCCGTGCCGTCGTCCTCGCCGCGGCGGACCCGGCG
>NZ_MUNF01000323.1:14622-14971 GCF_002154555.1 Streptomyces murinus
ACACCGCGGCCATGGACGACCCCCGACTGCGGGCGGCCGCCGAAACCCTGGCCGCCGCCGCCCGCGCCGGCTCCCTCGGCACGGTCACCGTCGAACGGATCAACAACACCCCGGCCCTGACCTCCCCCATAGGCACCCTGCTGGAGTCAGCGGGCTTCGTGGCCACACCACGGGGGCTGCGCCTGAGGGCGTGAGCCGGGGCACGCGACGGGGCGCGAGAGGTCGCACCCGGCCGACCTCCAGCCGGGCCGCCCGGCCAAGACGGATGGGGTTCCCGGGCATGGAGCCCGGAGCGAGTGCCGTCGCACCGAGGCACCGAGGCTCGGGCCCGCCCTGCCCCGGGGCCTCC
>NZ_MUNF01000324.1 GCF_002154555.1 Streptomyces murinus
GGAGGACGAGGGTGGCGGGTGCGCCGAGGTCGGGGGCCGAGGTCCAGCCCCGCGTGGTGGTGCCGGGTGCGTCCTGATGGCCCGCGGCCACGACGGCAGGCGTGCCCGCAGCGGCGGCACTGCTGCCGGCGGCTGCGGCGGCCGTAGCGATCGGGCCGGCCTCCAGTTCCGCCACCGAGTCCCCCGGGCTCCACTGCTCCCCCCGCGCCCCCGCGTCCATCGCCTCGTTCGCCAGGCGGTCGGCGTGTTTGTTCTCGGCGCGGGGGATCCACTCGTACGTCACCCGGTCCGGCGGGAAGACGGTCCGGGCCTCCGTCGCCAGGGGCTTCATCGAGGGGTGTTTGATCTTCCAGCGGCCGGACATCTGCTCGATGACCAGCTTGGAGTCCATGCGGACATGGACGGTGGCGGCGGGGTCCAGGGTGTGGGCGGCGCGCAGGCCGGCCAGCAGGCCCCGGTACTCGGCGACATTGTTGGTGGCGACGCCGATGTACTCGGCCGCCTCCAGCAGCGTCTGGCCCGTCGCCGCGTCGCAGACCACCGCGCCGTAGCCCGCGGGCCCCGGGTTGCCCCGGGAACCGCCGTCCGCCTCGACGATGAACTCCCGCACGCCGTATGCCCCTTACAGCCCGGACTCGGCCGTACGCACCAGGATCCGGCGGCAGTTCTCGCAGCGCACCACGGTGTCGGGGGCGGCCGAGCGGACCTCGTTCAGCTCGGTGATGGCCAGCTCCTGGCGGCAGCCCTGGCAGGTGCGGGCGTACAGCTTGGCCGCGCCGATGCCGCCCTGCTGCGCGCGCAGCTTGTCGTACAGCTTGAGCAGGTCCGCCGGGACGGAGCCCGCGACGACCTCGCGCTCCTTGGTGACGGACGCGGCCTCGCGGTCGATCTCCTCGAACGCGGCGTCCCGGCGGCCGGTCGCGTCGTCGATCTTCGACTGGACGGAGGCGACCCGCTCGGTCAGCTCGTTCACCCGCTCCTGCGCGGACTCGCGGCGCTCCATGACCTCCAGGACGACGTCCTCCAGGTCACCCTGCCGCTTGGCGAGCGAGACGATCTCGTGCTGGAGGTTGGCCAGGTCCTTCGGCGAGGTGACCGCGCCGGAGTCCAGGCGCTGCTGGTCGCGGGTGGCGCGCTGGCGCACCTGGTCGACGTCCTGCTCGGCCTTGGTCTGCTCGCGGGCGCAGTCGCTCTCCTCGGTCTGCGCGGCCACGAGCAGGTCGCGCAGCTGGGTGAGGTCCTTGTTCAGCGTCTCGATCTCGGCGTGCTCGGGCAGCGACCTCCGCTTGTGCGCGAGCTGCTGGAGGCGGACGTCGAGGGCCTGGACGTCGAGGAGTCGGATCTGGTCGGCGGGCGCGGCGTTCAGTTGGGGGCTCCCATTATTTAGTGGTGACGGAGGACGCCGCGTGGGCGGTCCAGGGGTCGGTGACCGTCGTGGAGACATGGACCCGCAGGTCCCAGCCGTGGCGGTCGGAGATCTCGTCGAGCTGGCCGGCGGCCTGCTCGCACCAGGGCCACTCGGTGGCCCAGTGCGCCGCGTCGAGCAGCGCGAGCGGGGACCGCGCGACGGCCTCGGAGGCCGGGTGGTGGCGCAGGTCGGCGGTGAGGAAGGCGTCCGCACCGGCCGCGCGCACCTGGTCGAAGAGGCTGTCGCCGGAGCCGCCGCTGACCGCGAGGGTGCGGACGACGGTGTCGGGGTCGCCGGCCACCCGGATGCCCTGCGCGGTGGCGGGCAGCCGCTCGGCGGCGCGTGCGGCCAGTTCCCGCAGGGTGAGCGGATGATCGAGCTCGCACACCCGGCCGAGGCCCCGCCGCCCGTTCGGGTCGGTGGGGTCCGGCACGAGGGGGCGTACGACACGGACGTCGAGCGCGCCCGCGAGGGCGTCGGAGACACCCGGGTCGGCGGTGTCGGCGTTGGTGTGGGCGACGTGCAGCGCGATGTCGTTCTTGATCAGCGTGTGCACGACCCGGCCCTTGAAGTGCGAGGCCGCGACCGTGGTCGTGCCGCGCAGATAGAGCGGATGGTGGGTGACCAGCAGGTCGGCGCCGAGCCGCACGGCCTCGTCGACGATCTCCTGGACGGGGTCGACGGCGAACAGGACCCGGGTGACCTCCTGGTCGGGGTCGCCCACGACCGTGCCGACCGCGTCCCAGGACTCGGCCCGCTCAGCGGGCCACAGGTTCTCCAGCGCGGCGATGACTTCAGACAGACGGGGCACGGTGAAAGGCTACCTGGCTGTTCGGCGGGGCCGTACCGCGTCCGCCCCTCCCGGCCGCCCGCAGCACAGTCATGCCCGGCTCCTCAGAGGAATCGCTTCTGCGCCACCCGTATGTGTGAAGCGGTGGTCGGCCCCCCGCACGGCCGTGCGTTCAGACCTAGCTTCGTCGCCGGAGGTGACCGAACGATGACGGCCTGTGCAATCGAATCCCCGTCCGTCGGTACGGACGACCGCTCCCCGGAGCGCGGTTGCGTACTCACGGCGGACGGCGCGTACGCCGCGCGGCTCACGCGGGACGGTGACTCCTGGTTCCCGGAGCGCTGGACGCTGGACGGCCCGGAGCCGTACGCGGTGCCGCTGCCCGGCAACCAGCCGGAGGAGCCCGGCACCGAGCTGCAGCCGCTGGGCGACGGACGGGTCCTGATCCACCGGCGGGCGGGGGTACGGCACCTCTTCGCGCTGCTGTATCCGACCGGGCCCGGCACCGGGGAGCTGCCGCTGGGCGCCATGGAGTGCGCCGGGCCCGGGGTCCGGCTCGATCTGCTGCCCCCGGCGCCGGGGGGCACGCGGGCGTACGCCGTCACGGTCGGCTCCCGGAGCAGCTCGGTGTGGCAGGTGGCGGGCGGTTCGGGCGGGCCCAAGCGGCTGGTGGAGGTGCCGGGGCGCTGCTCGGGCGGGGTCTGGCTGGACCGCACCGGGCGGCTGCTGGCGCTGGACCGGGAGCTGGAGGGGCGCGTCAAGACGGTCGTGGTCGACCTGGAGCTGGGCGAGGTGACCCCACTGCTCCAGATCACACCGGGCAGCGACGACCGGCTGCTCATGGCCGACCCGGACAGCGGGCTGCTGCTGATCTCCTCCGACGCGCCCTCGCCGGGGCAGGAACGATTGGGCTGGGGCGTCCTCGGTTCCACGCTGCCGGTGCGCTTCCCCACCTCGCTGCGGCTGCCGGAGTGCACGGCGGTGCCGTTCGCGATCCAGCCGGGGCAGGTGCTGGAGCCGGAGAACTGCGCGGTGGCGCTGCGCATCGAGGGGCCGGTGGGCACCTGGGTGGGCATCTGGCGGCCGGCCGAGCGGCGGGTACGGCATCTCGCCGCGCCCAAGGGCTGGTTGACGGGGTCGGGGCTGTGGACCCCGGAGGGGGTGCTGCGGCTGCCGTACGCCACCCGGGAGACACCGTGCGGGGTGGCCGAGCTGCGGGCGCCCGCGGGTGAGCCGCGGAACCGGGCGGTCGGTACGGACCCGGCCGGACCGCGCCTGCGGCCGGGCGGCGCGGACCCGGTCGCCGCCACGGCCGCCGACGCGCCCGCCAGTGCGGCCGCCGGTGCGCCCGCCGAGGAGATCGCCGAGGCGGCCGGTCCGGGCGCCGCGGAACCGGCGGCGCCGCGTCCTGTGCCCTTGGCGCAGGCACCTCTGGGACGTCTTGTAACGAACTAGTGCCGGTTGGCGTGTGCGCCTGGATTCGGCCCGTGGTGTGCCGGTTACACTCCTCCGGCTGTACGAAAGATGATGTTGACGGGGTGAATACGTCCAATGAGCGACACCAGCACGACAAAGCAGCTGTCTGCCGACTCTCTGGAAGACGCCGGCCACGGCCGGCACCGGGGCCCGGTCTCGGCCACGGAGACCGACACGTCTCCGCACGGCCGGCACCGCAGGGCCGCTGAGGAGACCACCGAGGCGGCTGCCTGAAGGCAGTGAACGGAAGAGGGGGTACCCGCAAGGGTGCCCCCTCTTCCTGCTTTCCGTGTCCCGGGCGCTACCGCCCGCGCTTCAGGGCCAGCACCTCCGCCGCCGCGAATGTCTCCTCAGGCGGCCGCCGCGCGTAGTGCGGGGTGAGCAGCGCGTCGAGTTCGTCGTAGGTGAACGTCTCCTGTTTGCTGTCGAACTGCTCCCGGACCCTGGGCCGTTCGACGATCGCCACCATGCCGCCGTGCACCACGAGCAGCTGTCCGTTGACGCGGGCGGCGGCCGGTGCGGCCAAGTAGCCGACGAGCGGGGCGACATGCTCGGGGGCGAGCGGATCGAGGCCCTCGTCCGGCGCCGTCAGGCCCGCGAAGACGTCCTCGGTCATCCGGGTGCGGGCGCGCGGGCAGATGGCGTTGGCGGTGACGCCGTACTTGGCCAGGGCGAGGGCCGTGGAGGTGGTGAGGCCGACGATCCCGCCCTTGGCGGCCGCGTAGTTGGGCTGTCCGGCGGATCCGGCGAGGAAGGCTTCCGAGGAGGTGTTGATGATCCGCCCGTAGACCGGTTCCCCGGCGGCCTTGGCGCGCCGGCGCCAGTGCGCGGCGGCGAAGCGGGTGGTGTTGAAGTGCCCCTTGAGATGGACGCGGAGCACCGAGTCCCACTCGTCCTCGGTCATGGAGAAGATCATGCGGTCGCGCAGGATGCCCGCGTTGTTGACGAGGATGTCCAGCTTGCCGAACGCGCCGATCGCCAACTCTACGAGTTCTCCCGCCTGTTCGGAGTCGGCGACGTCCCCGGTGTGGGCGAGGGCGGTGCCGCCGAGGGTGTCGCGGATCTCGGCGACGACCTGTTCGGCGGGTCCGGCCGAGGCGTCCCCGGTCCCGTCCCGGCCCGGGCGGCCGTAGTCATTGACGACGACGGCCGCGCCGAGGCGGGCGAGTTCGAGGGCCTCGACCCGGCCGAGCCCGCGCCCGGCCCCGGTGACGACGGCGGACAGCCCCTGAAGTGGCAGTGTCATGGGCGGCGTTCCTCAGATCTCGATGCACGTACGCAGGGCGGTCCCGGTACGCATCTGGTCCAGTGCCTCGTTGACCGCGGCGAGCGGTACCCGGTGGGTGATCAGCCCGGCCAGGTCGATCCGGCCGGCCCGCCACAGGGCGATGGCGCGCTCGTAGGAACGGACCACGTCCCCGCCGCCGTAGAGGGACGGCAGGATGCGCTTCTCGTCGAAGAACAGCTCGAACATGTTGAGTTGGAGGAAGTCGTCCATGGCTCCGGCGCCGACGACCACGAGGGTGCCGCCGCGCCGGGTGTTCTCGTAGGCGGTACGGGCGGTCGCGGATCTGCCGACGACCTCGAAGACGTAATCGAAGCCCTCGCCGCCGGTGACCTGCTGCCTGGCCTCGGCCAGTCCGTCGGGGGACACGGCCCTGGTGGCGCCGAACCCGAGGGCGGCCTCGCGGCGGGCGGCCACCGGGTCGACGGCGACGATCTCGGCGGCGCCCTTCAGCCGCGCCCCCTGGATTGCGGAGATGCCGACGCCTCCGCAGCCGATGACGGCGACCGATGAACCGGCCGCCAGATCGGCGGTGTTGAGGGCGGCGCCGAGTCCGGTGGTGACACCGCAGCCGATCAGGGCGGCGATGTCGTACGGCACGTCGTCCGGGAGCGGGACGGCGCAGCCGGCGTCCAGGACGACCTCCTCGGCGAAGGTGCCGATGCCCGCGAAGCCGAAGACATCGCCGCCGGGGCGGCGGAAGTTGGGGGTGCCCGCGTTCATGAACCCGGCCAGGCACAGCTCGGTCTGGCCGCGCCGGCACGCCGGGCAGGCGCCGCAGGCGGGCAGCCAGCAGACGACCACCCGGTCGCCCGGCTTCAAGTGCCGTACGCCCTCGCCGACTTCGAGCACCTCGCCCGCGCCCTCATGGCCCGGTACGAAGGGCGCGGGCTGGGGCAGTACGCCGTTCATCGCGGACAGGTCCGAGTGGCACAGCCCGGTGGCCCGCACCCTGATACGGACCTTGCCCGGGCCAAATCCGGCCGCCTCGATGTCGTCGAGGACGTCGAGCTTGTCCTGGCCGATCTCGTGCAGTACGGCTGCGCGCATGCCGTGACTCCCCTCGATACAGGCGGTGCTGGGCGATACAGGCGGTATTGGCGATACAGGTGGTACTGGCGGTACCGGGTTCAGGAGTGCTCCACGACGGTGTCCGCGAGCACCGGCGCGTCGTCCCGTTCGGCGGCGGCGACGGCGACCCGCACCCGGTCGGCCGCCTCAAGCCACATGCGGATGCGCAGGGTCTCGCCCGGGAAGACGACGCCCGCGAACCGGGTGGTGTACGACCGGACCCGGCCCACATCGCCGTCGAGGAGGGTGTCGACCACGGCCTTGAGCGTCATGCCGTAGGTGCACAGTCCGTGCAGGATGGGCCGGTCGAACCCGGCGAGCTTGGCGAACTCGGGGTCCGCGTGCAGCGGGTTGAGGTCGCCGGAGAGCCGGTAGAGCAGGGCCTGGTCGGGGCGGACCGGGCGCTCGACGGTACGGTCCGGCTCGCCGCCCGGTTCCGGCAGGCGGGCCGAGGGGCCCCGGTCGCCGCCCCAGCCGCCCTCACCCCGGACGAAGATCTGCGCGTCATTGGTCCACAACGGGCCTTCGGCGTCGCTGACTTCGGTGCGCAGCACCAGGACGGCGGCCTTGCCCTTGTCGTACACCGCCGCGATACGCGATGTGGCGGTGGCGCTGCCCCGGGCCGGTATGGGCCGGTGCACCCGCAGGGTCTGTCCGCCGTGCAGCACCCTGGCCAGATCGACGTCGACGCCCGGCATGGACAGCCCGCCGGTCACCCCGGGCTTGCCGGCGCCCGCGACGGTGGCGAAGCTCGGCAACACATGCAGCCGGGACTCCAGTGTGTAGCGCAGCTCGTCCGGGTCGGTGGCGGGGCGGCCCGCGCCGATGCCCAGGTGGTAGAGCTGGACGTCCTTGGCGGTCCAGGTGATCTCACCCGAGCGGGGTTCGGCGGCGAGGGCCTTGGCTGCGTCGATGGGCATGGGGCTCCAAAGAGGTATCGAGACCTCGGCGCGGTCGTCCGCACCGTCGGCCGCGCCGAGGTCGCCACGGGCGGACGCGGAACGCCGTACGGCCGACGGGAGTGCGCCGCACGGTCGACGGGCCTAGAACGCGTTCCAGTCCGGCGCCCCCTGTATAGCCCAGCCCTCCGCAGTTGTGAAGGCTCCTGACGGTACGTCAGCTCGCCGTGGGGCCCGTGACATTTGTACTGCCCGAGTCCGTACAACTGCGTCTGCCGGGGTACCGGGTCCGGCTTCTACCGTCGTAGGCATGACACAGAGGGACGAGGACAGGGGCAAGGACAGGGGCGAGGACACCATCGCCGTGTCCTTCACGGGGGCGGTCCGCGCGTTCGGGTCCGTGCGCGCCGTGGACGGGGTGGACCTGAGGATCGGGCGCGGTGAGACCGTGGCCCTGCTGGGCCGCAACGGCGCCGGCAAGTCGACCACCATCGGGATGCTGCTGGGGCTGTACCCGCCGGACGCCGGCCGGGTGGAGCTGTTCGGGTCCGAGCCGGAGCGCGCGGTGCGGGCCGGCCGGGTGGGCGCGATGCTCCAGGACGCCCGGCCGGTGCCCCGGGTCACCGTGGGCGAGCTGGTCGGCTTCGTGGCCTCGCGCTATCCGGCGCCGATGCCGGTCTCCCGGGCCCTGGAGCTGGCCGGGATCGCCGCGCTGGCCGGGCGCCGGGTGGACCGGCTGTCCGGCGGGCAGGTGCAGCGGGTCCGGTTCGCGGTGGCGCTGGCGGGCGACCCCTCGCTGCTGGTCCTCGACGAGCCGACGGCGGCGCTGGACGTGGAGGCGCGGCATGTGTTCTGGGAGTCGATGCGCGGGTACGCCCGGCGCGGGCACACCGTGCTCTTCTCCACCCACTATCTGGAGGAGGCGGACTCCTTCGCCGACCGGATCGTGGTGATGGACCGGGGCCGGATCGTCGCGGACGGCACGGGCGAGGAGCTGCGGCGGGCCGCGGGCGGCAGCCTGGTCTCGGTCGACCTCGCCGGCCGCACCCCGGACGACCTCGCCCTACTGCCCGGCGTGCGCTCCCTGGAGGTGGCCGGCGACCGGGTCCGGCTGCGCACGGACGACTCCGACGCGACGGTGATCGCCCTGGCCGAACTGGGCGCGATCCGGCGGCTGGAGGTGGCTCCGGCCTCGCTGGACGACGCGTTCCTGGCGCTGACCTCCTCGACGGAGCACGGCGTCGGCTCGAACGACCAGGTATCCGTTCCCCTCGACACCGTGAAGGCCCTGTGATGCTCGACTACGTCCGGCTGGAGATCCGTCGCACCCTGCGCGACCTGGGATTTGTGATCGGCGGGATCCTGATGCCCGTCATGATGTACCTGCTGTTCACCAACATCGGTGAGAACGACGGGACATGGCGTACGGCGGCGATGGTCGGCATGGCGGCGTACGGCGCCGTCGGCTCCGCCCTGAACACCGGCGGCGCGGTCGCCGAGGACCGCGCGGTGGGCTGGCTGCGGCAGCTGCGGGTGACGCCGATGACCCCGCGCGAGGTGGTGACCGGGCGGACGCTGACCGGTGTGGTGACGGTGCTGCCCTCGATCGTCGCCGTGCTGGCGGCGGGCGGCCTGGTCAACGGGGTGCGGCTCGCGGTGTGGCAGTGGGCGGCGGTCGCGCTGCTGCTGTGGCTGGGCTCGGTGCCGTTCACGCTGCTGGGTCTCGGCAACGGCTACCGGCTGACCGGTCCCGCCACGGGCGTGGCCAACATGGTGTGCAATCTGGGCCTGGCCGTGCTGGGCGGGCTGTGGTTCCCGACCACGCTGTTCCCCGGGTGGCTGCGGTCGGTCTCGGGGTACACGCCGACCAACCGGTTCGCCGAGCTGGGCGGCGCGGTCGCGGACGGGCACGCCCCCGGGGGCGGTGCGATCACCATACTGACGGGCTGGCTGCTGGTGTTCGGAACGTACGCTGTGCTGTCGTACCGCCGCCGGGCGGGAACCGTCTGACCTGGGGGAACGAAGATATGTCGGGATGGCGGAAGGTGCGGTGCCAGGCGCGGGCCTGGCAGGCGGCGCGGCTGGAGTGGAAGGCGGATCTGGAGCGCTGGAAGGCGGAGAACGAGCGGTTCAAGGCCGCCTCGCGGGCCGCCCGGAAGCGGGGCGAGACACCGGCCCTCAGCGATCCCGGGCCGCCGCCCACCGGCTTCGCGCTGCTGCCCTGGCTGCTGATGGGGATGGGGGCCTTCGCCAATCTGCTCCAGGGGCGGACCCCGGACCCGCTGGTCGGCGGGCTGGGTCTGTTCGCCTTCAACACCCTGTACATCTACGTCACCTTCCGCTCCTTCGACCGGACCAGGCGCGAGGAGCCGCGCGCCCGGGTGGCGCTGCTGCTGATGGGCCTGCTGACCACGGGTCTCGCGGTCGGCTACGGCGGCAACTGGCTGATGTTCTTCCCGCTGCTCGGCCTGGCCACGGGCGCCGCGCTGCGCGGACCGTGGCTGGGCCGCTCGGGGATCCTGCTGGCGGTCTACGCGGCCGCGCTGTCCGGGGTGCGCGGCGACTGGTCGGACGCGACGAACATCGGGTACGCCACGTTCCTTTCCACCATGGTGACCGCCGCGATCCTCGGACTGTCCGAGGCGGTACGGGAGTTGCGTGCCGCCCGTGAGGAACTGGCCCGGCGCGCGGTGGAGGAGGAGCGGGCGCGCTTCTCCCGTGATCTGCACGATCTGCTGGGCCACACCCTGTCGGTGATCGTGGTGAAGTCGGAGGCGGCCCGTCGGCTGGCGCCGCGCGACATGGACGCGGCGCTGGGCCAGATCACGGACATCGAGTCGGTGGGCCGGCAGGCGCTGACCGAGATCCGGGAGGCGGTCACCGGCTATCGCGAGGGCAGTCTGGCGACCGAACTGGACCGCGCGCGCTCGGCGTTGACGGCGGCGGGCGTCGAGCCGGTCTTCCGCCGGTCCGGCACCGCGCTCGCGCCGCAGACGGAGGCCCTGCTGGGCTGGGTGGTCCGGGAGGCGGTCACCAATGTGATCCGGCACAGCGACGCGGGTCGCTGCGAGATCGCCGTGACCGGCACCGCGGAACGCGTCCGGCTGACGGTCACCGACGACGGCTCCGGCACCCCGATCAGCCGCTCCGCCCCGGGCATCGGCGGCACCGGCCTCACGGGCCTCACCGAACGCCTGGCCGCCGCGGGCGGCTCCCTCACGGCGGGCCCCGCAGCACGCGGCGGCTTCACGGTGACGGCGGAACTCCCGCTGGTGGCGCAGGAGCCGGCGACGGCCCGGCCGGCGGCGCCGGATCCTTCGTGAGGCGGTCGGCCGTACGCTGACCCCATGAACGAGACACCCCGGGGGGCGATCCGGGTTCTCCTCGCCGAGGACCAGGGCATGATGCGCGGTGCGCTCGCCCTGTTGCTCGGGATGGAGGCGGACATCGAGGTCGTGGCGCAGGTGGCCGCGGGGGACGCCGTCGTGGCCGCCGTGCTCCGGCACGAGCCGGATGTCGCGCTGCTGGACATCGAGCTGCCCGGAATGAGCGGGCTCGACGCGGCGGAGGAGCTGCGGGCGCGGGCGCCGGGCTGCCGGGTGCTGATCCTGACGACCTTCGGGCGGCCGGGGTATCTGCGCCGGGCGCTGGAGGCCGGGGCGGCCGGGTTCCTGGTCAAGGACGGGCCGGTGGAGGAGCTGGCGGCGGCGGTGCGGCGGGTGCTGGCCGGGGAGACCGTGGTCGATCCGGCGCTGGCGACGGCCGCGCTCAGCGCCGGGCCGAATCCGCTCACCCCGCGCGAACGCGAGGTGCTGACGGCGTCCGTGGACGGGGCGACTGTCGCCGATGTCGCGGGCCGGCTGCATCTGTCCGAGTCCACCGTGCGCAACTACCTGTCCTCGGCCATCGGCAAGACCGGCACCCGCAACCGCGCGGAGGCGGTGCGGGAGGCCCGTCAGCAGGGGTGGTTGTGAGAACGGCGCCGGGGGTGGCCGGGAGAGCGGCGGTACGGACGGCCGCCGCCCGGCCCGCGGCAGGAGCGATCGCCCGGCCCCTGGCAGGAGCGGTCGCCCGGCCCGCGGCAGGAGCGATCGCGGGCCCCGCCGCGCGAACGGCCCCGGCGGACGGTCACTTCTGCGGCAGATGGCGCGGCAGCCACAGGGCCATCAGCACCGCCCCGCCCAGCAGTACCGCCGTGGAGGCGCGGAAGGCCAGCGCGTAGCCGTCGGTCAGGGCCTGGGGCCCGGTGCCGGTGCCCGTGCCGGACGCGGCGATGGTCGACATCACCGCGAGACCGAGCGAACCGCCCATCGTGCGCGAGGTGTTGACCAGGCCCGAGACCACCCCGGCCTCGCCGACCGCCGCCCCCGAGGTCGCCAGCGCGGCCAGCGGGGTCATCGCCAGACCGCCGCCCAGCATCATCAGGATGCCCGGGCACATGATCGCGGTGACGTACGCCTCGTGCGCGCTCATCGTGGACTGCCAGGCGAATCCGCTCGCGCCGATCAGCGTGCCGAGCACCGCCACGAGGCGCGGCCCCGCCGTCCGCATCAGCCTCGGCGCCGTCTTGGAGCCGATGATCACGGCGAGCGAGCTGGGCACCAGCGCGGCACCGGCCGCCAGCGGGGAGTAGCCGAGCACGTTCTGCGCGTACAGCGTCATGAAGTACCACATGCAGAACATCGCCGAACCGGACACCAGCATCGCCGCGTTCGCCGAGGCCACCGGGCGCCGCCGCAGCAGTCCGAGCGGCATCAGCGGGGCCGGGGTCCGCGCCTCGACCAGCAGGAACAGGGCGATCAGCAGCACCCCGGCGGCCAGTGGCAGCAGGCTCGCCGGGTCGGTCCAGCCCCTCTCCTGGGTGCGCGAGATGCCGTACGCCAGCGTGCCCAGACCGGCGGTGACCAGCAGCGCGCCGGGCAGGTCGAGGCGGCGGCGGTCCCCGGCGCGGCTCTCCACCAGCCAGCGCAGCGAGCCGGCCAGTACGACCGCGCCGACCGGCACATTGATCAGCAGCACCCAGCGCCAGGACAGCACGTCCACCAGGACCCCGCCGACGAGTCCGCCCGCGGCGCCGCCGCCCGCGCCGACCGCGGCCCAGGTGGCGATGGCCCGTGCGCGGGCGGCGGCGCCGCGG
>NZ_MUNF01000325.1 GCF_002154555.1 Streptomyces murinus
CGGCCGGCGCCGCCGCCGAACGGGCCGCCGTACCCGTCGCGTTGCACCTGGACCATGTGCAGAGCGACGACCTGCTGCGCCAGGCGCCCGGCGCCGGGTTCAGCTCGGTGATGTACGACGCGGCCCGGCTGCCGTACCCCGACAACCTCGCCGCGACCCGGGCGGCCGCCGACTGGGCGCACTCCCAAGGGCTGTACATCGAGGCCGAGTTGGGGGAGGTCGGCGGCAAGGACGGGCGGCCCCCGCTGGACGCGCACGCGCCCGGCGCCCGTACCGACCCCGCGCAGGCGCGGGACTTCGTCGGCGGTACCGGGGTCGACGCCCTGGCCGTCGCCGTCGGCAGCGTGCACGCCATGACCACGCGCACCGCCGCCCTCGACCACGCCCTGCTCAAACAGCTGTCCGCCGCGCTGTCCGTCCCCCTGGTGCTGCACGGCTCCTCCGGCGTGCCGGACGCGGGCCTGGTCGAGGCGGTCGCGGGCGGCATCGCCAAGGTCAACGTCGGCACCGCGCTGAACATCGCCATGACCGGCGCGATCCGGGAGTTCCTCGCCGCGCACCCGGAGGCGGTCGACTCCCGCAAGTACCTCAGCGTCGGCCGGGAGGCGATGGCCCTGGAGGTGCGGCGCCTCATCGCGGTCGTGACCGGCGCCGCCGGGGCGGCTACGCCTTCCTGACCGCCTTCAGGAGCACGAACTTCGCGTCGCTGGCGACGAGTTCGCAGTTGCCGAACACCCGCTTCAGGGTGATGTGGTAGCCCAGGTGCCGGTTGCCGATCACCCACAGCTCGCCGCCCGCCCGCAGTGCGCGCCGCGCGCCGGTGAACATCCGTCGCGCGGTCGCGTCCGTCGTCGCCTGGTGGGAGTGGAACGGCGGGTTGTTCAGGACGAGGTCCACGCTGTCGGGGGCCACCCCGGTGAGCCCGTCGCCGACCCGGAACTCGGCGTGCCCGGGTACCCCGTTGGCCTTGTAGGTGGCCTCCGCGGCGGCCACCGCCTGGAACGACTCGTCCACGAACAGCACTTCGGCCGCCGGGTCGGCCAACGCCACCGCCGTACCGACCACGCCGTTGCCGCAGCCGAGGTCCACCACCCGGGCCGGGCCGGGGCCCGGCAGGTGCTGGAGCAGGAAGCGGGTGCCGATGTCCAGCCGGTCGGCGCAGAAGACGCCCGCGTGGTTGACGACCGGGCGGCCGGAGATCGCGCCGACGCCGGCGGGAAGGGCGTAGCGGTACGGCCATGGGTTCGCGGGCCGTCGCAGCGCCGGGTCGGGGGTGCAGAAGATCAGCCGGGCCTTCTGCCGGGCCAGCGAGGTCCGGGTCGGGCCGAGGATCCGCTCGAAGAGCTGAAGCGTGGAGGTGTGGATCTCCTTCACCATGCCGGTGCCGATCACCACCGTGCCCGGGTGCACGGCGGGCGCAAGCCGCAGCAGCTGGTCCTCCAGCAGCGCCAGGCTCTTCGGCACCCGCACCAGCAGGACGTCGATCCGCTCGGGCGGCTCGTCCTGGGTGGTCAGCAGCTGCACCGCGCCCGGTTCGACACCGGCCCGCGCCAGATTGGCACGGCTCGCCTCCTGGCCGAGGAAGGAGTCGGTGATCTGCGTCGGCCGGTGTTCCGCCAGCGCCGTCACCAGCGCGCCCCAGCGGTCCCCGAGCACCACCACCTCGCCGGTCAGCGGCACGTTCTCCGCGGCCAGGTGGCGCAGCAGATACGCGTCGGAGGCGTCCCAGGCACGCAGCCGGTCGCGGGGATCCTCGGGGAAGCGGGACAGCTCGACCTCGCCCCACGGTGTCGTCATACGGTCGCTCATCGCGCTCCAGGCTAGCGGAACCGCAGATCAGGGCCCGTACGGCCACAGCCCCATGGAGACTTCTCGGACAAGGGGCGACAAGGAGCGGCCACCGAGAACGACTGCTTGTCGGCTTGTGTTCTCCTCGTACCGGTATCGGCAGGGCGCCCCACGCCCTCAGCCCGAACCGCCGACCAGCGCCTCGCCGAGCGGGGTGCGCCGGTAGAGCACCGACCGTCCGGAGCGCGCCCGGACGAGCAGCCCCGCGGCCCGCAGGACGGCGAGATGGTCGCCCACCGCGCCCGGCGCCATGGCGAGGCTCCGGGCGAGATGGCTGGTGCTGGCCGGGGCGTCCAGCGCCACCAGCAGCCGGGCCCTGGCCCGGCCGACCAGGGCGGTCAGCGCGTCCGGTCCGGGCGCGGCCTCCGGCGCGTCCCACAGGGCGGCCGTGCCGCGGGCGGGATAGACCAGGGTCCTGGGCCAGGGGTCCTCCAAGTGGGCGGCGACGGACGGCCCGACGCAGACCGAGGGGATCAGCAGGAGCCCGTCCCCGACCAGCCGGACCGTGCCGCCCCGGGGGAAGAACCCGAGCTCGATACCGCCGGCGCGCCAGACGATGCCCGGGTGCAGGCTCTCGATGGCCGCGGCCCAGCCGTGTTCCCCGATCACCCCCACCCGGTGCACGACATCGCGCTCGCAGATCGCCCGCAGCTGCGGCCAGTCCGCGGCGAGCAGCTCCCGCCAGGCATGGTCCATCGCCTCGGCGATCCGGGGGACCGCGTCCGCCGAGTCCAGCACCGCGCGCACCCGGGGATCACGGCCGAGCGGCCGGGCCTTGGCGGCGACGAGTTCGCGGTGGGCCGCGGCCGCGGGAGTGGCCCGGATCGCGGCGAGGTCGTCCGCCCAGGTCTGGCCGAGGCCGCGCGGCGGCGGGGCGACGAAGTCCGCGCCGGATCGCGCGGTGTGCAGGGCGAGGAAGGCGTCCAGTTCGGTCTCGCGGCGAAGCCGTTCGAAGGCCGGCCGGAGCCGGGCCGCCCAGGCGCGCGGCAGCGGCCGGTTCCGGCCGGCGAGCGAGCGCAGCAGCGCGGAGAGTTCCATCGCGGGCGACAGCGCGAACCGGCTGCGCAGCAGGTCCTCGACGGAGACTTCGAAGCGGAGCATCCCGTCACGCTATCGCCAGGTGCCCGCTTCGATTCGTGCAGGGACGAATCATTGGAGCCCGGAGGGGACGTACGCGGAAGCTGTCCGGCGTGACCACAACCGCCGAACCCGTCCAGGGCGACCATCGAGCCACCTACCGGGAAGTGCTGGCCGAGCCGCGCTTCCGGCTGCTCTTCACGACCCGTACCGTCGCGATCACCGCGGACTCGCTGCGGATCACCACATTCTCGGTGCTCGTCTTCACGGCCACCGGCTCCGCGCTGTTCAGCGCGCTGGCCTTCGGCATCAGCTTTCTGCCGCAGCTGTTCGGCTCGCTGCTGTTCGGCTCCCTGGCCGACCGGTTGCCGCCCCGCGCGCTCATCGCCTGCGGCTACGCCCTGGAGTGCGCCGCCGCCGTGCTGCTCGCCCTGGTGCGGATGCCGATCGCGGCGAGTCTCGGCATCGTGGCCCTGATCGCCCTCGCCACCCCGGTGTTCAGCGGCGCGTCGAGCCGGCTGGTCGCGCGGTGGCTCGAGGGCGACGCCTATGTCCTGGGCCGCTCACTGAACAACATGGCCTCCTCCGGCGCGCAGCTCTTCGGCCTGGCGCTGGGCGGCGCCGCCGTCGCGGTGCTCGGCGCCCACCGGGCGCTCGCGGTGAGCGCCGCCCTCTACCTCGGCTGCGCGCTCGCCGTCCGCCTGCGGCTGCCCCGGCTGGAGCCGGGCGGGTCCGACGGCACCTCCGGCAGCGCGCGGGGCGACGGCGGGGCCGTCCGGGCCAGCCTGCGCGGCGCCGGACTGCTGTTGCGCGGTCGTACGGTACGACGTCTGATGCTGGCCCAGTGGCTGCCGTCGGCGTTCGTGGCGGGCGCGGAGGGACTGATCGTCGCCTACGCGGGCGGCCGGCACTTCGCGCCCGGCTGGTACGCGGCGCTGATGGGCTGTCTGCCGGTCGGCATGCTGATCGGCGACCTGCTGGTGGGGCGGCTGCTGCGGCCGTCCGTCCGGGAGCGGCTGGTCGTGCCGCTGGTCGTCCTGATGGGACTGCCGCTGATCGGCTTCGCCGCCGAGCCCGGCGTGGGCGTCTCGTGCGCTCTGCTGCTGCTCACCGGCTCCGGCTTCGCCTACGGCCTCGGTCTGCAACGGCCCTTCCTGGACGCCCTGCCGCGAGACGGCCAGGGCCAGGCCTTCGGGCTGCTCGGCTCCGGCAACATGACGCTCCAGGGCGTCGGCCCGGCCTGCTTCGGCTCGGTGGCCGAGGGCATCGGAACGGGTGGCGCGATCGCCCTGGCGGGCGGCGCGGCGGCGCTGACCGCGGGCTGGATCCTCAGCTGGCGGCGGGCCCCGTGAGGCAGGATGGGGTACGTGGACGCGGAACTGTTCCCCCGGGAGCGCGCGCAGCTCGCGCCGGGCGCCGCGCACATCCCGGACTGGCTGCCGGCCGAGCACCAGCGTGAACTCCTCGCCGCCTGCCGGGACTGGGCACGACCCCCGGCCGGACTGCGCACCGTGCGCACCCCGGGTGGCGGCACCATGACCGCCCGCCAGGTCTGCCTCGGCCTGCACTGGGGCGTCGTACGCGCCTGCCCCGCCTGCGGACGGCCCGTACGGGACAACCCCGAGTGTCCCGGACCCCATCAGTACCCCTACGCGTACACCCTTAAGGCCATCGACGGCGACGGCGCCCCGGTCAAGCCCTTCCCCGGACGGCTCGGCGAGGTGGCCCGGCGCGCGGTGGCCGACGCGCTCGGACCGGCGGCCGTACCCGGGCTGCCCTACGACATCGCGCTGATCAACTTCTACGACGGCGCCGCCCACATGGGCATGCACCGCGACAGCGATGAACGGGCCGACGCACCGGTGGTCTCGCTGAGCCTCGGCGACACCTGCGTCTTCCGCTTCGGCAACACCGAGACGCGGACCCGGCCGTACACCGACGTCGAGCTGCGCAGCGGCGACCTGTTCGTCTTCGGCGACCCCGCCCGCGCCGCCTACCACGGGGTGCCCCGGGTCCACCCGGGCACGGCACCGCCCTGGCTGGGCCTGGCCGGGCGGCTGAACATCACGCTGCGGGTGAGCGGGCTGTGACGGCCGCGCGGGCCACGAGCGATGCGGATCATGGGAGACTCGCCCTCATGAGCGGCAAGGCGGAACCCCGGGCGGCGGGGGAGAGGACCACCACGAGGGCGCGGCTGGACCGGGGCCGGAGCGCGCTCGGGCCCGCCCTTGAACTGGTGCACACCGGACGGGCGCCGACCCGGGCCGTGCTCACCGCCGAACTCGGCGTCACCCGGGCCACGGCCGGCGCGGTCGCCGCCGAACTGGAGGCCCTCGGCCTGATCCGGGTGGACGCCCGCCCCGCCGCCGCGGCCGGCTCCCAGGGCCGCCCCTCGCACCGGCTCGATGTCGCCGAGGAAGGCCCGGTCGCGCTGGCCGCGCAGGTGCACGCCGACGGTTTCCGGGCCGCGCTGGTCGGCCTCGGCGGCCGGATCGTGGCCACCGCGCCCGGCTGCGAGACCGTGGCCGCCGACCCGGCGAAGGTGCTCGGCTCGGTGGTCGAGGCGGGCGCGGAACTGCTGCGCACCACCGGCCGCCGCTGCGTGGGCGCCGGGCTCGCCGTGCCGTCCGCCGTCGCCCAGCCCGAGGGCCTCGCCCTCAACCCCCTGCACCTCGCCTGGCCTGTTGGCGCGCCGGTCCGCCGGCTGTTCGAGGAGTGCGTGCGCGCGGCGGGCATCCCGGGGCCCGCGTTCACCGGAAATGACGTCAACCTCGCGGCGCTCGCCGAACACCGGCACGGCGCGGGCCGGGGCGCCCGCGATCTGCTGTGCGTGGCCACCGGACACCGGGGCGTCGGCGGCGCGCTCGTCCTCGACGGCCGTCTGCACACCGGCAGTTCGGGGCTGGCCCTGGAGGTCGGGCACCTCACCGTCAACCCCGAGGGCCGCCCCTGTCACTGCGGCGGCCGGGGCTGCCTGGACGTCGAGGCCGACCCGCTGGCGCTGCTCGTGGAGGCCGGCCGCGAACCGGGCCCCGAGGACTCGCTCCTGAAGCAGGCCGACGACCTGCTGCGCACGCAGTACGACGACCCCGCCGTGCGCCGTGCCGCCGAGGCCCTGATCGACCGGCTGGGCCTCGGACTCGCCGGTCTGGTCAACATCCTCAACCCCGACCGGATCATCCTCGGCGGCCTCCACCGCACCCTGCTGGACGCCGATCCGAGCCGGTTGCGGGCGGTGGTCGCCGACCGCAGCCTGTGGGGCCAGAGCGGCGGCGTCCCGATCCTGCCGTGCACCCTCGACCACAACAGCCTGGTCGGCGCCGCCGAACTGGCCTGGCAGCCGGTCCTGGACGACCCGCTGGCCGCACTGCGCTGAACACCTCGCCGCGGTAGTCGTCCTCGCCGCTCGGCCGCGGCATGCCACCAGCCGGGCGGGGACGGCCTGTTGACCCGGGCCGTCGGCCGGCCGGGGTGCGGCCCGAGCCGCCACAGGGCGTCGGCGCGCACCCGGACGTCGTACCAGCCGTGCCAGTGGCCGTCGGCGCCGATCCCGCAGACGCGCCCCTAGCCGATCTCCTCGGGCCCGAACGGCATCCGGTCGATGCCGCGTTCCCGCAGTCAAGCGCGTGCGGCCGCCATCGGACGCGGCCGGCCCGGCACGTTCTCGTACGCGGCGCCGGTGATCCACTCGTGGTGTGCCGACGTCATGCCGGACATGACGCCCGGACCGTCACGCCCAGTCGACGGAGAACGCCTTCCCCGGGTGTTCGGTGAGGATCCGGTCGACCAGTTCCGTGCCCAACTCCGCCGCCAGGCGCGGGCGCAGGCGCCGCAACAGGTACGGCATCCCCGGGCCGCCGTCGACCGAGCGCGCCCCGGCGGTCACCGTGTCCCCGCCGAGCAGCAGCCGGTCGCCGAAGCCGGCCTCCGCGAGGGCGCGGGCGCCGGCCGGCATCTGCCAGTCGGTGGCGTGATGGGTGCGCGAGGGGCCGTCGAAGGCGAGCCAGCAGCCCGAGGCGGCGGCCTGCCGCTGGGTCACCGGGTCGGGGAAGCGGTTCAGATGACCGAGGATCACCCGGTCGCCGGGCACGCCCAACTCACCGCAGAGCAGGTCGAGTATGTCGAGGGCGCCGGTGCCCAGCTCCAGATGGACGGCGATGGGCGCGCCGGTCGCGTGGTGCGCCTCGGCGGCCGCCGCCATGGTCCAGCGGGCGTGCGCGTCGAGCGTGTGGAACCCGCCCGCCACCTTGATCAGCCCGGCCCGCACCCCGGTCGTACCGATGCCCTCGGTCAGCTCGGTGACGAAGACCTCGGCCAGCCTGCCGCGCAGTCCCTCCAGCAACTCCGGTGCCGTGTGCGGGGCTTGATGCAGCCCCGTCGCACAGACCAGGTGCACACCGGTGGCCCGGGACAGGGTCGCGAGATCGGCCGGGCGGCGGCCCATGCCGTGCGGTGTCCACTGCACGACGGCGGCACCGCCCGCCGCCCGGAACGCCTCCAGTTCGGCCCGCGCGGCGGCGACGTCGTCCAGTTCCCTGCCCGGCAACTGCCTGCTGCGCAGGAAGAGATGGTCGTGCGCGTCGCACACCCCCAGCTCCTGCGGGCGGATGTCACCGAGGACCGTACGGATCACCAGTGCCGCCCGCGCGGGAGCCGGTCGCGGCCGGGGGCGGACAGATGCAGCACCCGGTAGAGGTCGCCCTCGGCCTTGGGGGTGTCGTGCTCCCAGAGGGAGAAGTGGACCAGCTCCCAGCGGTGCGGGTCGGCGGCCGTCGCGGCCAGTACGGCACCGTCCTCGGCGGCCAACCGCTCGGCCGCGCCCGCCGCTTCCTCCATCAGGGACGGCAAGTCCGCACCCTCCGGGACCGGTTGCCTGTGCCGCACGGCGAACGCGGCACGGGTGCCGGTGCCCTCGGCGTAACCGAGCCCTGTCCACCGGCGTACGGCCGGACGTCCGAAGTCCTCGGCCAGGCGCTGGAATCCGCCGCCCCACAGGAAGCGGTTCATGCCCTCGACCGTGCGCCACAGATAGAACGGCGCGTACTGGTTGACCGGCGAGCCGTGCACACCGCGTTCCCGCAGCAGATACGCCTTGAGGCCGAGCCCCTCCCAGTCGTCCAGCAGATGCCCGAGGCGGTCGACACGGGCGCGGATGATGCCTGTGTCGTAGTCCGCGGGCAGTGTCACCTCGTACTGCATGGCATGCATCAAGTGGCCCCTTTCCTCAGGCGGTTCGGGGCGCGAGAAGGGCGAGCAGCCCGTCGACGGCCGCGTCGAAGGCGGCGGGGGAACCGGCGGCGCGGGCCAGCACATAGCCGCCCTGCACGGTCGCGAGGATGGTCGCGGCGGCCCGCTCGGCGTCCAGCTCGGGCGCGAACTGCCCCTGCCGCTTGCCCTCTTCGACGACCCTGGCGATCCGCTCCCGGATCGCGGCGAGCGTCTCCGTCACCGGGGCGCGCAGCTCGTCACTGGCGATCACGTCCGGGTCCATGGTCAGCCGCCCGACCGGGCAGCCGCGCAGCACCTCGCGCTCGCGGCGCAGATACGCCTCGATGCGCTCGTACGGTGTGCCCGGGCCCTCCAGGGAGCGTTCGGCCGCCGCCCGCAGCTGCTCGGCGGTGCGCCGGATCGCCGCCAGCGCGAGGTCCGGCTTGCCCTTGAAGTGGTGGTACATGCTGCCCTGGCCCGCGCCGGCGCGCTCCAGGATCGCCTTGGGACTGGTGCCCACGTAGCCGCGCTCCCAGAGCAGGTCGCGGGTCGACTCGATGAGTCGTTCGGAGGTGCTCATGGGGTCAGTGTACATACTGGTAGATACAGAAGTGCCGGTGGATACGGAAACGCTCGTCCCGTGGGCGTGCGGGTGCCCGGCGGGCGGTTCGTCGCCGCTCGCCGGGCACCCGTGCCGCCGTACGCCCGCCCACCGGTCCGGTTCAGCCCGTGCCCGCCGCGACCGGGTGGGTGGCGGCCAGTTCCTGCCCGCCGGGGGCGGTCGTGACCGCCGCCGGGACCGGTGCGCGGGGCGGGGTGGCGGGAGCCGCCGTGCTGACGACGCCCGCCGCGACCGGGGTGGGCGTCGGCTGGTGTTCCGGGGTGCGGCGCGGCACGCGGGCCGGAAGGCCGGGCGTCGCGGGCAGGGTGAACCAGACGACCTTGCCGTTGTCGCCGTCCGGCCGCGCGCCCCAGCTCTCGCTGACCGCGGCGACCATGGCGAGGCCCCGCCCGCAGGTGGCGAGCGGTGTGCCGCCCTCCGCGTCCATGTCCGCTTCGTCGGCCGGTACCGGCAATCGCGGATCGTGGTCGCGTACCGACACGGTGAGCCGGTCCGGGCGCAGCTCCAGCTCGACGGTGCACGACTTGTCGGGCCTGGCGTGTCGGTGGACGTTGCTGAGCAGCTCCGTCACACCGAGCGCGGCTCGGTCTATCAACGGGTCCAGATGCCAGTAGCGCAATTGCGCAGATACGATTCTGCGGACCTGGCCGATCCGCGACGGCAGGGCTTGGAGCTCCACCGTGCAGTGCCTGCTTGGGTGACTGATCACGGCTGCGACTCCCCGATGTGAGGTCCGGAACGGAACCGGAGAACACGGAGAACAACGGATCCAGCAGGCCCCCCGGCCCCGGGAAAGCGGCCGCCTGCTGTCGGTGGCCGGCGGGCTGGTTCGCAGCGTTGTCGCCGGTAAACCCAGAGTGACGTGAGACCAGCGTGGCGCAGGGGGCGGAGTGATGCAACTCATCGCGTCCGGATGGATACGGGTGGTGAATTCCGGTGCCCTGATCACCGGTGTCCGACGCCGTGCCGATCGCCCGAACACCGCGTGCCCCGCGGCGGATTGGTGCCGCCCGGCCTGCGGGCACGGCGTGCCGACCCGACACCGTACGCCGTCCGGACATCGCGTGCCGACCCGACGTCATACGCCGTCCGGACATCGCGTGCCGCGCGGACACCGAGTGCCGTGGGACGTCGTGACATGCGCACCGAATATCGCGCTCCTTCGCGGAAGATCGCGCTCCTTCGCGCCGGGGCACCGGGTGCCGCCCCGAACGACACGCGCCGCCCCGAACGACACGCGCCGCCCTGACGACGTACGCCTCCCCGGCATGACAGGCCGCGCGCTTGTTGCCGCACGCCGCCCCACGCCGCCCGAGCCCGCTGCGGGCTTCCGCCCCCTTCAGCCGCCGCGGCCCGCGGCCCGGCGGACCGCCTCGATGAAGCGGCGGGCCGCGGGGGTGCCCGGCTCGCCCGGGGCGGGGTCCTGGTCGGCCAGGGTCAGCAGGTACCGCTGGCCGTTGATGTCGGCCAGCGCCTTGTCGTCCGGGGCGAACCACGGCTTGGAGGCGCGCACCGCCTGCACCGGCGCGCTGTCGATCTCGCTGCCGTAACTGTTGAGCAACTCCACCCTGCCGTCATTGATCCGGACCTGTCCGGCCCGGGTGAGCGAGCGCATGCGTTTCCCGATCCGCACGCCCTTGGCCGTGAACTCCGGCTCCGCCATCCCTCGCCGCCCCCTTGCGCGCGTGTTCCCGTGTTCCGGTGTGCGCCCCCGTCCGCGTACGGGACGTTTGTCCCGACGCGTGCAGTCTGCCGCGCCACGGGGCGGAGCACCAGTGCGCGCGGGGGCGCGCACGACAGCGGCCCGGAGCACACCCGGCGGCGCGCCCGACCATCTCGTACGCCTGTGCCCCAGGGTCACTTTGGGCCGCCCAAAGATGCGTTTATGCAGGTGGGAAGCGGTCTGAAAGATGCCTATGCTCGAAAGAGCCGGCCCGCCCGAGGCGCCGTCGGCGCAGAGCGTAAGGAGCACCGACGTGAGCATCACCCACCAGGCCAGGACCGGCGCCACCCTCGATGTCGACCGTACCGACCCCGCCTATCGGGACTGGCTGAAAGAGGCCGTCCGCAAGGTGCAGGCCGATGCCAACCGCTCGGCCGACACCCACCTGCTGCGCTTTCCGCTGCCTGAGCGCTGGGGCATCGACCTCTACCTGAAGGACGAGTCGACGCACCCCACCGGCAGCCTCAAGCACCGCCTCGCCCGCTCGCTGTTCCTCTACGGCCTCTGCAATGGCTGGATCCGCCCCGGCCGCCCGGTGATCGAGGCGTCCAGCGGCTCCACCGCCGTCTCCGAGGCGTACTTCGCCAAGCTGATCGGGGTGCCCTTCATCGCGGTCATGCCCCGCACGACCAGCGCCGAGAAGTGCCGCCTCATCGAGTTCCACGGCGGCCGCTGCCACTTCGTGGACGACTCCCGGAAGATGTACGAGGAGTCCGCCCGCCTCGCGGTGGAGACCGGCGGCCACTACATGGACCAGTTCACCTACGCCGAGCGGGCCACCGACTGGCGCGGCAACAACAACATCGCCGAATCGATCTTCCGCCAGCTGGAGTTGGAGCGGTTCCCGGAGCCGGCGTGGATCGTCGCCACGGCGGGCACCGGCGGCACCTCGGCGACGCTCGCCCGCTATGTGCACTACATGCAGTACGACACCCGTATCTGTGTCGCCGACCCGGACAACTCCTGTTTCTTCGAGGGCTGGACCAGCGGCGACCCGGATGTCACCTGCGACTGCGGCTCCCGGATCGAGGGCATCGGCCGGCCGCGCATGGAGCCGAGCTTCGTGCCCGGCGCGATCGACCGGATGATGAAGGTCCCGGACGCGGCCAGCGTCGCCGCCGTACGGGCCCTGGAGGGGGTCATCGGCCGCAAGGCGGGCGGCTCCACCGGAACCGGGCTGTGGAGCGCGCTGAAGATCGTCTCCGAGATGGTGGCCGAGGGCCGTACCGGCAGCGTCGTCACCCTGCTGTGCGACCCGGGCGACCGGTACCTCGACAAGTACTACTCGGACGCGTGGCTCACCGAGCAGGGCCTGGACATCGCGCCGTACACGACGGCCATCGAGACGCTGCTGGCCACCGGCGTGTGGCCCGACTGAGGGGTCCGTGACCCGGCGGATCCCCGCGTGCGGCCGGACAAGGGCGACGCCCCGGCATGGCGCGCGGTACGGGCAGCGGGGCGGCGGAGGCCTGGCGTGCTGATTCCGCGGGCCGTCGCCGCCGTCGCCGTACCGGTCGGCTCAGGACAGCCGTCGGTCCAGTGCCCCCGCCGCCTGCCGGATGGCGAGGCCCACGCCCGGGGCGGCAAGTCGGCAGCCGAGGCGGAACGCGGCGGTGCCGTCGAGGGCGAAGACCGCCCGGATGCGGGTGCCGGTGCCGACGGGGGTCAGGCGCCATTCCTCGATCCAGGCGCGGGCGCCCGGGGTGTTGGTCACGTCGACGCGGTACGTGTACAGCGCGGGCTTCTCGGCGGCCAGGACGGTCTCCTCGAAGCGGATGCCGCCGCGCAGCCGGACCTCGCGTCCACCGTCCGTCGACCGGGCGCGGGCCACCGCCGAGAACCACTGCGGCATGCTCGACACATCCTCGGCGAGGGCCTGGTAGACCAGATCCGGGGCGGCTTTCATGTCCCGGCCGAACACCAGCCGTACGGGCGCACGGTCGACGAAGTCCGGGCCGACCGGACGCAGACGCTGGGCCATGGCGGCAACCTCCTCGTGAAGTCCCGCACGGAGGTGGGGCGTTGGCGAGTGCTGAACCTCTTCCGCGCGGACAGGCCGTGGCCGCAGCGTAGTTGACGCGGTGTCAGTTGTCCTCGACGTCGTCGGCGGGTTCCGCGGCGCTGTCGACGTCCGCCTCCCCGTCGTCCCCTGCCGCGTCCTCGACGTCCGGCTCCCCGGCCACGATCAGCCGCCGCAGCCGCTCGGAGACCTCGGTGCGGGCCTCCTGCGGCAGCCCCGAGTCGGTCACCAGGGTGTCCACCTGATCCAGCGTGGCGAACGAACTCAGGCCCACCGTGCCCCACTTGGTGTGGTCGGCGACCACCACCACGCGCCGCGCCGAGTGCACCAGGCGGCGGTTGGTCTCGGCCTCCGCCAGGTTCGGCGTGGACAGGCCCGCCTCGACCGATATGCCGTGCACCCCGAGGAAGAGCAGATCGAAGTGGAGCGCGGCGATCGCCTGGTCCGCCACCGGGCCCACCAGCGAGTCGGACGGCGTGCGCACCCCGCCGGTCAGCACCACCGTGGCCGCGCCCTGGCGCTGCCCCGAGATGCGCTGCGCCGCGTGGAAGACGTCCGCGACCCGCACCGAGTTCGTCACCACGGTCAGGTCCGGCACCTCCAGCAGATGCTGCGCGAGCGCGTACGTCGTCGTACCGCCGGACAGGGCGATCGCGGTGCCGGGGGTGACCAGGGCGGCGGCGGCCCGCGCGATGTCCTCCTTGGCCGACAGCTCCAGGCCCGACTTGGCCTCGAAGCCCGGCTCATGAGTGCTCGCCTCGACCACCGGGACCGCGCCGCCGTGCACCTTCTCCAGCACGCCCTGCCGGGCCAGCGCGTCCAGGTCGCGGCGCACGGTCATGTCCGACACCCCGAGCCTGCGGGTCAGTTCATTGACCCGGGCACCGCCGCGGCGCCGGACCTCGTCCAGGATCAGGGCGCGGCGCTGCTCGGCGAGGAGGTGCTGATTCTCGCTCACGTACGCTCCGGTCCTTTCGCCGCCAACCGTTCGACACACCCGGCGCATCCGCCTGCGAGCAGCGCGTTCGTCCGTCCGGAGGTGCGCGGGCGTCCCATCTTTTCACGGGACGGCACGGGGTGCGTCACCGCCCGGCGCCACGCGGGCGGGCGGCCGGGGGGCACGCTCGCCGCCGCGGCGATCGGGGAGATTCTGTGACGAGCGGTGTACAGCGGGCCGGAAACGGACATCCTGAAGCGCGCACGGACACAGGCCGTACGGCGTCACGGGGGAAGTGTGGAACGCGCTCAGGAACGCCCCGGTGGACAGCGGGTCGGGGGCCGCGCGCCCGAGCCGGTCGATCTCGAGTTACTGGTGCACGGGGTCGGCGGTACGACCCCGGAGGAGATGCTGGGCGACGCGCGCACGGTGCGGGTCGCGGGGGACGACACGGCGGCCGTCTTCCGGCGCGCCGAGGACGTCTCCGAGGACG